>DATDBL010000018.1:0-2714 GCA_036524855.1 Aldersonia sp. | reverse complement strand
TGCGATTGTCGCGCAGGCGGAGCGGGCGGGACTGGTGACGGTCGCGTTGAGCGGCGGCGTGTTCCAGAACCCGACGCTGCTTGCGCTGTCGTGTACTCGGTTGCGGGCGGCGGGGTTCGAGGTGCTGACCCACCGCTACGTCCCGCCCGGCGATGGCGGCATCGCGCTGGGTCAGCTCATGGTCGGCAACGCGGGTTAGGAGAGGGCGATGTGTCTCGCGGTCCCGGGGAAGATCCTCAGCCTCGACGAACAGGACGGCACGCTGATGTCGGTGGTCGACTTCGGTGGCCTCCGCAAAGACGTGTGCCTGCAGTACATTCCCGATGCCCAGATCGGCGAGTACGTGATGGTGCACGTCGGGTTCGCGATCCAGCGCCTCGACGAGGAATCCGCGCTGCGCACGCTCGCGGAGTTCGAGCACCTCGGGGTGCTCAACGAGGAATTCGGTGACGGGTTCGAAATCGCGGCCAAGCAGGCCGGCCTACCGGTGCCCGCTTCTGAAACGACACAGCAGGAGAGCGACCAATGAAGTACCTCGACGAGTTCAGCAATCCGGACCTGGCGCGCAAGCTCATCGACCAGATCCGCGCCGCGACAGACCGCCGCTGGGCGATCATGGAAGTCTGTGGTGGGCAGACCCACTCGATCATCCGGCACGGCATCGACCAGTTGCTGCCCGACGAGATCGAGATGATTCACGGACCCGGGTGCCCGGTGTGCGTGACCCCGCTCGAAATCATCGACAAGGCGCTCGAGATCGCGTCGCGGCCGGAGGTGATCTTCTGCTCGTTCGGCGACATGCTCCGCGTGCCCGGCGGCGAGAAGGACCTGTTCCGGATCAAGAGCGAGGGTGGCGACGTCCGGGTCGTGTACTCGCCGCTGGACGCGCTGAAGCTGGCGCAGCAGAACCCGGACCGGCAGGTCGTGTTCTTCGGCATCGGCTTCGAGACCACCGCTCCCGCCAACGCGATGACCGTGTACCAGGCGAAGAGGCTGGGCATCACGAACTTCTCGCTGCTCGTCTCGCACGTGCTGGTGCCGCCCGCGATCGCGGCGATCATGGAGGCGCCGACCTGCCGGGTGCAGGCCTTCCTCGCCGCCGGACACGTATGCAGCGTGATGGGCACCGCCGAGTACCCGCCGTTGACCGAGAAGTACCGCGTGCCGATCGTGGTCACCGGGTTCGAACCGCTCGACATCCTCGAGGGCATCCGGCGCACGGTGATCCAGCTGGAATCCGGTCGGCACGAGCTGGAGAACGCCTACCCGCGGGCGGTGCGGGCCGAGGGCAACACGCCCGCGAAGGCGATGCTGGCGGACGTGTTCGAGGTGACGGACCGGGCCTGGCGCGGCATCGGGATGATCCCGCGCAGCGGGTGGCGGCTCGCGCCCGCGTACCGGGCGTTCGACGCGGAGTACCGGTTCTCGGTCGCGGACCTGCACACCGCGGAGTCCTCGATCTGCCGGTCCGGTGAGGTGCTGCAGGGGTTGATCAAGCCGCACGAGTGCGCGGCGTTCGGGACGGCGTGCACGCCGCGGAACCCGTTGGGCGCCACGATGGTGTCCTCGGAGGGGGCGTGCGCCGCCTACTACCTGTACCGGCGGCTCGAGGTGAGCCATGCCTGATCGGGTGACGATCGACCCGGAGAGTTGGGTGTGCCCGGCGCCGCTGCGGGATTCGCCCAACATCGTGATGGGTCACGGTGGCGGCGGCGCGATGTCGGGCGAGTTGATCGAGCACCTGTTCCTGCCGGCGTTCGGGCCGGCGGCCGCGGCGGAGCTGGGGGATGCGGCGGTGGTGAACGTCAACGGCTCGCGGCTGGCGTTCTCGACTGACTCGTTCGTGGTGAAGCCGTTGGTGTTTCCCGGCGGGAGCATCGGCGACCTCGCCGTCAACGGCACCGTCAACGACCTCGCCATGGCCGGCGCGCAGCCACTCGTGCTGTCGACGGCGTTCATCCTCGAGGAGGGGACCGCGCTGCGCGACATCGACGCCGTCGCGCACGCGATCGGGACCGCGGCGCTGGCGGCGGGGGTCACGCTCGTCACCGGCGACACGAAGGTCGTCGACGCCGGCCACGGCGACGGGGTGTACGTCAACACCAGCGGGATAGGCCTGGTGGATGCTCGCGCCGACATCCGGCCCGATCGCGGGGCGTTGGGCGACGTGGTGCTGGTGAGCGGTGACATCGGGCTGCATGGGGTGGCTGTACTGAGCTGTCGGGAGGGGCTCGAGTTCGGCACTACCGTCGAGAGCGACACGGCGGCGCTGAACGGGTTGGTCGCGGCGATGCTGGACACCGGTACGGATGTGCACGTGCTACGCGACCCCACCCGGGGCGGGGTGGGGGCGGTGCTGAACGAGATCGCGAAGGCCTCGGACGTCGGGGTGGAGTTGGACGAGCGCGCCATTCCGGTGCCGGACGCGGTGCGCGACGCGTGCGGGCTGCTCGGGCTGGACCCCTTGTACGTCGCCAACGAGGGCAAGCTGATCGCGTTCGTACCGGCAGCCGATGCAGACGCGGTGCTCGAGGCGATGCGGGCGCACCCGCTCGGCACGGGGGCGACCACGATCGGGCGTTGCGTCGCCGAGCATGCGGGGATGGTCGTGGCGCGCACCGCGCTCGGCGGCACCCGGGTGGTGGATCTGCCGGTGGGCGAGCAACTCCCGCGGATCTGCTGAATGGTCGCGCCGGTCCGCGCGGGCTACGACC
>DATDBL010000017.1:0-23422 GCA_036524855.1 Aldersonia sp. | reverse complement strand
AGACCGCTGCGCCTGCGCCGCTGCACACCGGGGAGGCCGTGGCCGAACGTGCCGCGGCCCCTGCCCCGACGGCCCCCGCCCCGGCGGCCCTGCGCGCCAAGGGACTCGACGACGAGGAACCCAGCCGACTCACCTACACCGGCCCCGACGAGGGCGGCCACGCCAGCGTCCGCAGGTCCGCAGAGGCGGCCGGCGCGGCGGAGGCCGCGGGCGGATCGGGCACCCGTCGTGAGCGTCGCGAGGCGGCGCGCACACAGGCCAAACCACAGCGCAAGGCGCCGAAGTCGAAGAAGCGGAAGTAGCGGTCGAGCGGGGCACCCTACGCGATGTGCAGCGCCTCGATCCGCCAGGCGTGCGGCGGCTTCTTCGCGGCGACGATGCGGCCGGCGACCGCGAACACGCGGGGACCGCGTTCGTAGTTGCCGAACACCTCGACGATCCGCGGCGTCGCCGGCCGTAGGTGCACCCGGAGCAACCGTGCTGCGCCGAGGCCGCCGCCCGGGGCGCCGCCGAGCGACACCACCCGCACCATGTCTATCAGCGCCGGTTCCGCCACCGCGCGCAGATGTTCGGGCGGCCGGCGCCGGTCGAGGACCTCGAGTACGAGACGCATCGCGTGCTCGGCGAAGCGCTGCGCCGCGGCCGTGCCGTCGACGCCGACCAGGTCCACCGGTTTCGGTTCCGGCAGCGGTGCCCGCGCGCGACGGCCGCTGTGCGGACCGCCCCGCGGCGCGTGCAACGCCGCCACCAGACCACCTGGGGTGTCGACACCGCCGCCGCGTACCTCGAGGACGGGTTCGGTGCGCGGTGCCCGGCTCAGCAGCGAACGTGGTTTCCGCGCGGGTACGGGTACGGGATCGGTCATCTGCGCTCGCTCATCTGGACTCACCTCGATGTCGCGGGACTTCGTTGCTCGAACTGACGCCGCGGCGCACCGCACGGTTCCGACTCGGGTCGCGGACCGTCGAGGCGAACCCATATCGTGTGGACGAGCAAGGACCAGCACCGTCGACAGAGGGGAGCAGCGACACCGTGGTGAGCAGGCTGACGCCGCAGGACGCGACGTTCCACTCGCTGGAGTCCAGCAAGAACCCGGTTGCCATCGGATCGCTTGCCATACTTGACAATTCGAACGGTGCGCTGGACTACGAGACGCTGCTGGAGCTGGTCGAGGAACGGTTGTTTCTGGTGCCGCGCTATCGGATGAAGGTCCGCGAGGTGCCGTTCGGCCTCGGCGCACCGGTGTGGATCGACGATCGCGACTTCGACGTCACCTACCATGTGCGGCGCTCGGCGCTGCCGAAGCCGGGCACCCGCGAGCAGTTGCACGATCTCGTCGCCCGGCTGATCTCGCGACCGTTCGACACCACCCGCCCGCTGTGGGAGATGTTCCTCGTCGAGGCCGTGGCCGGCAACCGGGTCGCGTTGTTCATCAAGACCTCGGCGGCGCTCGTCGACGGCACCGACGCGCTCGAGATCGGGCACGTCATCCTCGACACCAGCAGCGAACACCGCGACGTCGCCGCCGACCTCTGGCTGCCCGCCGACGAGCCCTCGCCCGTCTCGCTCGCGGTCGGCGCTCTTGCCCACCTGGTGACCCGCCCGGTCGAGGGTGTCGCCGTGTGGCGCCGCCGGATCGAGGAGGTCGGCCTGGTGATGGAGTCCGCGGTGAAGGCGCTCAGCGGCATGGTCGGGGTGCTGGGCGTGCCGACGTCGTCGGCCCCCACCAGTCCGCTCAACGCGACCACCTCCCGCAACCGTCGGGTGTCCATGGCCAGCACCGACCTCGAGGACTACCGCCGGGTGCGCGCGCACTCGGGTGGGTCGATCAACGACGTCGTCCTCGCCGTCATCGCGGGCGCGCTGCGCAGTTGGTTGCAGTCGCGCGGCGAGCCGATCACCGGGTCCACGACGCTGCGGGCGGTGGTGCCGATGTCGGTGTACCTCGACGAGTCCGGTCCGCAGTCGACGGTGACGTCGTTCCTCATCGACCTGCCGGTGGGAGAGCCGAACCCGGTGATCCGGCTCTCGCACATCGCGCACGCCACCAAGGCGCAGGGCAGCCTGCAACTGCCGGTCACCGCGCGCACCCTGGTGCGACTGTCCGGGTTCGCGCCGGCGAGCATGCACGCGATGAGCGTGCGGGCCGCGGCGGGGTTCTCGCAGCGCACGTTCAACCTCGTGATCACCAACGCGCCCGGGCCACAGGTGCCGATGTACGTCGGCGGCTCGCGGATGCTGGAGATGTATCCGGTGTCGCCGCTGTTGCGCAATCAAGCGCTGAGCATCGGAATCACCTCCTACGACGGCAGGGTCTACTACGGTTTCAACGCCGACCGCGACGCCATGGCCGATGTCGACGTCGTCACCGCGCTGATCGGAGAATCGATGGAGGAACTGCTCGATGCGTGCTCGTGAACAGGACGCGCGGCGGTGAGGGTGTACGTGCCGGCGACCGTCCGGATGCTGAGGGCACTGGTCGCCGACCGGCAGGTCGCCGCGGTGAACGGCACCGCCTTCGCGGTGACGCCGGCGCTGCGCGAGGCGTACTCCGCCGGCGACGACGAGGAACTCGCCGAGGTCGCGATGGCGGAGGCCGCGCGGGCGTCGCTGCGGCTGCTGGCGAGCGAGGAGTCCGGCGACGAGCCGCACCTGACCCGCCGCGCCGTGCTCGCCGCCGACGTCGACGGTGCGACGCCACGCCCCGACCTCGACTTCGCGGTGGTGCGGCTGACCGGCCCGGTCGCATACGATCAGGTGGCGTCCGTGCACGTGGACCTCGCCGAGGCGGAGGAGGCGATCGCCAAGGCGATGCGCCACGTCGACGCCGCCGACCTGGGTGATCCCGATGCGGAGTTCGTGCTCGGCGACGCGGAGGACCACGAACTTGCCTGGTACGCCGCCCAGGAACTCCCTTTTCTGCTGGAATTGCTATAACGGATATGAGATGGATTACTGCACCGTAACCTACGGTACCGTAACCTGACTGTCGTAGCTCGAGACAGGAGGAACGGACATGTCGATGGACTTCAAGAAATGGCTCGAGTACCCCGCGGCCGAGAAGTCGGCCGGGCAACCGCGGTTCAACGCGGTGCGCGGCGTGCTCGCCCGGGTCACCACGCCACTGCTGCCCGACGACTACTTGCATCTCGCGAACCCACTGTGGTCGGCGCGGGAGCTGCGCGGTCAGATCGTCGAGGTGCGCAAGGAGACCGCCGACTCCGCGACGCTGGTGATCAAACCCGGTTGGGGCTTCGACTTCAAGTACCTGCCGGGCCAGTTCATCGGCATCGGCATCCGGATCGAGGGCCGTTGGCACTGGCGGTCCTACTCGTTGACGTCGTCGCCGAGCTGGAACGAGAAGCTAATCTCGATCACCGTCAAGGCGATGCCCGAGGGCTTCCTGTCCACGCACATCGTCGGCGGCGTCCCCGCGGGCACGATCGTGCGACTCGCGACGCCACAGGGCAATTTCGCGCTGCCCGAGCCGCCGCCGAGGAAGATTCTGTTCCTCACCGCGGGCAGCGGCATCACCCCCGTCATCGCGATGTTGCGCACCATGGATCACCGCAACGAGTTGCCCGACGTGATCCACGTGCACTCCGCTCCGACCGCGAACGATGTCATGTTCGCCGACGAACTCGCCGACCTACACGCCCGCCACCAGGATTTCCGTTCGCACGTGCAGCTCACCCGCACCGGCGGCAAGTTCGACCTCTCTTCGCTCGAAGCGCTCTTTCCGGACTGGCGCGAGCGCCAGACCTGGGCGTGCGGACCGGTGACGATGCTCGACGACATCGAGCACCTGTGGAAGCGCGAGGGGATCCACGACCGGCTGCACCTCGAGCGGTTCGAGATCGCGCGGGTGGCCGACACCGGCCAGGGCGGCACCGTCACGTTCAGCAAGTCCGATCGCAGCGTCGCGGTCGACGGCGCCACCACCCTGCTGCAGGCCGGCGAGGATCAGGGCGTCGCGATGCCGTTCGGATGTCGGATGGGTATCTGTCAGACTTGTGTGGTGGCGCTGACCGAGGGGTATATCCGGGATCTGCGGTCGGGTAAGGAACACGGCCCGGGCGATCGAATCCAGACCTGCATCTCGGCCGCGGCCGGCGACTGCACGCTCGAGGCATAGCCGTCGGAGCTCGAAAGGATCATTGGTGGCGATCACCGACATCGGGGCGTATGCCCACCTGACGGATGCCGATATCGAGGCGCTCGGGCGCGAGCTCGACGTCATTCGCCGCGACATCGAGGAGTCACGCGGCGAGCGTGACGCGCGCTACATCCGGAGCGTCATCCGGGCGCAGCGCGCGCTCGAGATCGCCGGGCGGGCGACCCTGTTCGCCGGTCGTTACCGCCCCGCGTGGGTGGCCGGGGTCGGGCTGCTGTCGCTGGCCAAGATCATCGAGAACATGGAGCTCGGGCACAACGTCAGCCACGGGCAGTGGGACTGGATGAACGACCCGGAGATCCATTCCACGTCGTGGGAGTGGGACATGACCGGGCCCTCGGAGCAGTGGAAGCGCGCCCACAACTACTCCCATCACACCTACACCAACATCGTCGGGATGGACGACGACGTCGGTTTCGGCATCCTCCGGATGACCCGCGACGAGGCGTGGCGGCCGATCAACCTGCTCCAGCCGATCGCCAACGTGATCCTCGCCGCGACGTTCGAGTGGGGAATTGCGCTGCACGACTTAAGCATTCAGAAAGAAGCCGCCGGTGGTCCGCATCAGGGGATGTTGACGCGGCCCGACCGCGAGTTCTACGCCAAGGCCGGCAAGCAGATGGCCAAGGACTTCGTGATCTACCCCGCGCTGACCGGGCCCGGGTTCAAGCGGACACTTACGGCGAACCTCACTGCCAACCTGATCCGCAACGTCTGGGCGTATCTGGTCATCTTCTGCGGGCACTTCCCGGACGGCGCGGAGAAGTTCACCGTCGCCGAATTCGAGAACGAGACCCGCGCCCAGTGGTATCTGCGCCAGATGTTGGGCAGTGCGAACATCGACGCGGGCCCGGTGATGGCGTTCATGACCGGGAACCTGAGCTACCAGATCGAGCACCACATGTTCCCGGATCTGCCGAGCAACCGGTACGCGGAGATCGCCGAGCGGGTGCGGGTGCTGTGTGCGAAGTACGACCTGCCCTACACGACGGGCCCGCTCAGCCGGCAGTATCTGCTGGCGTTTCGCACCATCCACAAACTCGCGTTGCCCGACCGTTTCCTGCGCCGCACCGCCGACGACGCCCCGGAGACCAGCTCGGAACGCAAGTTCACCGCGCTCGGCGGCACGGTGGCGCGGCTGCGGGTCGATCCGGTGACCGGTCAGCGGCGCGGCCTGCGTTCGGCATTGCGTGACGCGAAGGTCGCACTGCGTCGTGACCGCTGAGGGCCGTGATCGCTGAGGCACGCGCAACCCGATCCTGAATCGCGCTTGCGTGGCCGCCGTCACTGCCTTATCTTCGACACTCATGACACGCGGTCTGCTCGTAGCTCACCCGTAGCGGGGTCCATTCGACCGGCCCCTCGCTGCGGGCCTGTCGAGGTTTACTGAGCTGCTCGACACCATCGTCGTCGGTCGTTTCCGCTCTTGCAGGAAGACCGATCACGTGCAGACCGCAACCGCATTTCTCGATACCACCACCACCACGGATCCCTTCGCCGCGCGCTACGGCCGCCCGATGCCGCGCGGCCTGCGCGCCGAGGCCGCCGGCCTGAGCTGGTCCGAGTTCGTCGAGACCTACGGACCGAGCGGCCCGGCCCGACTCGGCAGCTGGTCGAGCTCCTCGCTCGGCGCCGGCAGGCACCGCTTCGAGGCGACGCTGACCTTCGGCGATCGCACTCGGCACTTCGCCACCGTCGCCACCGGGCCGATCTCGGCGCTGTCGGCGATGCTGCATGACGCGGGGCACGCGCTGGAGATCCTGTCGTTCCACCAGATCGACACCGGTGAGGGCATCGCGACCTTCGTCCACTGCGAGCGCAACGAGCGCCGCAGGTGGGCGATTGCGATCGGCGCCGACGGACCGGACTCCGCGCTGCGGGCCGCAATCGCTGCCGTCAACATCTTCGCTGGCTGAACTTCGCTGACTAGACTGTGTTCTGCGTCACAGAAGTTGTACTCACTCGTAACCTACGGTCTCGTAACCTACGATGGAGTAAGTCAGGTGCTCGTCGTCGAGCACGACACAGACCAATTCGTAGGAGTCACTGCGATGGCCATCTCGGACATCAAGGAGTACGCCCACCTCACCGAGGCGGACGTCGAGGCGCTCGGCGCCGAACTCGACGCGATCCGCCGCGACATCGAGGAATCGCGCGGCGAACGCGACGCCCGGTACATCCGCAACACGATCCGGCTGCAGCGCAGCCTCGAGATCGGTGGACGAGCAGTGCTGTTCGGCAGCCGCAAGCGCCCGGCGTGGCTGCTCGGCACCGCGATGCTCGGCGTCGCGAAGATCATCGAGAACATGGAACTCGGGCACAACGTGATGCACGGGCAGTGGGACTGGATGAACGACCCGGAGATCCACTCCACCACGTGGGAGTGGGACAACGCGGGGCCGTCCGAGCACTGGAAGCAGACCCACAACTACATCCATCACAAGTACACCAACGTGGTCGGCATGGACGACGACGTGGGCTACGGCCTGCTGCGCGTCACCCGCGATCAGCGGTGGGTGCCGTTCTACCTCGGCAACCCGGTGTACAACCTGGTCCTGCAGATGTTCTTCGAGTACGGCGTCGCCGCCCAGCACCTCGAACTGGGCAAGGTCGCGCAGGGCCGAGTGCCGCGCGAGGAGTTCGTCGAGAAGCGCAACGAGGTGCTGAACAAGATCTTCCGGCAGGTCGCCAAGGACTACGTGGTGTACCCGGCGCTGACCGGGCCGGCATGGAAGTCGACGCTGAGCGCGAACTTCACGGCGAACATCATCCGCAACGTCTGGACGAACGTGGTGATCTTCTGCGGTCACTTCCCCGACGGCGCGGAGAAGTTCACCAAGAAGGACCTGGAGAACGAGACACAGGGTCAGTGGTACTTGCGGCAGATGCTCGGCAGCGCGAACATCGACGCTGGTCCGGTGATGGCGTTCATGAGCGGCAACCTGAGCTACCAGATCGAGCACCACCTGTTCCCGGATCTGCCGAGCAACCGGCTCGCCGAGATCTCGGTGCGGGTGCAGGAGCTGGCCGACAAGTACGACCTGCCATACACCAGCGGACCGTTGGCGGTGCAGTACGCGAAGTCGTGGCGGACGATCTTCAAGCTCGCCTTGCCGAACAAGTACCTCAAGGCGACGGCGGACGACGCGCCGGAGACGGCGTCGGAGCGCAAGTTCCACGGCGACGTGTCTTCGACGTTCGACCCGGTGACCGGGGAGCGGCACGGTCTGCAGACCGCGCTGACCGCGGGCAAGCCGCGCGGACTGTTCGGCAAGCTCTCCGAACGGGGACGCCAGCGCCGTCGCGCCAAGCGGATGCGCAACGTCATGCCGGTGCAGTTCGACGACACACTCCAGACGCTCGAGCGCAGCGCCTGAGCTGCAACACACACGAGGGGCACGGCCGATCGGCCGTGCCCCTCGTCGCGTTCGGGCTCAGGTGGTGACCAGCGCGTCGACGCGGGTCGCGGCCGCGCGGGTGGGCCGACCGGCCAGCGCCGCGAGCAGCAGACCCAGCGCGATCCACCCCGTCAGCACGAGCGTCGGTTGCAGTGCACCGGCGCCGTCGAAGTACGCGACCGAACGCAGCAGCGTCGTCATCGCCCCTGGCGGCAGCCACTGACCCAGCGCGCCCCACCCGGTCGGCAGGAGTTCCGGCGCGCTCGTCGCGCCCGAGAGCGGGTTGCCCAGCACCATGATCAGCAGCACGCCCAGGCCGAGTCCCGGCTTGCCGAGCAGCGAATACGCCCCGACCATGAAGGCGCTGCCCGCGAAGAGGCCGAGTGCGAGCACGCCGGCGACCGCGAGGAAGCTGCCCGGCAGCACGCCCAGCCATGTGTGCAGCACGGTCGCGGCGGTGAGTCCGGCGAGCACCGCGGCGGTGGCCGCCGCGGCGAGGCGTTGCCGCGCGGACGCGAATGCGAGTGCGGAGGCGACGCCGCCGAGCAGCGCGCCGATCACGATCGGCAAGGCGCCGGCGGCGAATCCTGTGCCACGCGGGTCGTCGGGCGCCAGCGCGACCACCGGCGTCGCGTGGGTCTGCGGCGTACCTGCGAGCGTGGCGGCCATGCCGTCGAGCAGTTGCGCGACCGCCGGACTTGCCGCGGGGGCGTCGAGGACGGTCGGAGGATCGCCGGCGACTACGGCGCCGTAGACGTCGCGGTCGCGGATGGCCTCGGTCGCGGCGGCGGCGTCGGCGTAGCGAGCGAGCGTGAAGCCGCCCGGATGTGCGTGGTCGAGCTTCTGCTCCACCGCGGCGACGAACGGATCGGGTCCGACGACCCCGATCGGGAGGTCGCGGGGAGCGAGGTTGACCGCAGGCCAGGCGAACGCGACGACGAACACGGCGACCGCCGCCGCGACCGCGACTCCGACGGCAGCGATTCCGACGGCGGCGGTTCGGTTCCGGGGGTTGGCAAGTGCCCGGTGTGGCATGACTCCTCCTAAAACGAATGATCCTTCTTTTTCTTGGGAAAAGTGTCCCCCTGCCGCTCGCGCCTTGTCAAGAAGGAACATTCGGTTTTAATGTCGGGGGATGCCGAAGGTAACCCCCGAGCACCGCGCCGCACGGCGCGCCCAGATCATCGCCGCGGCAAGACGCCGCTTCGCCGCCAACGGTTTCCACCTGACCTCGATGGAGGACGTGATCACGGAGTCGGGGCTCTCCGCAGGCGCACTGTACGGGTATTTCCCTAGCAAGAGCAGCCTGATCGAGGCCACCATCGAGGACACGCTCGACCTGCTCGGCGCCACCGCCCGCGAGGTACTCGCCACCGCGCCCGAGGTCAGCCCGGGGCAGACGCTCGCGGACCTGGTCCGGGTGATCATCGCCACGCTGGAGGACGGGTCGGTCGACCCCACGGTGATCGCGCTGTTCGCGTGGGCGGAGGCGCCGCGCAACCCGGAACTGCGCGCCGCGCTGACCGAGCGCTACCGCGGACTGCGCGCGGTGCTGAGTGGGGTGGCGCGGGAGTGGTTCGAGAGCTCCGAAACCTACACCGTTGCGGTGGACGACGCGACGGTGGAGGCCGTCGGCAAGGTCCTGCTCGCCACGCTGATGGGGTTCGTCGCCCAGCGGGCCATCCTCGGCGACCTCGCCCCGCCCGACCTGCAGGTGGGACTTGACGCGTTGGCGCGCCTGCCCTGACGGCTCACCACGCCTCGCCCGCACGCAACGCGGCGAGCAGCAACCGCACCGCGGCAACCCGCCGCGCGGAGCGGCCGGTGAGGTCGTCGAGTGCACACTCCGGATCCGCTGGCGGGCCGAGATGGGTGCACCCGCGTGGGCAGTCCTCGATCGCTCCGGCGAGGTCGGTGAACGCCGCGATCACGTCCTCGAGGGAAATGTGCGCGAGCCCGAACGACCGCATGCCGGGAGTGTCGATAACCCAGCCGCCCTGCTCGGGAAGTGGCAGTGCGATCGACTGGGTCGAGGTGTGCTTGCCCTTGCCGACCCCGGACACCTCGCCGACCGCGCGTTCGGCGTCGGGCACCAGACGGTTCACCAGCGTCGACTTGCCGACCCCGGAGTGCCCGATCAGCGCGGTGACCCGACCGTGCAGCACGGCGGCGACCTCGTCGAGCGGTTCGGTCGCGCCACCCAGCACGATCGGCAGGTCGAGGTCGGTGAACATCCCGGCGAAATCGGCATGGTGGGCGAGGTCGCTCTTCGTCAGGCACAGCACCGGTTGCAGGCCGCCGGCGAAGGCCGCGACCATCGCGCGCTCGACGAACCCGGTGCGCGGCGGCGGGTCCGCCAATGCGACCACGATCAGGAGTTGTTCGGCGTTCGCGACGACGATGCGTTCGTACGGGTCGGTGTCGTCGGCGGTGCGGCGCAGCACGGTGCGGCGCTCCGCGACCCGAACGATGCGGGCCAGGGTGTCGGGCGTGCCGGACAGGTCGCCGACGATGCCGACGTCGTCGCCGACGACGATCGGGGTGCGGCCGAGTTCGCGCGCCCGCATCGCGACCACCCGACGGTCGGGATCCCCGCCGAACACACACCCCCACCGGCCCCGGTCGACGGAGACCACCATCGCGGTCTCGGCGTCGTCGTGGCGCGGTCGAGTCTTGGTGCGCGGACGCGACGTTCGGCCCGGGCGGACCCGGACGTCGGACTCGTCGTACTCGCGCCGGCTCAGGCCGTGACCCCCAGCATCCCGTGCCAGAGGCCGACGAACCCGGGCAGCGTCTTGGCGGTCGTCTCCACGTCGTCGACGAGGACACCGGGCACCCGCAGGCCGAGGATCGCGCCGGCGGTCGCCATCCGGTGGTCCGCATAGGAGTTCCAGACCCCGCCCCGCAGCGGTGCAGGGGTGATCTGGAGTCCGTCGTCGGTCTCCACGACCTTGCCGCCGAGGGCGTTGATCTCGGTGCGCAGGGCGGCGAGTCGGTCGGTCTCGTGACCGCGCAGGTGCGCGATGCCGCGCAGCACGGTCGGAGTGTCGGCGAGGGCGGCGAGCGCGGCGACGGTCGGGGTGAGTTCGCCGACGTCGTGCAGGTCGATGTCGACGCCCCGCAGCCGGTCGGGGCCGGTGACGGTGAGCGTGCCGGCGCGCAGATCGGCTCGCGCGCCCATCCGGATCAGGATGTCGCGGATGGCGTCGCCGGGTTGGGTGGTGGTGGTCGGCCAGCGCGGGACCGACACCGCGCCGCCGGTCACCGCCGCCGCGGCGAGGAACGGGGTGGCGTTGGAGAGATCGGGTTCGATGCTCGAGTCGACGGCGGCGATCGGTCCGGGAGCGACGGTCCAGGACGCGTCGGTCGCCTCGACTCGCACACCGGAGGTGTGCAGCATCTGCACCGTCATCTCGATGTGCGGCATCGACGGCAGCGACCCGCCGCGGTGGGTGACGGTGACGCCGCGCTCGAACCGGGCGGCGGACAACAGCAGTCCGGAGACGAACTGCGAAGACCCCGACGCGTCGATGGTGACCGCTCCGCCGCGCAGTTTCCCGGTGCCGCGCAGCGCGAACGGCAGGGCGTCGCCGTCGATGTCGGCGCCGAGGTGGCGCAGCGCGTCGAGGATCGTGCCGAGCGGTCGCGTGCGGGCGTGCTCGTCGCCGTCGAACGCGACGACACCGGTGGCCAGCGTCGCGGCCGGTGGGAGGAAGCGCATCACCGTTCCGGCGAGGCCGCAGTCGACGGTGGCGGCGTGCAGTGGGGCTGGGGTGACTTTGACCGTCGTGTCGTTCGCGTCGATCCCGGTGCCCATCGCCTGCAGCCCCGCCATCATCAGGTCGGTGTCGCGGCTGCGCAGCGCGCCGGTCAGCGTCGACGGGCCGGTCGCGAGCGCGGCGAGCACCAGTGCCCGGTTGGTGATCGACTTCGACCCGGGCAGTTCCACGGTCGCTCGCACGGGTCCGTCGACGGTCGGGGCATTCCACTGACTCACGCCGTCCATCTTCGCCCATCCGGTCGGTCCGCGGTCCCCACCCTCGCCGGGAGCGCACCTTTCGTCGCAAATCGCGAGAAGAAGCGACGACAGGTGCGCTCTCGGGCGCGGGGTTGCGCACGAGTGTGCTCCCATGGCGGCAAACGTCGCGTCGGCACCGCCACCAGAGCACATTCGTCGTCGTTGGCCTGCCGGGGCCGTGTGCTGGCGCTTGATCACGCTGTTGTGGCCGCACTTCCCGGCGTGTCGGAGGCCGTACGCTCGGTCTCGCGGCCGGGCGGGGGTGCTCCGCCGCACTCGCACTGATCACGATGTTGTGGCCGCATATCCCGGTCGTGTCGGCGGCCACAAGATCGTGATCGATGCGGTGGGCGCGACGGGCCACGGTAGCTCGGATCAGGTCGCGTTCCGGTTGTGACGCCCGCGTGATTTGTCGTACCCCCGGCGCACACTGGCGGCGACGACGACAGGAAGGGAGTGCCATGTGTTGGATGTGCGACCACCCGGAGGCCACCATCGAGGACGCGCTCGATAACGTACGCACCATCATCCGCAAGCACGGGTGGGCGGTTAAGTACGTCGAAAATGCCCGTGCGCCTTGGGCATACACCATCGGGTTACACGTAATCGGGCTGCCGGAGTTGCTGGTGACGGGGCTGGAACCGGCACTCGCCGGCTCGTTTCTCAATCACGTGGCGGGCGTGGTGATGTGTGGGACTCCGTTCGCCGCCGGCACCCGGACAACCCTGGAGGATGGGTTACTCGTGGAAACTGTGGAGGTCGAACATCCCGACGCCCACATGGATTTCGCCATCGCGATCGAGGGGCCGCAGGTCACTGCTCGGCAGCTGGTGTGGGCCGATGCGCATGGTCGAATGCCGTGGGACCGCCGCTTCGACGGCGGCCGCAGCGCCCAGCCGGTGCTGGGGCGGCGCGCCACCCCACGTTCGGGGTGAGCCAGCCGACCTCGCACCCGTCACCGCTGCCGCGGCAGGGCACGTGTACCTCACCGCGCGCTGCCGAGCCACGCAGTCCAGTTCGGCGGCACGCGTGTCGGCGCCCATTCCTCTTGGGGCGACCGGTTCTCTGGCGCCGTGTAGTTGAACCAACTACGCTGTGTAAGTGAAGGTGCGCTGGACTCAGGCCCGAGCCGAGCACATTGCCCGCCGCTCGGATCGGCTTACCGACGCCACCGATATCGATGTCGAGTGGGGCTCGGGAGGCGGTGGCCGATGTCAGCGCGGTGGTCAGCGATCCGGACCCGCGGTCACGGACCGGTGCGGTGCGCATCGTCGGTTCCTCACCGGCCGCCGGGTTCGTGATTACCGTGATCGTGCTGGCTATCGACGATGAGTTGTGGGGTGTCACGGCGTGGAAGACCACCGGGCGGAGCGGCGGAGCTATCTGGAGGCACACGATGACGAAACGCTCTCAGACCGAGATCGACCAATTGCTGGATGCGACCGCGGCCGAGTACGTCGATGAAGAAGGCGCTGCCGCTGCCGAGGAGGCACGCGAAGCGGCCAGCTCCAGAGTCTTCTCGGTTAGGTTGCCACCCGCTTTATACGACGCGGTACGAGCAGCCGCCGAACAAGCTCATCTAACGCCCTCAGCGCTGATCCGCCAGTGGGTCAGCGAACGCGCTGCAGACACCGAACAGACCGACTTCGCCGCAACGGTCGCTGCACTACGCCGAGACATCGAACGACTCGCCCGACTCGCTCCACCCGCATAGCGCCGGGCTGCGTTCGGGCCGGGGGTCTTTCGAGCCGTTCCCCGAGCCGCCGGAACTCACCCGACGGCTGCCGAGGCCGGCGCGATCGGGCTCCCAGTTCTGCTGCGGGTTACGAAGCGAGGCACGCTCTTGTTCGCTCGCACGGACCCGTACTGATGTCGGCGCGCCGTGCCAGCATGGACTCATGTGCGGCAGATACGCGACGACCGTCGAGCCACGCTTGCTCGCCGTCGAACTCGACGCGATCGACGAGACCGACCCGGCGGAGGAGTTACTGCCCGAGGAGGCCGGGCGGAACTACAACGTCGCGCCGACCACGAAGGTGCTGACCGTGGTCGCGCGGCACGACCGCGGGCATCCCGACGACGACCCGAAGCTGCGGGTGCGGCGCATGCGCTGGGGACTCGTTCCGCACTGGACCAAGCCGGCCGCGCCCGGCGTGCCGGCGAAGGGCAAGCCGTTGTTCAACGCCCGCGCGGACAAGGCGGCGACCACGCCCGCGTTCCGCGACGCGTTCGCGTACAAGCGCTGCCTGGTGCCGATGGACGGCTGGTACGAGTGGCTCACCGAACCGGGTCCCCACGGCAAGCCGACCAAGACCCCGTTCTTCATGACTCCGGCCGATGGGAGCCGGATCTACATGGCGGGGCTGTGGTCGGCGTGGCGCGACCCGGCCGTGGCGGATTCCACGCTGCTCAGTTGCACGGTCCTGACCACCGACGCGGTCGGCGAGCTGACCCACATCCACGACCGGATGCCGCTGATCATGCCCGAGCGGGACTGGGCGAGCTGGCTCGATCCCGACCGCCCGCCGCCGGCGACGTTGCTGGAACGGCCCGGTCCCGAGGTAGTGGCCGGACTCGAGCTGCGCCGGGTGTCGGACCGGGTGAACAGTGTCAAGAACAACGGGTCCGAGCTGGTCGCGGCGGTCGACCATGCCCACAGCGAGGTCGGGGAGCAGATCAGGCTGCTGTGAGCCGCGCCGACCTCGCGATCGCGACTACGATGGCTTTCGGAGAATCGACCGATGAACACACTTGCGGTGCGTTCCGCGCTCATCGCCGCCGCAGCGGCCGCCGCCGTCGGGCTGGGGATGCCGTTGCTTGTGTCTTCCGCCGCCACCCAGCCCGCGCTGCCGACCATCACGACCCCCCGAATCCCCATTCCGACGGACGTGCCGACACCCACGACGGTGACGACGGACCCCACGCCGACCACGACCACGTCGCTGCCCACCACGACGCGGCCAACCACCACGACCAAGGAACCGACCTCCTACCCCACCTACCCGCGCCCCACCACCTCGTACACCACGACGACCAATGCCCCTCGCTACACGAGGGAGACCGACGCGCCGGCGCCCGGCATCAACCCACCCCCGTTCCCGCCGCCCTCGCCGAACCTCGTTCCGCCACCACCCCCGCCGTGCTTCGGGTCGGTCTGCCTGCCCACCGGGTCGTGGGGGTAGGGACTCCCGGCGCGGTCAACCCGCCACGATCTTCGCGATGACCGCGCCGGTGAGCTGGACCAGGTCGGCGGGGGCGAGTCCGATCTCCAGCCCGCGGCGGCCCGCGCTGCAGTAGACCCGATCCCAGTCATTCACCGACGCGTCGATCACGGTCGGCAGCACCCGACGCTGCCCCAGCGGCGAGATGCCGCCGGTGACGTAGCCCGACGAGCGCTCCGCTTTGGCCGGGTCTGCCATCGACGCCTTCGCCGCACCCAGCGCCGCCGCGACGGCCTTCAGCGACATCCGCCGCGGCACCGGCAGGACCGCGACCGCGAGCTTGGCATCGCTCAACTCCACCACCAGCGTCTTGAAGACCTGCGCCGGCTCGGCGCCGACCTCGCCGATCAGCGCGTCCACCGCCTCCTCGCCGAACGCCTGCGTGGACGGGTCGTGGGGGTAACGGAAGACGACGTGTTCGATGCGCGCCTGCGCCAGCACGCGGGTCGCGGGGGTAGCGGCACCGGCCATGGCACGAGGGTAGGTCCGGGACCGTCGGGAACACCGCACCGCCCGTCGGCGTTGCACCCGCCGAGTCGGGTTATCCCGCCCGTCCACGAATGCGAAGGGAGCCGCCCGTGCCGCCGCTGGCCGTGCTCGAAGAGCCGATCGATCGGATGCCGGTAGATTGGGCATCTCCGGCGATCGATCGGTCGACGGGAACCGAAGGGGTGACATTGGGCGGCGACGAGGGCGCGGCGCAGCAGAGCGAGACCGAAACGGAGCTCGCGGCGCGGTTCGAACGCGACGCGCTGCCGATGCTCGACCAGCTCTACGGCGCCGCGCTGCGGATGACGCGCAATCCGGCCGACGCCGAGGACCTCGTGCAGGAGACGTTCGTCAAGGCGTTCACGGCCTTCCGCAGCTTCCGGGAGGGCACGAACCTGCGGGCGTGGCTCTACCGGATCCTCACCAACACCTACATCAACTCCTACCGCAAGAAGCAGCGCCAACCGGCCCAGTATCCGACCGACGAGATCACCGATTGGCAGCTCGCCGCGACCGCCGAACACACCTCGACCGGGCTGCGCTCGGCGGAGGTCGAGGCGCTCGACGCACTGCCCGACGATGACATCAAGGCCGCGCTGCAGGAACTGCCCGAGGAGTTCCGCATGGCGGTGTACTACGCCGACGTCGAGGGCTTCCCGTACAAAGAGATCGCCGAGATCATGGGCACGCCCATCGGCACAGTGATGTCGCGGTTGCACCGCGGCCGCAAGCAACTGCGCGGGCTGCTGGCCGACGTGGCCCGCGAACGAGGATTCAACCGAGGTACCACGGACGGTGCACAGCAGCAGGAGGTTTCGCGGTGAGCACGCCCGACGACGACTACAAACTCGACTGTTCGGCGGTGATCGCCGACGTGTGGGTGATGCTGGACAACGAATGCGATTCGGCGAGCCGGGCACGGCTGAAGCACCACCTCGACACCTGCGGCTCGTGTCTCGAGCGCTACGGCATCGAGGAGCAGATCAAGCTGCTGATCGGGCGCAAATGCGGTGGCGAGAAGGCACCCGAGGCGCTGCGGCAGCGGCTGGTGCTGCAGATCCACAAGACGGTCGTCATCGAGCACGGGGAGTCGAGAGAC
This sequence comes from Aldersonia sp., assembly GCA_036524855.1. Lineage (GTDB taxonomy): Bacteria > Actinomycetota > Actinomycetes > Mycobacteriales > Mycobacteriaceae > Aldersonia. Next base: position 7,023 of record DATDBL010000017.1, on the reverse strand, counting down.
CCGATCGACGGCTGAAACCAGAGAACGGCCCGCCGGCGTAGTGCCAGTGGGCCGTTCGCGTGTCGCGCCGACTCAGCTGTTCGGACGCTTGCCGTGGTTGGCGGCGTTCTTCTTCCGGCTGCGCTTCTTGCGCCCGCGCTTTCCCATCGGTGAGTCTCCCTTCCAGACGTCGCACATTGTTCCACGTGTGGTTGGCTGTAAGCCCACCGGAGCGACATTCCCACCGGAGCGACTTCCACGGAGCGACTTCCACCGGGGCGGCCGGGACGAACGAAGGGGTACACACACATGGCCGAGGACATTCGCGCAGAGATGGTGTCCACCGTGTTCCAGATCGTCGTGGGGGAGGGTGACGCGGTGAAGGAGGGCGATACCCTCGTCATCCTGGAGTCGATGAAGATGGAGATCCCGGTTGTCGCGGAGATCGACGGCACGGTCACGTCGATCGACGTCAAACCAGGCGACGTCATCCAGCAGGGCGACCTGATCGCGGTGATCTCCTGACCGTCCGGCGAGAGCACATGCTAAATGTCGGAGAACGCGAGTAGAACCGACAGGCCGAGTAGAACCGAAGGAAAGGGCGCTCTCGGCGGAAGGGGTGAGACGTGTCGACGCTGAGCGAACTGCTGGCCGAGCACACCGACCTGCCCGGAGCCGCCGTGGACCACCTGCAGCGGGTCGTCGGGGATTGGCAGCTGCTCGCCGATCTCTCCTTCGCCGACCTCCTGCTGTGGGTCGGCGAGGGACCGGTCAGCGACGGCGGTGGCGTGGTGTGCGTCGCTCAGTGCCGGCCCACCACCGCGCCCACCGTCATCGACGAGGACCTGGTCGGCACGCCGGCCTCCGAGTCGGAGCACCCACAGGTGATCCGGTCGTTCCTCGAGGAGCGGGTGAGCCTGGCCGAGATCACCCCGGACCAGGACGCGCCGCTGCGCGAGGCGGTGCCGGTTCGCTGCGGCGAGCACATCATCGCGGTGATGTCCCGCGACACAGCGCTGCCCCGCTCGCGGGCCCGCAGCAAGCTCGAGTTGGCCTACCTCGCCTGCGCCGACGACCTCGTCACGATGATCAGCGAGGGCACCTACCCGACCGTCGAGGACCAGCCTGCGTCGCACTCGAGCCCCCGCGCCGGGGACGGGTTCATCCGCCTCGACGGCAACGGCCTGGTGTCCTATGCAAGCCCCAACGCGCAGTCCGCCTATCACCGGATGGGGTTGAAGTCCGACCTGTCCGGCCAGGATCTCGCCGCCGTCACGCGATCGCTGATCACCGACCCGTTCGACGCGCAGGAGGCGGTCTCCGACATCAAGGAAGCGCTCGCCGGTCGCGGCGGCCGCCGGATGGAGGTCGACGCCCGCAGCGCCACCGTGCTGCTACGCACCCTGGCGCTGACCCCGAAGGGCATGCTCGCCGGGGCGGCGGTGCTGGTGCGCGACGTCACCGAGGTGAAGCGCCGTGACCGCGCCCTGCTCAGCAAGGACGCGACCATCCGCGAGATCCACCATCGGGTGAAGAACAACCTGCAGACCGTTGCGGCGCTGCTGCGCCTGCAGGCGCGGCGCACCGACAACGAGGAGGCGCGGGTCGCGCTCACCGAGTCGGTGCGCCGGGTCACCGCGATCGCGGCCGTGCACGACATGCTGTCGATGTCGGTGGACGAGGAGGTCGACCTCGACGCCGTCGTGGACCGATTGTTGCCGATCATGGCCGACGTCTCGACCGTCAACACCTCACCGATCACGGTGCGCCGCGACGGCAGCCTCGGGGTCCTCGCGGCCGAGCGGGCGACGCCGCTGGTCATGGTGCTCACCGAGCTGGTGCAGAACGCGATCGAGCACGCTTTCGACCCCGGTCAGCGGGGCCTGGTCACGATCCGCTGCGAACGCTCCGCGCGTTGGCTCGACGTCGTCATCAACGATGACGGTCGCGGCCTGCCGGGCGGGTTCAGTCTCGAACGCTCCGACCGCCTGGGGCTGCAGATCGTCCGTACGCTGGTCACCGCCGAACTCAACGGGTCGATCGGCCTGCACCCCGGACCCAACGGCGGCACCGATGCCGTGCTGCGGGTGCCATTGGGCCGCCGCGGAGGCCGCGGCTAGCGCAGACCCGCAGATCCCGCAGACCACACAGCGCACACAAAAACGACCCGGCACTTCGGGGTGCCGGGCCGAATCTCTCTGGACTCAGACGGCGCTGCGTGCTCGCGTCCGTGCGTTGCGGCGCTTGAGTGCGCGACGCTCGTCTTCGCTCATGCCACCCCAGACACCGGCATCCTGCCCGGACGCAAGCGCCCAGGAGAGACAGTCGGCCGTGGCCGGGCAGCGGGTACACACCAGCTTGGCATCAGCGATCTGCGCGATGGCCGGACCGCTGTTCCCCACCGGGAAGAACAGTTCCGGATCTTCGTCGCGGCACACGGCCTTGTGGCGCCAGTCCATCCTTCTGCTCCTATCGGGTGCCCGCACCGGCACCATGTTCGGGTCTTGCTCGTGTTTCTCGCGCGTAAACGTAGTGCTTATTCGGTGTTACCGCACGGTTGCATGTGAATGCTTTCACTAACACCCTAGACGCCCTTACGGGGGCGCGCATCATGAGGAAGCTCACCTGCTATGCTTCCCGGTCGCGGCTGCGCGTCATTTCTACCCGCTCGTAGCTCGTTTCGCACGATAAACACGCAGATTTCCCCAGGTTACGTTCGTGGCTCCGGCAGTGGGGCGACGACGTCGAGCGCCCAGGGCACCGCAAGGAAGTCCGCCGCGGTCGGATCCCCCAGATAATCGCCATCGATCTGACACGCGACCGGCTCTTGCGCCCGAATCGACACTCGAGGTATGTCGTCACGTCGAACGAGGTGCGGCGACTTCGGTTTCGCTCCCTTCCGCAGCAGTTGCCCCGCGACCCGCAGCGTCCGCGGCACCGATGTGGTCCGCATCGCGAAGAGTCCGAGGCCGGTGTCGAAGGTCGTGTCGGGGTTGGTGCAAATGGGACGGGTGTCCAGATATGTCCACGGGCTCGAGTTCGACACGAATGCGTAGTGCACGCCCTCGACCCGGTCCTCGTCGGGGATCTGCACCGACAGCAGCGGTTCGCGGCGCTTGTTCCGGAAGAACTCGAGCACGGTGGTGCGCAGGTAACGGACGGGTGTCGCGGTGTGGCCGCGGTCACGGCCCTTCTCGATCGTGGCGCAGACTCTCGCGTCCAGGCCCAGGCCGGCGTTGAATGCGAAGTAGCGGCTCGTCGGCGCGGAGAGGTCGTAGGCGGGCGGGGCACTCGCCGAGAAGTCCGCCCAGCCGAGGCCGACGCGGCGGTGCGCGTCGACGGGGAGGAGGTCGATCAGTTGGTTCGTCGCGACAACAGGATCGGGGTCGATGCCCAGCGAACGGGCGAACACGTTTGCCGAGCCACCCGGCAGCACCGCGATCTTGGGCGCGTGTTTGGGCAGGTCGGCCCCGGGGGGCGGGAGATAGCCGTTGATCGCCTCGTTGATCGTTCCGTCGCCGCCGTGCACCACGATCAGGTCCATCCCGTTGGCGGCCGCCCACGCGGCCAGCTCGCCCGCGTGCCCGCGGTGCTGGGTGTGCGCAACCGTCAGATGCATCCGACTTTCGAGCGCATGGGCGAGGAGGTCCCGGGCGGCCGGGGTAGTCGCGGTCGCGTTGGGATTGACGATCAGGAGCGCACGCACGGGGCACCACACTAGCCGCCCCAATCCCCGCGCCCGGCTCCGCCGATATGGTGAGTGCGTGTCGCAGCAGCCGGAGTCCGAGCCAACCCCGCGGCCGGTCCGCTGGGCCGGCGGACTCGTCGCGCTCGAGGGCGCCGCCGCGATCCTCGTCGGACTGATCCTGGTCGTGCGCGCCGCCACCGGCCAAGATCAGAGCCTGGCCAGCGGGTACGGCACCGCGGCGTGGTTCGTTGTGCTCGGCGGCGCCGTGCTGGCCGGCGGTGCCGCGCTGCTGACCGGCCAACGCTGGGGACGGGCGGTCGCGATCGTCGCGCAGGTGCTGCTGCTGCCGGTGGTGTGGGCGTTGCTGACCGATTCGCATCAGCCCGCCTGGGGCGGGCTGCTCGGCGTCGTCGTGGTCGCGACGCTGGTGCTGCTGTTCAGCCGGGCGGCCAACCAGTGGATGGCTGCTCAGTACTCTGACTGACGCTCGCAGTGGGCGATGACGCGCCACGCTGACTGGCAGCCTTCGACTCGGCATTCGGACTGATCGGACCGGTCAGCACTCCGCCTGGTTGCCGAGTTCCCGCATCGCCCGACCCGACAACCGGTACGTCGTCCACTCGTCCTGCGGCTGCGCGCCCAGCGCGTCGTAGAAGCGGATCGAGGGCGTGTTCCAGTTCAGCACAGCCCACGTCAGCCGCGAGTAGCCGCGCTCGACGCACTCGTGCGCCAGTGCCGCGATCAGCGCCTTGCCGTGACCGGCGCCGCGTCGGCTCGCACGCACGTACAGGTCCTCGAGGTAGATCCCGTGCACGCCGTCCCACGTCGAGAAGGTGAGGAACCACACCGCGGTCCCGACCACCTCGCCGCTGCCCTCCACAGCGACGTGCGCGAACACCGCGGGGGTCGGCCCGAACAGCCGCACGTGCAATTGCTCGACGGTCACGGTGCACTCGTGTGCCGCGCGCTCGTAGTCGGCGAGTTCGTGGATCAGCGCGACGATCACGCCCACGTCGTCGGGCGTGGCTCGACGGATCACGTGCCCGGCCCGCAGGTCACGTTCGCACTGATCACCTGGGCCTTGTCGTGCTCGTACCCGAGCACCGTGTACGCAGCGGGGCCGAACGCGAAACGCCGACCCTCGGCCACCGGCAAGGCGATCCAGCGGGCGGTCAGCACCCGCGAGAAGTGGCCGTGCCCGAACAGCACCACGTCGCGCTCGGACAGCTGCGCGTTCGCGACGTCGATCACCGTGTCGGCCCGTGACTGCACCGACTCCGCGGACTCGCCGCCCGGGCACGGGTGCGTCCACACCGTCCAGTGCGGCGCTCGCTCGCGGATCTCCGGCGTGGTCAATCCCTCGTACTCGCCGTAGTCCCACTCGGCGAGGTCGTCCCAGACCCGGTCGGCCGGAAACCCCGCCAACTCGGCCGTGCGCACGGCACGCACCCGGGGACTTGCGATCACCAACGCGTCGCGCAACCCGAGGGCCTGCAACGCCGCGCCGACGGCCTTCGCCTTCGCCTCCCCGGCCACCGTGAGGGGGAGATCCGTGCGCCCGGTGTGTTTGTTCAACCGGGACCATTCGGTTTCTCCGTGTCGCACTAGCACGACCAGACCCTCAGGGGCGATCATGGAAACCATCATGCCGTCCCCGGTGCACCGCTTGGGCGCGATCGACCGGTGATCGGGTACGGCGATCCTCGCAACGTGGCGAATCTGCTGACACGGCAGAATGCTGGGACCCGACGGAAGGAACGTGCCGGTGACGACTGTGCTCGCGGTGGCCAACCAGAAGGGCGGCGTGGCGAAGACCACCACGGTCGCCTCCCTCGGAGCGGCGCTCGCCGCGCTGGGTCACTCCGTGCTGGTCGTGGACCTCGATCCGCAGGGCTGTCTCACGTTCTCGCTCGGGCACAACCCCGACCGCCTCGACAAGTCGATCTACGAGGTGATCACCGGCGACACGCACGCCAAGGAGGTGCTGCTCGAGACGACCGACGGGGTCACGCTGCTCCCGGCCGCCATCGACCTCGCCGGCGCCGACGCCATGCTGCTGATGCGGCCCGGACGCGAGTTCGCGCTCAAGCGCGCGCTGGCGCCCCTGCGGGAGCAGTTCGACGTCGTCATCATCGACTGCCCGCCGTCGCTGGGCATCATGACGCTCAACGGCCTCACCGCCGCCGATTCGGTGCTGATCCCGCTGCAGTGCGAGACGCTCGCCCACCGTGGCGTCGGGCAACTGCTGCGCACCGTGCGCGAGGTGCAGCAGATCACCAACCCCGACCTGCGTCTGCTCGGCGCGTTGCCGACCCTCTACGACGCCCGCACCACCCACTCGCGCGACGTGCTCGCCGACGTCTCCGACCGCTACGCGCTGCCGGTGCTGGCCCCACCGATCCCGCGCACCGTCCGGTTCGCGGAGGCCTCGGCGTCGGGCGCGACGGTGCTCGCCGGTCGCAAGAACAAGGGCGCGCAGGCCTACCGTGCGCTCGCCGAGCAGTTGTCGGCGTTCTGGTGGGGCGGCAAGGACCTCGAGACCCTCGCCGCCGACCGCGCCGGCTGATCACGGCCGGTTGATCACGGCCGGTTGATCACGACAGCGCGACGACCTCGCTGCCACGCTGCTCGACCACGGTCCCGCCGAGTACCGCGGTACGTATCGGCCCGGACACGACGCCGCGATCCGCGGGAATCCGCCGGACCTCCTGCCCCGTGGTGACGTCGAGGACGGCAATTGCGCCCGTCACCGGCACCAGGATCCGCCCACCCATGGTCGCGCCCGGCCCGAGCGCGTCCGCGGCGGTCCACTCGGGCGAGAAGTCCGCCTCCCGCAGCGCGATGACGGAGTTGCCCGTCCACAGCAGTGTGCTCGCGCCCGCGTCGGCGACCGTCGCATCGGCGGGCAGGGGGTTGTTCAGCCCGTACTCGGCGACGATGGTGGTGGTGCTGTCGTACACCACGAGGCGAGGCGTCTGCGCGGCGGCTTCCGGCAAGTACACCAGCACCCGCTCGCCGGCCGTCGCGAGCACCCGCGCCCCGTCGATTCCGGTCAGCACCGTCGACCCCTTCTCCTCGGGCTTGGTGGGATCCTCGGGCGCCGGGTCGAGCACGGTGAGCCGATCGCCGTCGTCGCCGGGGCAGCGTTCCAGCACCGCGACCCGGCTCGCGCTCGACACGGCGGAGTTCAGCGCACAGCCCGAGCGGGGCTGGCTGTGCGGGTTCACCGGCGCGTCGACGTAGCCGTACTCCAGCGTGCGGACGAGGTCGGAGCGCCACACCTCGAGCCGGTTCGGGCCGAGCGAGACGACGTAGGTGCCGTCGGCGGACAGGGTCACTGTGTCGTCGGCGTAGCT
>DATDBL010000016.1:0-4539 GCA_036524855.1 Aldersonia sp. | reverse complement strand
GCTGCGATTCCACCCGCGCATCGTCACCGCGATGGTGATGTTCTTCGGCACCGTCGCGTTCGTCGCGTTCGGCACCAGCTTCCACCACACCGCGCTGGTGATGGTGCTCGCCGTGCTCGTCGGCGTGGCCGCCAACGGCGGTGTCGCCGCCTACTACGCGATCAGCCCGCCGATCTACCCGACCGCCATCCGCGCCTCGGCCGTCGGTCTGATGATGGGCTTCGGCCGCATCGTCGCCTTCCTCGCCCCCAACATCGCCGCCTTCATGCTCTCCCACGGCCTCACCCCGGCCGGCGTGTACCTGGTGTACGCGGGCGTCCTCGGCGTCGCCGGTATCGCGGTGATCTTCCTGCACCGCACCTACCGCGGCGGCAACGCCCTCGACGCCATGCAAATCGAGAGCCGCGTCGGCCTCGATCTGGACACCGCTGCAGGGAAGACCCCTGACGCAGCCGTAGGTCTCGCGCTCGTCGCTTCCGCGATAGGTGGCCGCGTTTGCGGCCGCGAGCCGAGCGAGGCGGACCTGGACGATGACGAACAGCGGTGGTACGGGATCGGGCAGCGCCGATCCCATACCACCGTTTGTGCATGATTGAGCGCCAGGACGATTCACGTGCGTCGGCCCAGCGCTTCGCTCAGCTCGACGCGCGCGATCGCGCCCCTCGTCCGGCGGCACTCGGCGAAACTCGCGGCGCAGAACGTGCGGGTCGACGACCGTGCGGTCGGTGTACCGGCGCAGCCGGCCAACACCTGCTCGGTGAACTCGAGATCGGCGTGGGCGAGGAGGACCTTGCCGACGCCGGAGCAGTGCAGCGGCATGCGACCACTGACCTGCGAGACCAGGCCGACTGCCAACCTCGTCTGGATTTGCCAGCCCGACAACGTATCCCGGCCGCGACAAGGTCGAGATGCTGAAGGGCTGGGACGTACCCGACGTCGATGGGTGGTTGCTGCCGGGGTGGCGGTGCACCGCCGGCACGGGTTGCGCCCTGGCCGCGCACTCGATACTCGCGGTCACTGCCCGTCGGTGTTCGACCATCAAGGCCGTCAGCGGCGCCCGGAGAGCGGGACAAGACGTGGGAAGCGGGACGTGGAGGGTCGGCGTCGTACCCCTTCCCGTCCGGACGAGCCGACTGGACAATCCAGGAACCGAGCAACACGATTATCGTCGGGGCATGCATGCAACTTTGGGGTTTATTCGAGACCTCGACCTCGATTCCTGGTCGTTGCGGCCCAGCTGGGACGAAACCGGGATTGCCCGCCCGGCCAGCATTTCGATCAGCCTGTTCGGTCACCCGGAACCGGATGCGCCGCGGGTCACGTTGTCGATGACCCTCGACGAGGCCGAAGAACTGGCCGGGACGCTCGCGAGATTGGTGGCAAACGCGCGGCAGGACAGGTTCAGCGAGCCACGCCAGGAGTTGCCCCAGTCCCCGAGGCAGGAGGATATGCGCCGGGCATGGAACGACCTCGTGGCCGAAGATATCGAGGACGACGAGGACGGGGCCGACGGGTACAAGTAGGTCGCACCGCTCTGTCGCCTGCGATTCAGGCTTATGGGCTGGTTTGGCGGTCCGCGGAGGGGTGTCGTGGTGCGGCGGGTGTGTTCTTCTCGTAGGTCATTTTTCGTCGAACACGAGGTCGGTGGGGGAGTGGGTGAGGCGGACGGTGGTGCCGGTGACCTCGACGATGGCGTCGAGGCCTGTGGTCGAGTGGCCGGTGGAGAGGATGAAGAACTTGTCGGCCGCTTGGGCGAGGAAGGCGGGAAGCCCGGCCAGGGACAGGTCACCGGCGCCGAGTTGCAGGTAGTCGGCGAGGCGGCGGAACAGCTTCGGCAAGATCACCACGTCGTCGGTGAGCGATGTCTGCGTCGTGATGGCCGCCCCGGTGGTGGTGGCGTCGCTCGCCCACACTCCGCGCTGGGCGGCCTGCGCGGCGGTGACGGTGGTGGTGAACTCGTTGCGCAGCACCGCGAACAGGTTGCGGTAGTAGGTGGGGTGGGCGAGTCCGGTGCCGAGCTGGTGGTGGTTGACGGTGGTGGCGAGCAGGTCCGGATCGACGAAGACCTGGGTGCCCGAGGGCCCGGGTGCGGGTCCGCGGCCGGCGAAGGCGACGCAGCGCCCGTACAGGTCGGCGCCGCGGGTGAGGACGAACCCGGGGACCGTGTCGGGGTCGCAGGCGGTGACCGTCTCGTCGGGGTCGCGCTGGACGCCGCTGAACCCGAGCCAGGACAACAGCTCGTCGGCGGCGGCGCGCGCCAGGGTGAGGGGCTGGTGGGTTCCGGTGCCGCCCCTGGGCGTGTAGTGCGTCTCGAGGCTGTCGATTCCGTCGAGGCGCAACTGCGCGGCGCCGGTGGCGTTGCGTTTGACCGGGTGGGGTCCGGCGACGTCGTCCCAGGCGGTGACGTCGGTCGGGGTGAACCGCACCGAGTCCCCGTCCGGCTGTGCCCCCAACGCCCGGAATGTCCCCTCGATCAGCAGAAACGACATGACCTGTCCCCCTCGGCGGTTGTGGGTGGCGGTCGGCGAACCCCTCACAGTCCAGTGTCGTCGGCGCGGCGAGGAGGGAGTCGAGTAGCGCGCTACTCGACTCCGGCGCTGCCTGCCTGGCGACCCGGGTGGGTGTCGCTTCGGTCTCGGCTCCCGATTGCGATGCTGTTCGGTGCAGGACCGGGATACGGTCGGGCTGGTCGCGCTCGAGCACGATGACGCTGACGTGCATGATCGGAAACGCCCCGGGCGGGCAGCGCTGGTCAGCGCATCGAGCAGCTTCAGAATTCCCAGCCCTGAGACTCGATGAACTCCATCAGCGTGAGACAAGGGATTTCGAGGGCCATGCAGATGTCGGGAATTCGGGGCTTCGCGACATTGCCCGTAGCGGTCTCCTGCGTCACGACCGTGCCGTTGGTTACCATCGCCAGCGCGATCACGAACGGGTCTGCACCACTGCGCCTTCCGCCTTGCCGTACGAGGTTCGGGTAGCGTCCGAGGATGCGCCGAGCGCCTTCTTGAATCTGCGTTGACAACGCGACGAACAGATCCGGCTGCGCGTCGGCCCAGCGCTTCGCGTCGTCGTCACGCCGCGCCAACTCCCGCTGCACTTCATCAACCGCTCGGACGTCCCCTGCGCTGATCGCCTCCTCGATATGCGTCCATAGACTCCGAAACACGTTCGGCCGGAAAAGGTCGCGGCGACCATTCAGAATCGCGCTCGTGTCGAACGAGTACAGCGTCACGTCTCATCCACGCTCCGCAACTCCGCGAACTCACCGAGGCGCTGAATCTGGCCGACCTTCGCGTCGAGGTATATGGCAGCAGTGTTGCTGTCGATCACCCGGCGACGGTGAGCGTCGGCCACCGCTCGCACGTACGCCTTGCCGAGGTCACGCACCGTATTTCGGTACCAGCTACCGCCCGTGGACCGTGTCCGGTCGATGTCCTCGTCGTAGGCAGCCGCGAATTCGGCCCGGCGCTGACGGTAGAACTCGACCGGAACAACACCGAGGGTGCTCAACCGTCGCAAGAACGCCTCGGCGCTCACGCCGAAATGGGCGGCGGTCGGACGCAGGGCCTGATAGTCCCAGGACGTAGGCCGCCTGTCGCGGGCCACGACCTCGGGTCGCGCAAGCACCTCCGCGGCGGGCATCAGAACGCTCGCCGCGATCGCGTTGCAGCGAGCCTCCAACGATCGGTCTTCTCCGCGTGGTCTGTCGTCGGTAATGACGTCACACAGGCCCTCGGTGTGGAGGACGAGGTGAGCGAACTCGTGCATCAAGGAGAACAACCTGGGGCGTGCGTGATCGCTGCCGTTGAGCACGATCACCGGCAGCACGTCGAAGTACAGCGACATCCCGCGCATCTCGTCGACCTCGACACGCCCGCCGCGAGTGGCCAGCACAAGAACACCGCTCGTTTCGACAGCGGCAATCCAGGCATTCAGATGTTCGTATGCGTCGGTCGATGACTCCGGAATGGGAAGCGGTGCGATCTCCGTGAGCAGGTCCCTGATGCTGCGTGCAGTGGAGTCGACGCCGTCGGGTGACAACTGCAGCCGCCAGTCTGCGGCTATCTCACGTTCCTCGATGTCTGCGAGTTCCAGAGCGAACTCGCGCTGTATGTGCGCGCGCCGAAACTCCTCATGCAGCGCTGGGCTCCAGTCCCGTGCAGGAGTGTCCGCGAGACGTCGGAAGTCGCGAAGCGTATCGAACCCCTCGGGTGGCTGCGACAGGAAGAACACCGCCAACGAACGGTTGTAGACCTCGGCAGCCTTCCGAAGCTGTGCGATAGTCGGAACGGCGTCGCCGGACTCCCATTCCGCCACGCGATCATCTTTGAGGCCGAGTTTGCGCGAGGCCGCAGTTGGGGACAAGCCGCACGCTTCACGAGCCCATCGGAGCACCGAGGGCTCGACTGGAGCAGGTATCGAGGCGGCCACACGACGATGATGCATGATGCCACCGACAAGAAGCGAAGGCCTTCGCCGAACTGCCCGCCCTGGCCCGTCCCACGCAAGCGTCGGCGGCCAGGTCCGGTGGGACCT
>DATDBL010000015.1:0-13627 GCA_036524855.1 Aldersonia sp. | reverse complement strand
TGCTCGCCGCCGCGATGACCGTGCACGGACTCGACCGCCGCTTCGCGCTGCGGGTGCTGTCGTTCCCCGGGATTGGCAGCAGCACCTACCGCACCGCCGCCGCGTTCGGCATCGTCGCGTGCGTGCTGTCGATGTTCGTGTCCGCCTCGGCGACCGCGGCGATGTTGCTGCCGATCGGGGTCGGCGTCGTCAAGACCATCGGCGACCTCATCCAGGAACAGAACCCGCACATCAAGACGAACCGCACAAAGTTCTCGTGCCTGCTCATGCTCGCCATCGCCTACGGCGCCAGCGTCGGTTCGATCCTCACCCCGATCACCGGCATCGCCAACGTCATCGGCCGCGGCACGATCGAGACGATGACGGGGTACAAGGTCGAACTCTTCGACTGGATCGCCATGTCAGCGCCGTACCTGATCGTGATGGGAGGGTGCATGTGGATCGCGCTGATCGTCGTGAACCGTCCCGAAGTCAAGACGATCCGCGGCGGCCAGGAGTACTTCCGTGCCCACTACGCCGACCTCGGGCCGATGACCCGTGCCGAACGCAACGTCCTCGTCGTCTTCCTCGTCACAGTGACCCTGTGGGTGCTGCCGTCGCTGATCACCACATTCGGCGTCACCACACCGGCGATCATTGCCGTCACCGACCGACTCAACGAGGGTGCGGTGGTCATTCTCACAGCCTGCCTGCTGTTCTTCCTGCCCCGCGGAACCGGCAACGGCGAGAAGACCCTCACCTGGGGAGAAGCCAGCAAGATCGACTGGGGCACCGTCATTCTGGTCGGCACCGGGCTCACCCTCGGGGCGATGATGAACGCGACCGGTCTCGCGGAGACCCTGGGCGACGGCATCGCCGACGCGACCGGCGTGCACAGCACCTGGCTGCTGAGCCTGATCGCGATCGTCATCGCGCTCGCGATCTCCGAAACCACCAGCAACACCGCCAGCGTGGGCATCGTCGTCCCGATCATCATCCCCATCGCCATCGCCATCGGCGTGGACCCCAACATCCCCGCCATGGCCGGAGTGTTCGGCGCCAACGCCGGCGCGATGCTCCCCGTCTCGACGCCGCCCAACGCGATCGTCTACGGATCCGGCTACGTCCCGATGAAGCGCATGATCGGCACCGGCATCTTCGTCGACATTGTCTGCGTCCCGCTGATCTTCCTCGCGGTGGTCGGCATCGGGTCGCTGCTCGGGCTGCACCTGTAAGGCCGCAGGCACGTGAGTGGTTGTGGAGTCAGCGAAACTTCCCCGTCGCTTCGCTCGCCCAGACAGACTCATCAACCACTCACGAGTGCCGAAGGTGCCTCTGCTGCGCCGAGCGGGCAATCATTGTCGGTTTCCGAATACCGACAATGATTGCCCGCTCGGCGTTTTGCAGGTCACGACCCGCGAGTGGTGGCGTGTTCGATCAGCAACCGCAGCGCCTCGGCGACGGTGAGGTCGATGATCTCGGCGGATTCGCCGTCGAAGCGGTGCCGGCGCGCCTGGGTGCCGATCGGCCCCGTGACGGCGAACCAGACGGTGCCCGGCGTTTCGCCGTCCTGACTGCCGGGTCCACCCACCCCGGTCACCGCCACCGCGTAGTCGGCGTCGAGCAACCGGGCAACCCCCTCCGCCATCTGCTGCGCGCACGCCCGGCTCACCACCGGGCACTCCGGCACCCCGAGCACCTCACGCTTGACGCCCTCGGCGTAGGCAACGACCGCTCCCCTGTACCAACTGCCGGCGTCCGGGGCCGCACCGAGCGCCGCCGAGATCCTGCCGCCGGTCAACGACTCGGCGGCGGCCACGGTGAAGTCAGCCGCACCGGCGAGTTCGGCGATCTGTTCGGCGAGTTCGTCGACTCCTTGGTCCGCAACCACGTCGGACACGCTACCCGGAATCGCGAGTCGCAAACCTGCCGCCACTACAGCTCCAGCGCGATGCGGACGATCCCCGCCGACCGATCTGCCGCGATCGGAAAGTCCGAGTCGACCAGCAACTCGAGCATCCGCGTGTTCGTCTCGACGATCTCGGCGACGAACCGCCGGAGGCCACAGCGACGAGCGATGTCGGCAAGCTCGTCGAGCAACGCGGTGCCGATGCCGCGGCCCTGGGCGTCGTGCTCGACCACGATCGCGACCTCGGCCGTCTTCATTTCGAGCACAAGAAAATTCGCGGCACCGACGAGGTCGCCGTCGACGAATGCACCCAACGCACCGTGGCGGGAATCGTTCGTCGTCAACGCGCGAGCGATGGCGTCGTAGTCGCTCGGTGGCCGGCCGATGTAGCGGAAGTGCGTGTCTTCGTTGGCCATTTCGCGGTACAGGTCGCGCACCGCGGGTTCGTCGTCCGCGGTGAGCGGGCGGTAGTCGACGGTCGTCACCGTCCTCACCCCATCCCGTTCCTGGTCGGTGCGTGCGGCCACACACCGACGACGTTCCGCAGAGTCTATTCAGTCCGGAGCCATGACGGGTGCGGACGAGTCCGCTGGCGGGCGGCGGGTTTGCGAGCTTGCGGGAGCTGTGAGAGCGGACCCAGGTCAGTTTGGTGTGCAAAGGACGCCGTGGGCGAGGCGGTGACCGTGGACATGCGCCATCTACTGCGCGAACTTGTCGGTAGTGGATGGCAGCATGTTGCACAGCGTGGCGCCGACCCGGCTGCCGGGGGATGAAACGTAGGGAAACACCATGGCTGACCTGTACGATCGTCTCATCGAGGCGGTCTCGACCGGAGCCGACATCGCGGCGATCTTGGTGCAGCAAATACTGAGCCTACTCCCGTCGGGCGGGCGGGTCTACCCGCCGACATTCGGGCGGCCGGTTTCCGACCCGTACCTGATCCACCCTCTCGTAGTGGATGGTGAGGAACGCAGGATCGTCGTCCTCGATCAGCCCCCGTCGCAGGCGAACCGGGTCGAGGAGGCGCTGCAGGAGGCCGTGGACAACACGGCGAGGTCGAGGTCGGACAGCGAGTCCACGTGGCGGCGGCCCGGTGCGGGCGGCACCGCCACCACACCGGGAACAACCACGACCTCACGCACACCCGCGGCCTGCGCGCTGCGGGTACCGTTGAGCGAGTCCTCGATCGCGACGCACGCGCCCGGCTCGACCCCGAGTGCCTGCGCTGCGCGCAGGTAGGGCTCCGGATGCGGTTTGCCGTGCGTGACATGATCACCGGCGACGACCGTCACGAATGCGGTTCCGGCCGCCGCCGCGACGCGGTTCGCGACCGGGCTGTAGGCCATAGTGACCAGAGCGCACGGCACACCCGCGGCGGCGAGACCGACCAGTGTCCGCTGTGCGCCTGGCAGCCAAGGAATTTCGGTCGCCAGCGCGGCGACTACCCGGTCGACGAGCGAATCGACGATCTCGTCGACGGTGCCGGGTACTCCGCGGCCCTGCAGGACCGCGGCGGTCGCCGGCATCGCCGCGCCGACGCGGCCGAGGGCGTCGGCCTCGGTCCAGACGACGTCGGCCTCGCGCGCGATCTCGGCCTGGGCGGCCATCCACAGCGGTTCGGTGTCGACCAGCGTGCCGTCCATGTCCCACAGCACCGCCGCGGGCAGACGGGAATCCTTCTCGGCGTCAGTCATCGAGGCTCAGCCCGCGCCGGCCGATTGCGTTGAGGTCGGACTCGGCGAACCTCCCGACCCATTCGGTCTCGTAGTGCTCTGCCGGGAAGTCGTCCGGCGACTCCCCCGCTCGGAACCGGGCCGCGACCGCGCGAGCGTAGGCAGCGTTCTTCTCGCACATCGGCGCCGCCGGGATGTACATGACGTTGCCCCAGCCCTGCTGGTCGCGCACCGGCTGCACACCGTGAATCAGGTCGCAGTGCCACCACACCGAGTCACCGGGCATCAGGTCGGGGACCTCGCTGTACGCGCGCATCAGCAGCGGATGCCACTCGGCGTCGACGGGCAGCACGTGCCGCGGTGACACCCCGCACAGGTCGTCGTCGGCGACGTCGTCGAGCAGCGCACGCAACAGGATGTAGGGCATTGCCTCCGGGATGGGCACCGCGGCCAGCACGCCCTGGTCGTTCCGCATCTCCGACAGCGCCGTCCAGCCCTGGAAGGTGCGGAACACCGAGCACATCGTGCTGCCGCCCTCGTACTCGTCGACCTCGGTGCGGTACGCGGCATCCCACGGGTCGTAGGCGGCGAAGTTGCCATCGAACACGTGCCGGAACACCCGTTGGTAGGCCGGCAGCAGCCACCGTTCCAGCGCCCCGGAGTCGGTGTGCGCACCGAGCCCGGACGACGTGGTCCCCGGCGGGCGACGCCGGATCCGGTCCGGGTACATCGTGTCCTGGTCCGGATCGAACCAGGTTACCCCCCGCGACTCGAACTTCCACTGCCGGTTGAGAAACGACTGCACCGTCGCCATCCGCCCGTGCTGACGGGCCTGCATCTGCGACGGCGACCAGTACACCGGGTAGATCTCTAGACGAGATGCGGCGAGTGTGCCGAAGAAGTCGTCACCCGGGCCGCGGTAGTTCTCGAAGAACCGGTTGCGTTCCACGTAATCGACCAGCGCACTGTCCCATTCCAGCGCCGTCTCCGCCGGGAAGTGTCCCCTTACCACGAGGCAGCCCCGGCGCTGGATGCGCGCGAGTTCGTCCGCCGACACTCGCCCTGCAGCGATGTCGGCGTAGTCGATCACGGGCCAGACCTCCCCGCCCCGGGCGCGGACCTCCTCGATCTCCGCCACCTGGCCGGCCACATAGGTCTCCACCTGTGCGAACGCCGCTGCGACGTCGCCAATCCGGGACCGCAACGCGGCCTTTGTCGCCCGGATTATGCCGGCGACGTCGGCCGGAACCTGCTCGACCCGCGTGCCGATCGATGTGTCCATTCGTGAAACTCCTATTTGTTAATGTTCCTTACAAATAGACTACCGGCGACGGCGCGACCTGTAAAGCCGTGCGGTCGACTCCTCCGGCGAGAATGGTCTCCGGCGAGATCCGATCCGAAGGAGGGCCCCGTGTCCCCATCCCACGCCTCCGCGGTCCCGGCACCGCCGCTCCCGCGCACGCTGGCGCAGTTGACCGACGAAGCCTTCCTCGAAGTCCTCTACCGCGACGGCGCTTCCTCACGCGCAGCGATCGCCAAGATCACCGGCATCTCCAAGCCCACCATCTCCGAGGCGGCACAACGTCTGCTCGCCACCGGGGTCATCGTCGAGGTCGGCCAAGCCACCGGTAATCGCGGCCGCTCCCCGCTGCTCTACGACCTCAACGCCGATCACGGCCATTGCATCGGCGTCGTGCTCGAACGTGGGTATGTCGCCGCCCGCGCCCTCGACCACAGGGGCGCGACGATCTGCGAACTGCGCAGCGACACTTCGGACGAGGATCTGCCCACCGCCGTCGCAGCCGCTCGGATCCTGCTGGCGCGGTGCGGCGAGCAGGCAGGTACTCCGAGACTGGCCACCGCGGTGTCGGTGGCTGCACCGGTCGACCCCGCCACCCACACCGTCCGGCAGCTGCCCGACGCCCCGTTCGCCGGCACGGTCGCCGCCTTCGGCCCCGCCCTCGGACTCGACACCGACGAGCCTGTCGTCATCGACAACGACGTCAACTGGGCCGCCCTCGCCGAGAACCGCGCCGGCGCCACGGTCGGCGTCGACGATTTCCTCTACGTCTATCTCGGTGCCGGAGTCGGCGCCGGGCTCTTTCTGGGCGGGCACCTGCACCGCGGGGCACGCGGCACCGCCGGCGAGATCGCATTCCTGCGAATGCCCGACGGAGACACCCTCATGCGCCGGCTCGCGCATTCCCCGATAGGCGGGCCCGACCACACCGCCATCGACCTCGACCGTGCCCTCAGGCTCCTCGACACGACGGCCGCACTCGATCCCGACGTCGACGCGGTTCTCGACGATCTCGCCCGCGCCATCGGCAACATCGCCACCACAGTCGATCCCGGCACTATCGTCCTCGGCGGTCCCCTCGCCCGCGCGGCCCGCGTCAGCGGCGATCTCGCGACACGAATCCGCCGCACCGCGCTCACCGACCTCACCATCACGGTCAGCGCACTCGGGCGCACTGCGCCGCTGGACGGAACCGGGATCGCCGCACTCGAACTCGCGCGGTTCCATCGCACGAGCCATACTCGCCCGCTTCCCGATGCAAGCGGTAGAAACGCCGCTCCCCCACCGGGACACCGGTAGGGAGCGACGTGCGTTGAGGACGAAACCCAAGCCGCCAAGACACCCGTTCCGCCGCAGTATCGCCGAACGGTTCGGTGCGCGGTTGCGCTCTTCTCGAACCCCGACGCCGTGCGGTGGCGTCTCGACGACGCTCACCCTTCCTAGGTCTTGGGAGAATTCGGTGAGGTAGGAGCTGCTGCGGTTACCTGCGGACGTTACGTCAAGCGGGATCCGAGGTCTCCTGTGGCCGAGCGTGTTTCGCAGGAGTGTGAATCACATTCTCGTCTGTCGAGTGCCTCGCGGAACGACCGAACCTCCGCACCATGTGCGGGGGCCGCAAGACCTACCGGCGTCGGAGGCGCTGCGTGAGTGCGACCACCGGGCCGCGGCGCTTGCCGTTCTCGAGCGCGGTGAGCAGCCCGCGACGTTTGCCGGTCACCGGGTCGAACGCGGCGGACACCTCGCCGTCGAACTTGCGCTCGGACGCGGTCTCGGGCGCGTCGTCGGCGGTCGCGGTGAGGTACTTGTTCGGCAACGCGAGCTTGAAGATCGTCCGCCACGACTTCACGTACTGCACCGGCAGTGAACCCGTGGTGTAGGGCAGGTCGTACTTCTCGGCCAGCTCCTGCACCCGCACCGAGATCTCCGCGAGCCGGTTGCTCGGCAGATCCGGGAACAGGTGATGCTCGATCTGATAGGACAGGTTGCCGGTCATGAAGCCCATCACCGGGCCCGCGTCGATGTTCGCGCTCCCCAGCATCTGCCGCAGATACCAGTCACCCTGCAACTCGTTGTCCACGTCCTTCTTGGTGAACTTCTCCGCGCCGTCGGGAAAGTGCCCACAGAAGATCACCACGTTCGTCCACACGCTGCGGATGATGTTCGCGGTGAAGTTCGCGCTCAGCGTCGAGCGCCATGCCGGCCCGGTCAGCGCCGGATACACCATGTAGTCCTTGGCGACCTGCTTGCCGATCTTGGCCAGCACCTCGTTGCGCTTGCGCTCGAACTCCGCGCGGTCCACCCGTCCCTTGGCGACCTTGCCCAGCTCGAGATGCTGCGCAGCGATGCCGTACTCGAAGAACAGCTACAGGATCAGGTTGTACACCGGGTTGCCGATGAACAACGGCGACCACCGCTGGTCCCGGGTCACCCGAAGCACGCCGTAGCCCACGTCGTCGTCCATGCCGAGCACGTTGGTGTACTTGTGGTGGATGTAGACCAGCCGGCCCCGACGCCGACCTGGCGGCCGAGGCGTCGACCTGCTGCGCAGTCGCGGTTCACCCGGACCCGCGGCGTCGAGTGCTGGTGGGCAAGCCCGTCGAGTTCGGCTACAAGGCCCAGTTCGCCGACAACGACGACGGGATCGTGCTGGACCACAACATTCGGCTTCCCCAGCGGCCGGGACACCACCAGGCCTCGTCGCCGGTGCGGGCGACGAAGACGCCCGGTTGGCCGATCAGAACTGCGCCCCATGTCGTCGACAGCGCAACCCGTTCGGCAAGCTGACGGCCCGGCCGTGTGCGACGGCCTCGCGTGCCTGCGTCCGTGTCCCGCTGTGCTCTCCCGCCTCGACGATCACAGTCGCGGCGCCGTACGCACTCATCACCGCATTGCGGGCGGGAAACGTCCACTTCGTCGGCGGGAAATCCGGCAGGAACTGCGAGAGCAGCATGCCGCGAACCGCGATCGTCCGCTGAAGGGGCGCGTTCGACTTCGGATAGAAATGCTCGAGTCCGTTGCCCAGCACGGCGACGGTGCGTCCGCCGGCGGCGAGCGCCGCGCTGTGCGCCGCGGTATCGATGCCCTCGGCGAGTCCGGCAAGGACGGTCGTGCCGAACTCGACCAGCATTTCGGCAACTTGCTGCGCGAACCGACGCCCCGTGGGGCTCGCCTTGCGGGAGCCGACAACCGACACTGCCCGCTCATCGGGCCGCAACTCGCCCTCCGTGAACAGTATCGGCGGCATTTGCCGAACCTGGTGATCTTGTCGTGATGCCAATGAGGACGACAATGAAGCTGGCGCTGGGCACCTGCACGTCTGGATACTCCGACCGCCTCGACGAACTCGACCCCAGCCACCGCCACACGATCGGCGTCGACTGGCAGAGCACCGACATCAGCCGCGCGGTCATCAAGAACGACCTGTTGAACACGCTCAACGGCGCCATGACGATTTTCCAAGCCACCAAGAACAACGCCGAGGTACGCCTACGTGCGGTCCTCGAAACCGGCAGCGACCCTGGCAACGCCGCGGCCCCCGGCGTGGGGACACCGATTTCGGTCGGTGAGGAGATCGTGGACCCCACACCGGCGCCGTCACTTCAGGCCATTCGTGACCGCGTCACAACGCACCTGCGGGAAACTTCACCGGGCACGCTCTGACCGGCCTGATCGCCGCGATCCTCGGGACCCAGGGGTACGTCTGTGAGGTATCCAAGCCGGGACCCGACGAAGGCGTCGACATACTTGCCGGGCGTGGCTCGCTCGGCCTGGATCCGCCGACTCTCATCGTGGAGGTGAAATCGGAAGACACTCGGATCGGCTCGCCGGTCGCGCGCGGACTGCTGGGCGCGATGACCCGCCACGGCGCCGATCAGGCACTTCCCGTGGCGTGGGGTGGCCTTACCGACCAGGCCAGACGCGAACTCGGCACCCAGCGCTTGAAACTCCGCGTCTGGGAAGCCGACGACGTTCTCGACCAGTTGTTCAACGCATACGAGCAGTTGCCCGATGCCCTCCGAGTGCGAATCCCCCTCAAACGAGCATGGGTCCTCGCGACGACGCAACCGCCTGAGCGGCCCGCACCCGATGGGTGCCGAGGCGGCCACCGGCAGGCAAATAGTCGATTCCGTGCGCACGCCCCGAGGGCAAGAGGAGAAGGCGTGGACGCGTGCGCAGTTCATGCGTTTGAGTGACGAACGATCTGACCCGTCCAGGGCGTCGAAACGTGCGTGACGTTGCGCGTTGCTTGGGGTTGCATGTCGTTGTCGTCGAGTCCCTTGAGATGCGGTGGTACGCCACAACTCCGACGATTGCATCAGGTCCGGTGGGGTGCGTTTGGGCTGGCACCCGGTCAGCGGTGCTCTATCGCGGCAGTGGGTCGAGGATGTCGACGTGGTCGCCGTTCCAGTGGTAGCGGACAGTGGTGAAGGTGCCGTCGGGGCAGGCGTTGCAGCTGCCGGGCGTCTCGTATCTCAGCGCGACGGTGTTGTCGGTCGTGCGTGCGGTGTCGAGGGAGATGAAGGCGTGGCTGTCGTCGGTGGCGGTACCGAGGTAGCGGCCGTGATGGAACAGCAGCGCTTGATCGGGGGAGCTGCCCGTCGCGCGTTCGATGGTGATCACCGCGACCGAGAGCGCCGCACAGTGGTTGTAGTTCCCGTCGACTGGCGTGCGGTCCCAGTCTGCGCCCGTTCCCGGATCGCGGGGCAGGCCGACGATCGCGGTGCGGACCTCGTCGGCGGCAAGGTCGACCCCACACGCCGCCGGAGCGGCAGGCGCCGGCGACCCTGGCACCGAGGTGGGTGCCTCGCACGCCACGCCGTCCCCGTCGCGGTCGAGCGTGCGGCTGTATCCGGGCTCGCCGGCCAGCAACGGTGCGGCCCCGGCCGCGCGGGCCTCATCACACGACGCGAACGGCGCCGCCTGCGCCGACGGGATACCGGCCAGCGTCGCTCCGAGCGCAACACCGACCCCGACCACCACAGCTGAGCGCCACCGCATCGTGAAACCCCCTCGATCGGAAACCCAAACCGTCCGTGACGAGAACTGCCCGGCGGGTATCTACAGGGTTCACGTTACGAAGTGGACACGCTAGCATACTGTCAGCAAACATCGGACATGGTCGGATTCAGGGCGAGGGGGACGCGATGGCGCGGCGATCACCGAGGGGGCTGACCGGCTGGCTCGGTGGCGCGGTCGTGGCCACGGCGATGGTCGGAGGCGTCGTCGCTGCGGCGCCGGCGGCGGCGTTGCCCGGCACGGGATCGGCGGCTGCGGTCGTGAATCTGAACGACTACTGCGCCGAACCCGGTGCGGTTGCGCAGCTGTCCGACGGACGAACCGTCTACTGCGCTCGGGTGTGGCAGACCGACGCCTACGTCTGGACCTACAGTCGTGATGGGCTCAACCGTGATCCGAACACTCGCGGCTACACCTGCGACAGCGACGTGTGCCGCTTTCCGGACGGGGCGATCGTGCCGAACTATCTGCGGTGCGGACTGTTGTGTGGGGAGCCGGCCACCTCCGGTGACATCCAGAGCGGTTTCGCCGACTGCTTCAACGCGGGCGCCTCCTACGAAGAATGCCACCAACGCGCACCACGGTGATCGGTTCGTCGCACCCTCCTCCGCGGGTACGACGGAATGGCTGAAGATGTCCGCCAGGCACGACCCGGTGGTCGTTCCTGGCGCGCCAGAAACGCCCGCAGAAGTCAGCGTCCATCCGCCGCATATCCGCCGAACGAGTCGGGCAAGGGCCGGCCGAGGCGTCCAATCGGGCGGTTCACGTCTGGGCTGACCAGGGCAAACAGGTCACCTGGCGGGGGTTGTCGTGGCGGTCGGGCGTAGGGGTGTTGATCTGTTCGGCGCAGCGGGTTACGGCGCGCCAGAGTTGGTGGAGGTTGTGGTCGGCCTCCTAGGGGGAAGCCTCGCGAGGCTGCGTGGTGGTCTTGGCCGAGTAGGCGTGCGAGATCGCCAAATCCGTCGTGGTGTCTGGTGGCGGTGTTGTTGGTCCGCAGCCCGTAGTCCAAAGGTCACCCGAGCGGACCCAGAGTCGCAGAAGCGCGTACGCCAAGCCGTAGGGGTGCAGGTTGATGCCGCCACCTGGCGCGGTGCCGAACCAGAGAGTGTCGTGGGCGCCGCGCAGCGGCAGGGCCCCGAGTCAGCTGACGAGTTGTTGTGCGCGGTCGGGGTCCGCGTCTGTGCCGAGGGTGGCGAGAAACGACGGGATCGTCCAGCGTTGGCTACGGCCGGATGCCTGGGCCTTGGCGGCGGCTATCTCGCCGCCGAAGGTGGATGGGATGAGGAGTTCCAGGTCGCCGTGGCGGGCGTTGGCAATTGCAGTGCGGTGAAACGGATTTCGGTGCGGGTGATCCGGTTGAGGTACTCCACGAGGCGGCGCAGGTCGGCGTCGATCTAGTCTGCCAGGCACAGGTTGATCCGGCCGTCGGTGGTCTCGGCGAGTCGGTCGACACCGGCTTCGCCGAGCAGGTCGAACAGGTCGATTCCGCCGTGGCGCGACCACTGGGTCCGAAACGCTCGCCCACCGTCTGCGGTGTTGGCCGAGGCGTAGTCGAGGACCTGCCCGATCACCATTCGCCGCCACTCCGGGTTGGAGGCCAGTTTGCACTCGACCACGGTCAGCGCGGCGTCCTGGTCGACGATGCACGCTCGACCGGGCCGGCCGAGGTCGACAGTTGGGGCGCGGCGGCGGTGCCTCGCTTCCCCGCAAGCGGCACGTCGGCACGTAACGGATTGTCCAGATGCAGTGCTGGATTGTTGCCGTACCTGGGTGATCAGTCCCTGTGGGCAGACGAGCACGCCGCGATCCGCTACGAGCCGTTCGGAACGCCACGCGCCGAAGTGTCGCGGGCGTCGACGACACCGCGATGTGCAGGTGGGGCGGAGCTGTCGGTGGCAGCCGCTAGCGTTGTGCCATGCTTGCGCACATGTCCGTCGCCTCGATGCTCGATCGTGAGGTCTACGTGTATGCCGAGGTCGATCGGCTGATCGGCCTGCCGGCCGGCACCGCGAAGCGTTGGATCAACGGGTACGAGCGCCGCGGCAAGAGTTATGAACCCATCCTTCGCGTCGTACCGCGAGATACGCCGTGGGTGACGTGGGGGGAGTTCGTCGAGGCGCGGATGCTGGCCGAGTACCGCGACCGTCGAAAGGTCCCGATTGCGCGGCAGCGCGCCGCAATCGAGCAGTTGCGTGTGATGTTCAAGCTGAGATACCCACTCGCGCATCTGCGCCCGTACTTGTCGGTCCACGAGAAAGACTTGACGATCACTGGGGAGACCGTGGGTGTGCCGGACATGGAGATGACGATCCGGACCGGGCAAGCGTTGCTCGGCGATGCTCAATGGCTCGCCGAGACCGCGACGGTCGGTCAGGATGAGCAGGGCGAAGCGGTCATCGTCGAGCTCCCAGTCGACAGAGATTTCCCCGAGATTGTGATCAATCCGGGTCGATACAGCGGTCAACCCACGTTCGTCGGCCGGCGTGTGTCACCGGTAACCATTGCCCAGATGGCCGACAGCGGTGAACGCCACGAAGATCTGGCCGCAGACTACGGCCTGAGCTTGCGGCAGGTCCAGGACGCGATCGGCTACACGAGGAAGTACAAGCTGGCGCCGCTGGTGGGTTCAGCGTAGGCCGATCGGGATGCTGGGAATCGATGACGTCGTGTTCGTCGTCGACGAGAATCTGCTTCGCCTCGGTGCGGGCCTGGTGGCCGTCCGGAAAGACACCGCGCGTTTCAGCCGGCCGCCCGTCGATGACCCCTTACCACAGGGAATCCTCGACACCGAGTGGATACCGCTGGTCGGTGACCGCGGGTGGGTGGTCATCACGAATGACCGGCACCTGCGGACACGTCCTGTCGAGGCCGAGTTGGCGATCGCTCACAAGCTCAAGGTCGTGCACTTGCACGGTAAGGTTGGCGGGCAATCTGCCTGGGATCAGCTGACGAGGCTCGTTGTGAGATGGCCGAGCATCGAGCAACAACAGGAGGAGTCTCCGGAGGGTCCGTGGTGGTTGTCGGTGCGAAGCACCGGATCGACCGTCATGCGCTTCGCCCCCGGAGTCGTTGAACGCTGAACGCGCACCACCGCATCGCTGGCGATGCCGTGCACACGCACTGTTGCCGTCGCTGGCCGGCACAGCGCGAAACCGACCTGTCGGCCGGGCGCACACAGGTGAGGTGTCGATTTCCGTCCCGCGAACCTGGAACCAACCGCCCAATACCCGCCAAACGGGCAGACGAGGTCCTCCGACGCGTCCACCCGGCACACCTCGTCAATCACCACATTCTTCACTCGAACACCTGGGCGCTGTGATTGACACGGACCTGCCCGTATGTCGACTGCGCGCGCGTCGTCTCAGGAGGGCGGTCGTGCCGGTCTTACCATTGCGTCATGCTCGCGACGACCGCCGCCACACAATGCGCCCTGCAGACCGGCATCGGTCGATGATCGACCGAGCGAGAGGCGAATCGGCCGTGTCGATTCCGGCGTCCCCGCAGGCAAGGATTCATCCGCCGGATATCCGCCGAACGGACCGGACGAGGCGGCGCTGATACGTCCAATTCGATAGCGTTCGTCCACTGTGACCAGCGGGAACGGGTTCTTGTCATTTGCCAGGGTGATGGGACCACCTGCTTGCCACGAGCATGGGACCACCTTGGAGTGCGTTACTGAGGATGCGCCTCGTCGGTGATGGCGTCAAGGCGGTGGTTGGGCCGGTTGCGTTGCCGGTAGGAGGGGCCTTC
>DATDBL010000014.1:0-33247 GCA_036524855.1 Aldersonia sp. | reverse complement strand
GCGATCGCCTCCTCCTCGGTGTCGAACCCGGTGATCGGCGCGACCGGCCCGAACACCTCCTCGCGCAGGATCCGCGCCTGTTCGGGGACGTCGCAGAGCACGGTCGCCGGGTAGAACCAGCCGGGCCCGCCGGGCGCCTTCCCGCCGAGACGCACCTCCGCGCCGGCCGCAACGGCGTCGTCGACGAGTTCGCTCACCGTGTTCAGCTGGTCCTCGTTGATCAGCGGGCCGAGCTTGGTGTCCGGGTCGGTGCCGGGGCCGAGCGTCATCGCAGACATCTTCTCGATCAGCTTGGCGGTGAACTCCTCACGCACCGAGTTCTGCACATGCAACCGGTTCGCCGCGGTGCACGCCTCGCCGCCGTTGCGTAGCTTCGCCAGCATCGCGCCCTCGACGGCCGCGTCGAGGTCGGCGTCGGCGAAAACGACGAACGGGGCGTTGCCGCCGAGTTCCATAGACGTGCGCAGCAGCCCTTTCGCCGAGCGCTCCACCAGCTTGCGTCCCACCTCGGTGGAGCCGGTGAAGGTGAGCTTGCGCAACCGGGGATCGTCGAGCAGCGGTTGCGTCACCTCGCCCGAACGTCGTGACGTGATCACCGACAGCACTCCCTCGGGCAGCCCCGCCTCGCCGCAGAGCTGCGCGAGCAGCAGCATCGTCAGCGGCGTCTCGGAGGCGGGCTTGACGATCATCGTGCAGCCCGCGGCCAGCGCCGGCCCGATCTTGCGGGTACCCATCGCGAGCGGGAAGTTCCACGGCGTGATCGCCAGGCACGGCCCGACGGGCTGCTTGTGCACCAGGATCCGGCCGGTGCCCGCCGGCGCGCTCTGGTAGCGCCCCGCGATCCGCACCGCCTCCTCGCTGAACCAGCGGAAGAACTCCGCGCCATAGACCGCCTCGGACTTGCTCTCCGCGATGGCCTTGCCCATCTCCAGAGTCATCAGCAGTGCGACGTCGTCGGCGCGCTCGGTGAGGTTCTCGAACACCGCGCGCAGAATCTCACCCCGTTTGCGGGCCGCCGTCGCGGCCCACTCGGCCTGCACGGCGACCGCCGCGTCGAGGGCCGCCATCGCGTCCTCCGGCCCCGCATCGGCCACCTCGGTGATCGGCTCCCCGGTGGCCGGGTTGTGGACCGGGAACGTCTTGCCGCTGCGCGCGTCGACCGGCCGACCCGCGATCCACAGCTTCGTCGGGACGGAGGCGATGAGTTCGGACTCGTTCATGAGTCGAGGATGCCCCGCCAACCCGCCGCACACACGCGGTTGCGCACAACTAGGCTTCACGGACATGAGCAGTGACATCACCGGCACCGGTGCCTGGAAGGCCCTGCAAGCCCACTACGACGACATCTCCGCCGCGACCATGCGGGACCTGTTCGCCGCCGACCCGGACCGCGGTCGCGAGCTGACCGTCACCGCCGGTGACCTGTACGTCGACTACAGCAAGCACCGGGTGAACCGGGACACGCTGAGCCTGCTCGTCGACCTCGCCCGCGCCGCCGACATCGAGGAGCGCCGCGACGCCATGTTCGCCGGCGAGCACATCAACACGTCCGAGGACCGCGCCGTGCTGCACACCGCGCTGCGGCTGCCGCGCGACGCGAAGCTGGTGGTGGACGGCCAGGACGTGGTCGCCGACGTGCACGAAGTACTGGACCGGACGGGCGAATTCACCGATTCGCTGCGGTCGGGTGCGTGGCGCGGCGCGACCGGCGATCGGATCACCACCGTCGTCAACATCGGCATCGGCGGGTCCGATCTGGGGCCGGTGATGGTGTATCAGGCGTTGCGCCACTACGTCGACGCGGGCATCTCCGCTCGGTTCGTCTCCAACGTCGACCCCGCCGACCTCGTCGCCAAGCTCGACGGCCTGGATCCGGCGTCGACGCTGTTCATCGTTGCCTCCAAGACCTTTTCGACGTTGGAGACCCTGTCCAACGCGACCGCGGCGCGGCGCTGGCTGGTCGCGGCGCTGGGCGAAGATGCGGTCGCCAAGCACTTCGTCGCCGTGTCCACCAACGCCGAACGCGTCGCCAACTTCGGCATCGACACCAACAACATGTTCGGCTTCTGGGACTGGGTCGGCGGCCGGTATTCGGTGGACTCGGCGATCGGACTGTCGGTGATGGCGACGGTCGGCAAGGAGCGCTTCGCGGAGTTCCTCGCCGGCATGCACGCGATCGACGAGCACTTCCGCACCGCCCCGCTCGAGACCAACGCGCCCGTGCTGCTGGGCCTGATCGGGCTCTGGTACAACGACTTCTTCGGCGCGGAATCCCGTGCGGTGCTGCCGTACTCGAACGATCTCGCCCGGTTCGCGGCCTACCTGCAGCAGCTGACCATGGAGTCGAACGGCAAGTCCGTGCGCGCCGACGGCACCCCGGTGACCACCGAGACCGGCGAGATCTTCTGGGGCGAGCCGGGCACCAACGGCCAGCACGCGTTCTACCAGTTGCTGCACCAGGGCACACGATTGGTGCCGGCCGACTTCATCGGCCTCGGCGAACCAACCGACGACCTCGCCACCATCGACGGCAAGGGTTCGATGCACGACGTGCTCATGGCGAACCTGTTCGCGCAGACCAAGGTCCTCGCGTTCGGCAAGACCGCCGAGGAGATCGCCGCCGAGGGCACCAAGCCGGAGGTGGTGCCGCACAAGGTGATGCCGGGCAACCGCCCCACCACCACCATCCTCGCCCCGAAGCTGACCCCGTCCGTGGTGGGCCAGCTGATCGCGCTCTACGAGCACCAGGTGTTCGTCGAGGGCATGATCTGGGGCCTCGACCCGTACGACCAGTGGGGCGTCGAACTCGGCAAGCAGCAGGCCCTCGAACTCGGCCCTGCTTTGAACTCTCCGGAAGCGCCTGCCCCGCTGTCGGATTCGTCGACCGATGCGCTGGTGCGGCGCTACCGGGAGTGGCGGGGCCGCAGCGTCTGAGCTTCTCTCCGCTACTGGGGGATCCCCTCACGCGCGTTCCCGCCACCCGCAGCGCTACTGAGGGGTCCACTCACCGTCGATTTCGCTCATGTGGGGATGTCTCAGTCCCCCGGCAGCGCTACCAAGGGGACCCCTCAACCCGGCAGCACCCGCGTGAGTATCGCATCCACGTCCACCCCCGTCGGCAACGTGCCCAACGCGATGCCCCAGTCGTCGCCTAGTCGGCTGGCGCAGAACGCATCCGCGACCGCGGGGTGGCCGTGGCGGACCAGTTGTGCACCCTGCAGCACCAGCGCCATCAGTTCGACGACCCGACGCGCGCGGTACTCGATGTCCTCGGTGTCGGCGAGTTCCTTTCCGACGCGGGCGATCGCGTCGTCGAGGCGGGGGTCGGCGCCCTGTGCCAGCCCGACCTCGGTGAAGAACGCCTCGACCGTGTCGGGTTGGCGCGTCATCGCACGCAGCGCATCCAGTGCGGCGACGTTGCCCGACCCCTCCCAGATCGACGACAGCGGCGACTCGCGGAACAGCCGCGGCATCCCAGAGTCTTCGACGTAGCCGTTGCCGCCGAGGCACTCCAGCGCCTCCGCCACATGCGTCGGTGCCCGCTTGCAGACCCAGTACTTGGTGACCGCCAACGCGATCCGCCGCAGGGCGGCCTCCTGCGGATCGCCCGAAGCACGGTCTGTCGCCCCCGCGAGGCGCATCATCATCGTCGTCGCCGCGTCGGACTCGACGGCGAGGTCGGCGAGTACGTTGCGCATCGCGGGCTGGTCGACGAGAACGCGGCCGAACGCCGAGCGGTGCCGGGCGTGGTGGGTGGCGAGCACGGTGGCCATGCGCATCCCGGTCGCGGACCCGATGACGCAGTCGAGCCGGGTCATGTTGACCATCTCGACGATGGTCTTGACGCCGGCGCCCTCGTCCCCGACCAGCCAACCGGTCGCGTTCTCGTACTCGATCTCCGACGACGCGTTGGACTTGTTGCCCAGCTTGTTCTTGAGTCGTTGCAGCCGAATGGGATTGCGGCTACCGTCGGGCAGGACCCGCGGGAGCAGGAAGCAGGACACCCCGGCATCGGTCTGGGCGAGCGTAAGGAACAGATCCGACATCGGTGCCGAGGTGAACCACTTGTGCCCGACGATCCGGTAGCTGCCGTCCGAATTCGGCGTCGCCGTCGTGAGGTTCGCGCGCACGTCGGATCCGCCCTGCTTCTCCGTCATCGACATGCCGGCAATCAGACCGGATTTCGTGCTCGGCTCCCGCAGCCCGAAGTCGTAGCTGGTCGAGCCGAGCAGCGGCTCGAACCGGGCGGCCAGTTCCGGATTGTGCCGCAGTGCAGGCACGATGGCATAGGTCATCGAGATCGGGCACATGTGTCCGGCGTCCGCCTGCCCCCAGGTGTAGAACTTCGCCGCCCGCGCGACATGCACCCCGGGTCGCGCGTCGAGCCACGGCGTACCGTGCAGACCGTTCGCCACCGCCACCGTCATCAGGTTGTGCCAGTACGGATGGAATTCGACCTCGTCGACACGGTGGCCGAAGCGGTCGTGGGTGTGCAGGACCGGCGGATACTCGTTCGCGAGCCTGCCCCACTCCTGCGCCTCCGGGCTGCCCGCGCGCCGGCCGAGCGCACGCAGTTCGTCGAGCGCCCACCCGGCGCCCTCACGCTCGAGCCCCTCGAGCAGCGCGGGGTTGGCGGACGCGTCGTAGGGGAACAGGTCGGGAACCTGGTTGATGACATCATGCGTGTGCATCGCGAACTCCTAGGGCACGAACGGAAAAGGTGACGAGGTCGGCGACGACGTCGGTCGTGGGTGCGCCGAGTGGTCCTCCGAGGATCTCCCCGACCGCCCCGACCAGCGCGGCGGCGGTGAACTGCGAATCCTGCGGGACGAGTTCGCCGCCGGCGACGCCGTCGGCGATCGCCGAGGCGAACGCGTCGGCGAACCGGGCACGGTAGCGGTGCCGCTCGGCGTCGACCCCCTCGTCGACGGTCTCGACGAGCAGCGCGTAGGCGAGCTTCGGGTTCTTCATCGCCCGCCGGGCGAACGTCTCCACCCCGGCGCTGACCCGCGCAACGGCGCTGCCCGGCGGCGCGGCCGCCGCGACCACCGCGTCCACCTCGCGGCCCACCGCCTCGCGAAACACCGCCGTCGCCAGGCCCGCCTTGGAGCCGAAGTGCTTGTACACCGTGCCGGTCGCGACGCCCGCGTCGGACGCGACGGCCGCGATGGACAGGCCGCGGTAGCCGTGCCGGGCGAGCACGTCGATCGCGCAGCGCAGAATCGTCGTCTCCTGCGCGTCGAGACGCGCCTGCACGGCGGAACTGCGTCGGTACGGCACGGAAGAAGTGAAGCATAGTTCATTTCTTTCCGCAATGTCCGCGCGGGCCGTAGATTGAAACGTCATGGCCGTGCAAACCGAGCGCAACGGAGCCGTCACGACGGTGATCCTGTCGCGCCCGGAATCGCGCAACGCCGTCGACGGACCGACCGCGACGGCCCTCGCGGACGCGTTCCGCGAGTTCGACGACGACCCCGACGCCGCCGTCGCCGTGCTGTGGGGTGCCGGCGGAACGTTCTGCGCCGGTGCGGATCTCAAGATGCTGGGCACGCCGCAGTCGAACCGGATC
Source organism: Aldersonia sp. (assembly GCA_036524855.1). Taxonomy (GTDB): domain Bacteria; phylum Actinomycetota; class Actinomycetes; order Mycobacteriales; family Mycobacteriaceae; genus Aldersonia. Next base: position 27,678 of record DATDBL010000014.1, on the reverse strand, counting down.
GCCGAGGACGGCGACGGACCGATCGGTCCGACGCGGATGCTGCTGTCCAAACCGGTGATCGCGGCCGTCGCGGGCTTCGCGGTCGCCGGCGGGCTGGAACTGGCGCTGTGGTGCGACCTGCGGGTGGTCGAACAGGACGCGACGTTCGGCGTGTTCTGTCGACGGTGGGGGGTCCCGCTGATCGACGGCGGCACGGTCCGCCTTCCCCGCCTCATCGGCACCAGCGTGGCGATGGACATGATTCTCACCGGCCGCCCCGTCGGCGCCGACGAGGCACTGCGCATCGGGCTCGCGAACCGGGTGGTGCCGAGCGGGACCTCCCGTAAAGAGGCCGAGGATCTCGCCGGGGAGTTGGCGCGCCTGCCGCAGGCATGCATGCGATCGGACCGGCTGTCCGTGCTCGAGCAGGACGGCATGGAGGAATCCGAGGCGATGCACAACGAGCTTCGCCACGGGCTCTCGGCGTTGACCGGTGGCGCGCTCGCCGGCGCGGCGCGCTTCGCCGCCGGGGCGGGACGTCACGGCGCGCCGGACTGAGTTCCGATGTCTCGGCTGACGGTCATCGACGAGATGTTCCTGCGTCGACACCGCGGTTTCGGGACGCCGATCGCGATGCAGGGGCTGTGGCGCACAGCCGATCGGGTCGAGGCGGGCCTGCTCATCGGGGTGCACAACCGGCTGCGGCACGGCCCGCTCGCCCGTCGAGTGGTCCGTTCCCGGATCCCCGGTGCGCGGGCGAGCTGGGTGTCCGATGCGTGGGCGATCCCGCTCGACTACCCGGCGACGACGATCGTGTCGGACGCGGTGGTGGCGTGGGCCGACGTCCAGGCGCGCAACCTGGACCCCAGCACCGGGCCGCCGTGGTTCCTGTCCGCCACCACGGTGTCCGACGGCGGCACGGTCGTCTCGCTGTGCTGCTCGCACGCTGTCGCCGACGCACAGGCGTTGGTCCGCGCCGCCGACCTTGCCCTCACAGGTACCACTGAAACCATAGCAGCGCAATCTATTTCGGACTGGCGCGACGCCCGCACCACGTGGCGCAGGATCATCACCGGGACCCGGGTGCCGCCGAGACCGGGCCGCAGCGATCCCCCCGTCGGCGCGAAGACCCTCCCGGCCCGAACCGCGATACTCGCGGCCGACGCCGCCGCATGGGACGCCGTCGCCGCCGACCATGGCGGGTCGGCGAACAGTGTGTTCGTGGCGGTGGTGGTCGGGGTGCTGCGCGCGACCGGCGAACGCGGGGACGTCGACGTCGGTCTACCGATCGACCAGCGCGGTACCCACACCGACACCGGTAACGACTCCGCAACCGGCAACGCGATGGGCATGGCGTCGACGACCGTCCACGCGCGCGACACGTTGGCCACCATCCACGACCGTTGCCGCGACGCCTTCGCCGCACCCGACGGCCCGCCGCCGGGACTGCCGCCCGAGTGGCTGCACGTGCTGCCGGCCCGGCTCGCCCACGCGGCCACCCGCGGCGCCGGCGAGCACGACGTGCTGTGCTCGAACATCGGCACCCTGCCCGATTCGCTCGCCGCCCTCGGCCCGCACCGCGCCACCGGCGTAGCCACCCGCGCGTTGCACCCGGGCCTGAACGCGTCACACCTCGCCGACCTGCGCACCCGCCTGGCCGGCTATCTGTGCCGCCTCGGCGACACCTATACCCTCGCCCTCGTCGCCTTCGACGCGGTGATCACCTCGGACACGCACTTGCGCGACCTCGCCGCCGCCGAACTCGACCACTGGGGCATGTCGACCACCCCATGGTGACCGCCGAGCGCGCACCATCTGTCGCTTCCACTCGCGATTTCCGACGACAAGTGCGCACTCGGCGGGCGGCCGTAGGCTGGAGACATGGAATCGCACGAGGACGACCTGCACGCCCGGATCAAGGAACTCGTCGACGCCGAACACGAGTTGCGCCGCAAGCTCGAGGCGGGAGAGGTCGACCCCGGAATCGAACAGCTGCGGCTCTCCCAACTCGAGGCCACTCTCGACCAGTGCTGGGACCTGCTGCGGCAGCGGCGCGCGCTTATCGAGCACGGCCAGTCCCCCGACCTCGCCCGCGTCAACTCGCCCAGCCAGGTCGAGGGTTACCTACAGTAACGTCCGCAGGAGGGTTCGCCGCACGCCCGCTACCGTGAACCCATGGCGACCGACACCTACGACATCATCGTGATCGGGGGCGGCCCGGCCGGCGAGAACGCGGCCGACTACGCCACCCGCAACAGCGACCGCACCGCCGTCATCGTCGAGCACGAACTCGTTGGCGGCGAGTGCTCCTACTGGGCCTGCATGCCGAGCAAGGCGCTGCTGCGCCCCGCGCATGTGCTCGACCTGGCCCGCCATGTGCCCGGCGTCGCCGCCACCGGATTTAACGTGAAAGACGTTCTCGCCCGCCGTGATTCGTTCACCTCCCACCGCGACGACGCGAGCCAGGTGCGGTGGGCGACCGATCAGGGCATCGACGTCGTCCGCGGCACCGGCCACCTCGCCGGCCCGCGGACCGTGACCGCCGGCGACGCGACCCTGCACGCCCGTCACGCCGTAGTGCTGGCCACCGGGACCACCGCCAACGTGCCCGGCGTCCCCGGCCTGCGCGCCGCCCTGCCCTGGACCTCCCGCGACGCGACCAACCTCGAACAGGTCCCGGGGCGGATCGTGGTCGTCGGCGGCGGGGTCGTCGCGTGCGAGGCGGCGACCTGGCTGCGCGCGTTCGGTGCCGACGTCACCCTGCTCGTTCGCGGGCAGCGCCTCCTCACCAACACCGAACCGTTCGCGGGCGAGATGGTGGCAGCGTCGCTGCGGGAGCACGGGGTACGCGTCGTGTTCGGCGCCGACCTGCAGCACGTGCAAAGACCCGACGTCGCCGACACCGGCGTCGGCCACATCCACGGCGGCCCGGTGACGGTGACGGTCTCGGGCGAAGAGATCGAGGCCGACGAGATCCTCGTCGCCGCGGGGCGGACACCTGCGGACGACCTCGGCCTCGAATCGGTCGGACTGCAACCCGGTTACGTCGAGGTCGACGACCACCTCACCGTGCCCGGATTCGACTGGCTCTACGCCGTCGGCGACATCACCCACCGCGCCGCGCTCACCCACATGGGCAAGTACCAGGCGCGAGTCTGCGGCGACGTGATCGCCGCCCGGGCCGAGGGCCGCGACATGACCGGTGCGAGGTTCACCGCGAGCGCCGATCACGGCGCGGTGCCGCAGGTCGTGTTCACCGACCCGGAGGTGGCGGCCGTCGGCCGCACGGAGGCCCAGGCTCGCGCGGAGGGCTTCGACATCACGACAGTGGAACTCGACATCGCGGTCGCCGGATCGGCGCTGGCCCGCGACGATTACCGCGGCCACGCGTCCCTCGTCATCGACGAGAAGGCCGACACCCTGCTCGGCGCGACGTTCGTCGGGCCCGACGTCGGCGAATTGATCCATGCCGCGACCATCGCCGTCGTCGGGCGCGTCCCCCTCGACACGCTGTGGCACGCTGTCCCCTCCTACCCCACCGTCAGTGAGGTCTGGCTGCGACTCTTGGAGCAGCGTCGGCGGCAATCCGGCTGAACACGGCTATGATCGCGGCGTGGCGTCGACGATAGACATCCATACGGTCGAGGGTGTGGTCCGCGGGTTCCACGAGAACGGCATCGCGCGCTGGCGATCGATCCCCTACGCCGCCCCTCCCGTCGGCGACCTGCGGCTTCGCGCTCCCGCGCCGGTGCAGCCGTGGGTCGGCGTGCGCGACGCCACCCGCTTCGGCCACGCCGCCATCCAGGCTCGTTTCGGCACCCGGGTGGGGGTGCGACGGTTCCAGCAGACCAGCGAGGACGCGCTCACCCTCAATGTCACCGCGCCGATGCGGCCGTCGCGCAATCTACGTCCCGTCCTCGTGTTCATCCACGGCGGCGGCTACTTCTTCGGCACCTCCGCGCTGAAGGTCTACTCCGGCGTGCACCTCGCTCGCCGCGGCGACGCGATCGTGGTCTCGATGAACTACCGCCTCGGCGCGTTCGGGTACCTCGATTTCCGCACCTTCGGCAGCCGGAAGCGGCCGTTCGACGCGAACTGCGGCCTGCGCGATCAGGTTGCGGCGCTGCAGTGGGTGCAGCGCAACATCGCCCGGTTCGGCGGCGACCCGGACAACGTCACCCTCTTCGGGGAATCGGCGGGCGCGAACGCCGTCGTCACGTTGCTCGCGACGCCGTCGGCGGAGGGACTGTTCCACCGGGCCATCGCCCAGAGCGCCCCGGCGGACCTGGTTATCGACCCCGAATCCGCCGCCGAGTACGCGCAGCGCACCGTGGCGTCGCTCGGCGCCGCGCCGCGCGACGTCGCGACTGCACTGGCGTCGGTGCACCCGACCACGCTGCGCCGCGCCGCCGCAGCGATGACGGCGGCGGTGGACCACGAGCGTCCCGGACAGTTCCCCGTCGGGCCTGTGGTGGACGGCGACGTGCTGCTCGAGGCGCCGATCGCGGCGATGGCCGCCGGACGTGCGCATCGGGTGCCGCTGATCATCGGCACCAACCGCGACGAGGCCACGGTGTTCGCACGCTATCTCGAGCTGCTGCCGACCACGCCGGAGCGCATCGCGGCGCTCTTCTCCCACTCCGATCCCGCTGCGTACGAACGTATCCGGGCTGCTTACCCGGGCTACCCCCACCCGCGGGCGGCGATCCGCCTCGCCGGCGACGCGGTGTTCTGGCGCCCCACCGTCGACGTGCTCGAGGCGCACTCGCGGCACGCGGCGGTGTACAACTACCGCTACGACTATGCGCCGGGCATCCTGCACCGCTCGGGGTTCGGCGCGGCGCACGCGTCCGAACTGATCGCCGTCTTCGGACTTGTCGACACCCCCTACGGCCGCGCGTTTACCGCGGGCGGCGGTCGGCGCGGGTTGCGCGCGGTCACCGAACAGATCAACCAGAACTGGCTCAGCTTCGCGCACAGCGGTTTTCCGTTGCCGTCATGGCCCCGGTACACGGAGGATTCGCGCCGGACGCTGCTGCTCAACCGGACCAGCCGGGTCATCGACGACCTTGCCGGCGACCGCCGCCTGGCCTGGCGCGGATACCGCGGACCCTACGCGCTCCCCACCGCCGACGCGCCCGTGCATCCGTGAGCGACGTCGAGGTCGCGACGACGGCCGGTGTCCTACGCGGTCGTCGACACGGCGACGTGCGGATGTGGCGTGGAATCCCCTATGCCGCACCGCCGGTCGGGACACAACGACTACGCGCACCGCAACCGCACCCGCCGTGGACCGGCGTGCGGGAGGCCGCCGAGTTCGGCCCGGCCGCGCCACAGCGGAGTCGGTTGATCCGCAGCGACGAGGACTGCCTGACACTCAATATCGTTGCTCCACTCGATAGTTCGTCGCCCCGCACCGTACTGGTGTACTTCCACGGCGGCGCCTACGTTACCGGATCATCGAGGCTCTACCGCGGCGAGAACCTGGTGCGCCGCGGTGACGTCGTCTATGTGGCGGCGAACTACCGTCTCGGCGCGCTCGGCTACCTGGATTTCCGCGAGTTCTCCACCCCGCAACGGCAGTTCGACGTCAACTGTGGGCTGCGCGACCAGGTCGCGGCGCTGGAGTGGGTCCGCGACAACATCGCCGGGTTCGGCGGCGACCCGAACAGTGTCATGATCTTCGGCGAGTCCTCCGGCGGCAACGCCGTCACGACGTTGCTGTGCGCCCCGTCCGCGCGGGGCCTGTTCCATCGCGCCATCGCCCAGAGTTCGCCTGCGGCGTCGGTGTATTCACCGCAGCGGGCGCAGCGGTGGGCACACGAGTTGGTCGGCTTCCTGGGCGGCGCCGCCGATCCCGCGGGCGCGCTGACATCGGCGACGCCCGAGGCAATGGTCGAGGCGACGCACCGGTTGACGATGGCGGCGGTGGACACCGACCCGGGTACGCGGGCGACGGCACCCGTTGTCGACGGCGAGGTGTTGCCGAAGCACCCGTTCGACGCGTTCGCCGACGGGTCCGCCGCGCCGGTGCCGTTGATCATCGGGTCGAATGCGCACGAGGGCAGGTTCTTTCCCCGTTTCCTCGACGTCCTGCCGACCACCCCGGCGCGGATCGAGAAGATGTTCGCCGAGACCGATCCCGACGTGAAATCGCGCGTGCTCGCGGCCTATCGGGGGTTCCCGAAACCGCAGGTGTGCGCCGACCTCGGCGGCGACGTCGTCTTCTGGGAGCCGTCGGTCCTGGTGGCGCAGAGCCATTCCCGCCACGCCCCGACCTACGCCTACCGCTACGACTTCGCGCCGCGCCTGTTCGACGTCGCTGGGTTCGGCGCCACCCACGGCACGGAACTGGTCGCGCTGTTCAATGCCGGTGGACCCGTGGGTCGCGTCGCAACCGTGCTCGGCGGACGACACGGCCTGCGTACCGTATCCGACGTGATCCAGTCGCACTGGCTGCAATTCGCCCACCACGGCGAACCCGGCCCCGGCTGGACCCCCTACACCGAGGACCGGCGCACCACCCTGATCATCGACAAACACCCCCACCTCGTCGACGACCCCAACCGCGCCCTACGCGAAGCCTGGATCGGTTACAAGCACCGCCGGTAGCGCCACCCCGTGAGTGGTTGCAGGGTCCAGAGACTCGGTAACCACTCACGGCCACTGACCTGCAGGTTTGTCGGGTTCCCGATCGGCCTACTTCAGCAACCGCGACAACCGCCGGTCCGCGAGCACCTTCCCGCCGGTCTGACAGGTCGGGCAGTACTGGAACGAGCGCTCCGCGTACGCGACCTCGCGCACGGTGTCGCCGCAGACCGGGCACGGCAGCCCCGTGCGCGCGTGTACCCGCATGCCGGAACGCTTTTCGCCCTTCAGCCGCGCCGCGTCCTGCCCCACCGACCGCTCCACCGCGTCCGTGAGCACCGATTGCATCGCGGCATAGAGGGTTGCGAGTTTCTCGGCCACCAAAGTGCCGGTCGTCGCGAACGGCGACAGCTTGGCGGTGTGCAGAATCTCGTCGGAGTACGCGTTACCGATGCCGGCGATCAGCGACTGATCCACCAGCGCGGTCTTGATTCGCTGCGACGTCCCCGCCAGCAGCGAGGCGAACTCGCCCTCGCTGACCCGCAACGCGTCCGGGCCGAGTCGGGCGATTCCCGGCACCACCGACGGGTCGTGCACCACCCACACCGCGAGGCGTTTCTTCGTGCCGGCCTCGGTGAGGTCGAAGGCCGGCGTCGAGCCCTTGGGGGTGAAGAAGTGCACCCGCAGAGCGAGTGGGCCCTTCCCAGGCTTCGGCGGCGCGGCGCTGGGGTTGTCGGTCCAGCGCAGCCAGCCCCCGCGCGACAGGTGGGTGATCAGCCACAGCCCGTCGCAGTTCAAGCCGAGGTGCTTGCCGAAGCGGTCGGCGCCCGTCACGTCGCGGCCCTGCAGCGCCGTGACCGGCGGGTCGAACGTCTTCAGCACGCTGAGCGCAGCAACGTCGACGCGCCCCACCACCGACCCCACCGCATGCCCGGTGAGGAACTGCGCCAGCGCCGCGACCTCGGGTAGTTCGGGCATATCCGCAAGCCTACTGGGGCGGGCGCAGCAGGTAGACGTCCATGATCCAGCCCTTGCGCTCCCGCAGCGCCGCGCGGGTCTCGCGGATCCGCTCGCCGACCTCCCCGACCGTCCCAGCGAGCAGCGTCTCGTCCGGCATGCCCAGGTACGCGCCCCACCAAATCTGCGTCGCCGGGTCGAGATCCTCGAACGCGGTGCCCGAGTCCAGCATCACGACGGCGTCGTCGGTCGGTGCCGCCTCGCGCAGCCGTCGGCCCGTCGTCATCACCACCGGCTCACCAACCCGATTCAGCACGATCCGATGCCGCGCGGCCAACGCCTGCACGCTGGTGATGCCCGGGATCACCTCGACCTCGAAAGACACCCGCTCCAGCACCCTGTCCACCACCCGCAACGTGCTGTCGTACAGCGACGGATCCCCCCACACCAGGATCCCGCCGACGCCGTCGACCAGCGCGAACTGCTCGGTGAGAAGCGCCGCGCGCCGGTCGTGCCAGTCGTCGACGACGCCGGCGTAGTCGGCCGGGGTACGGTCGCGCGCGGGGTCCGGGATCTCGACGATCCGCGCCTCACCGACATACTCGCGCAGGATCCGGGTCCGCACCTCGACGAGTTCCCGCTTCGTCTCCCCCTTGCCGATCACGAAGAACACGTCCACCGCCCGCATCGCCTTGATCGCCGCCACGGTGACCTGATCCGGATCCCCCACGCCGATCCCGATCACGAACAGCTTGCGCATCTCCCCACCCTAAACGCGCCGATAGCGCACCTGCTGCCGCCCTGTCCTGGGCTTTTGCGACGGAAAGTGCGCACTCGTCGGATCCGACGAGCCGCACCGTAGACTCGCGATCGTGCCGATCGACACGCAATACGAGGACCTGTTGCGCCGCGTTCTGGACGCCGGATCCGTCAAGGCCGACCGCACCGGCACCGGGACTCGCAGCGTGTTCGGCCACCAGTTGCGCTACGACCTGAGCCGGGGCTTCCCCCTGATCACGACCAAGAAGGTGCACCTCCGCTCGATCGTCTACGAACTGTTGTGGTTCCTGCGCGGCGACTCCAACGTCGGCTGGCTGCAGGAGCACGGCGTCACCATCTGGGACGAATGGGCCGACGCCGACGGCGAACTCGGCCCCGTCTACGGCGTGCAGTGGCGCAGTTGGCCGACTCCGTCCGGGCAGCACGTCGACCAGATCGCCCAGGTGCTCGACACCCTGCGCCGCGACCCCGACTCGCGCCGCATGGTCGTGTCGGCCTGGAACGTCGCCGACATCCCCGCGATGGCCCTCGCCCCGTGCCATGCGTTCTTCCAGTTCTACGTCGCCGACGGACGCCTCTCGTGCCAGCTCTACCAGCGCAGCGCCGATCTGTTTCTCGGGGTGCCGTTCAACATCGCCAGCTACGCGCTGCTCACCCACATGGTCGCCCAGCAGACCGACCTCGAGGTGGGCGACTTCATCTGGACCGGCGGCGACTGCCACGTCTACGACAACCACGACGCCCAGGTCCGCGAACAACTCACCCGCGAGCCCTACCCCTTCCCCACCCTCGCGCTGCGCCGCGCGCGCTCGCTGTTCGACTACGACTACGACGACGTCGAGATCCTCGGCTACCGCCATCACCCCGCGATCAAGGCCCCGGTCGCGGTCTGAGGTGACGGTCGGACTGATCTGGGCGCAGACGCCCGCGGGCGTGATCGGCCGCGACGGCGGCATCCCGTGGCACCTGCCCGAGGACCTCGCACACTTCAAGCAGGCCACCCTGAGCGCAGCGGTCGTGATGGGCCGCAGAACGTGGGATTCCCTGCCCGCCCGCAACCGGCCGCTACCCGGTCGACGCAACATCGTCGTGACCCGCCAGCCGGAGTGGTCCGCCACCGGCGCCGAGAGCGCACCTTCGGTCGACGCCGCACTCGACCTCGTCGCCGACGCCTGGGTCATCGGGGGCGCCGAGATCTACCGCGAGGCGCTGCAACGAGCCAGCGAACTGCTGGTTACCGAGGTCCACGTCGACGTCGACGGCGACACCTTCGCGCCCGCGATCGGCGACGAGTTCACGCTGGTCGACGACGGCGCCTGGCAGCAATCCCGCGTCGACGGCACGAGGTTCCGGTTCCGCCGCTACGTGCGCACGTCGGAATTCTCCGATCCAGCGTCGCGGTCTCCGTCATAATCGAAGTACGCACGTCCTTTCCACACAAGCCCAGGGAGGGGCAGTCGATGGACAAGAAGTCGCTCACCGCGGTGGCGCGGCAGCAGCTCAAAATCGCTTCCACCGCAAGCAGCGGACGCAGCTCGCAGACCATCTACGGCGGCCACTCGCGCAGCCTCCGGCAGACCGTCGTCGGCCTCAGCGCCGGCCAGAGCCTCGCCGAACACGACAACGCCGGGGAGGCGACGCTGTTGGTGCTCAACGGGACGCTGAAGCTGATCAGCGGCGAAAACTCCTGGAAGGGCTCGACCGGCGACCTGCTGGTGATCCCGCAGGCCCGGCACAGTGTGGAGGCGTTGGAGGACGTCGCGTTCCTGCTGACCGTCGCGAAGTAGCCGCACCCACCCCTGGGCTTTTGCGGCAAGAAGTGCGCACTCGGCGGCTACACCGTCCGCGCAACCAGCACCGGGCAGTCGGCGGTGTGGATCAGCGCCGTGCTCACCGAGCCCATCAGCATCCCGGTGAACCCGCCGCGGCCCCGCGTGCCGACCACGATCAGCTGCGCCTGCTCGGAGTACTCGCTGAGCACCCGCACCGGACGGTCGCGGCCGATCACCCGCCGCACCGACACATCCGGGTACCGCTCGGAGAACCCCGCGAGACGCTCCGCGAGCACGATCTCCTCGCGTTCCTGCACCTGGCGCCAGTTCGGGTCCTCCACCAGCGCGCCGAACCCCGGCACCACCGAGACGTCGCTCCACACGTGCACCGCGATCAGCTGCGCCCCCCGCAGCGACGCCTCCTCGAACGCGACCGCCGTCGCCGCCTGCGACGTGGGTGAGCCGTCGACGCCGACCACCACCGGTCCCTCGCTCGGCGGGTACCCGTCCAGCGAGCGTCCCCGCACCACGACCACCGGGCATTCAGCATGCATCACAACCGCTTTCGCGACCGAGCCGACCACCAGTTCGGTGAGCTCGCTGTGTCCGCGCGCGCCGACGACCATCATCCGCGCGCCCTTGGCCGCCTCGAGCAGGTGCTCGGCGGGATTGCCCTCGACCATCTCGGTCTCGATCTCGAGGTCCGCGTCGGGCAGGTCCTCGATGACGCGCCGGGCCAGCACCTCCGCCGACGACAGCCGCGCCGTGCCGATCTGCACCAACTCCGAGCGGTGGTCGAGGGCGATGTAGGGCTCGGCATAATACGCGGCGGGCACCTCCACCGCCGCGACCAGCTTCAGCCCGAGGTTGCGTTGCGCGGCCGCCCGCGCGGCCCACACCACTGCCCGCGACGACTCGTCGGACCCGTCGATCCCGACGACGAACTGCTCGGTGCTCACCATTCGTCGCCCACCGATCGTCGCTGTCTCGAGACCATCATCCGATCAGTCCGCGTAACTGCTCGACGACCCGCACCCGGCCCGCCGCGTCCTCGCCCAGCGGGTTGACGTTCAGTGTCGTCACCCCGACCTCCGCGAACGCCGCGACCCGTTCCTTGACCCACCCGGCCGGCCCGATCAGCGACACCGACCGCACCAGGTCGTCCGGAATCGCCGCGATCGCCTCGTCCTTGCGCCCGGAGAGGTACAGGTCCTGAATGGTGTTCGCCTCCGCGCCGTAGCCGTACTTCGTGGCGAGCTGATGATAGAAGTTCTTCTCCCGCGCCCCCATCCCGCCGATGTAGAGCGCCAGCTGCGGCTTGACCAGTTCCAGCTTGTCCTCGACGTCGTCACCGATCGCGAGCGCCGGCGAGGCGTAGATCTGCAACGGCCCCAGCGCCGGATCACGCTTGGCGAACCCGCGGTCGAGCGCCTCGCCCCACACCGTGCGCGCCTTGTCCGGGTCGAAGAAGATCGGCTGCCAGCCCTCGGCGATCTCCGCGGCCAGCTCGACGTTCTTCGGACCCAGGGCCGCCAGCAACACCGGGATGCGTTCGCGCACCGGGGTATTGATCAGCTTCAGGGATTTGCCCAGCCCGGTGCCCTGGTCGGCGGGCAGCGGCAGCGTGTAGTAGCGGCCCGAGTACTCGACCCGCTCGCGCCGCCACACCATCCGGCAGATCTCGACGATCTCGCGGGTCCGCCCGATCGGGGCGTCGTAGCGCACCCCGTGGAAGCCCTCGATGACCTGTGGGCCCGACGCGCCCAGTCCCAGGATGAACCGACCCTCGGAGACGAAATCCAGCCCGGCGGCGGTCATCGCCGTCAGCGTCGGCGTGCGGGTGTAGATCTGCAGGATCCCCGACGCCAACTCCACCTGCGACGTCTGCGCCGCGAGGTAACCCAGTGCGCTGACCGCGTCGAACGAGTACGCCTCGGGAACGAATACGACATCGACCCCCGCGCGCTCGAGGTCGGCCACCTCCCGAGCCGCTTGGGCGAACTCTCCGGCGTAGTTGATACTCAGGCCGATACGCATGAAGCAAACCTAGCCCGTCCTTACTCGCGGCGGGCACGAGAGTCGTTCTAGGGTCTGTTGTCATGGCGCAACCGCAGCCGATTCTGACGCCGCTGACTCCGGCCGCGGTCTTCCTCGTCGTCACCATCGCCGACGGCGGCGAGCAGACCGTCCACGACGTCCTCGCCGACGTCTCCGGCCTCGAACGTGCGATCGGCTTCCGTGTGCCGGCGTCGGGTCTGGTGTGCGTGACCTCGATCGGGTCCGCGGCCTGGGACCGGCTGTTCACCGGGCGGCGTCCCGCCGAACTGCACGACTTCGTCCCGCTCGCCGGAGCCCGCCACCACGCCCCCGCCACGCCCGGGGACGTGCTGTTCCACATCCGCGCCAACGCCCTCGACGTCTGCTTCGAGCTCGCCTCGGTGCTGATCGACCGACTCGGCGACGCCGTCACGGTCCTCGACGACACCAACGGCTTCCGCTACTTCGAGCAGCGCGACCTGCTCGGCTTCGTCGACGGCACCGAGAACCCGACCGGCCCGCCGGCGGCCGTCGCGACGCTCGTCGGCGACGAGGATCCCGCGTTCACCGGCGGCAGCTACGTCATCGTGCAGAAGTACCTGCACCCGATCCGCGAGTGGAACGCGCTCTCGGTCGAGGAACAGGAACGCGTCATCGGCCGCACGAAACTCGGCGACTACGAGCTCTCCGACGACGTCATACCCGCCGACTCGCACGTCGCCTCGACCACGGTGGTGGACGACGACGGCACCGAGCACCAGATCATGCGGCTGAACATGCCGTTCGGCAGCGTCAAGGACGACGAGTACGGCACCTACTTCATCGGCTACGCCTCGACGCCGAAGACCACCGAGACGATGCTGCGGCGCATGTTCTGCGGCACCGACGAGTCCTCGCACGACCGGATTCTCGATTTCTCCACCGCCGTCACCGGCACGCTGTTCTTCACCCCCACAATCGAGTTCCTCGACGACCCACCGCCGTTGCCGACGGACGACGACGAACCGACCGAACAACCCGCAGTGACCGAATCCGCCGAACGTTCCGCCGATGGGTCGCTCGGCATCGGCAGCCTGAAAGGGAGCACCATCGCATGAACAACCTGTACCGGGAACTCGCTCCAATCACCGAGGCCGCGTGGGCGTCCATCGAGGAGGAGGCGAAGCGTACCTTCAAGCGGCACATCGCCGGTCGCCGCGTCGTCGACGTGTCGGCGACGCACGGCACCGACTACTCGGCGGTGGGGCTGGGCCACACGTCGTCGATCGAGCCCCCCGCCGACGGTGTGCTGGCCCGCGCCCGCAAGGTCGCGCCGCTGGTGGAGGTGCGCGTGCCCTTCGCGCTGTCGCGTGAGGAGATCGACAACGTCGAACGCGGCGCACAGGATTCGGACTGGGACCCGGTGAAGGACGCGGCGAAGAGGATCGCGTTCGCCGAGGACCGAGCCATCTTCGAGGGCTACGCCGCCGCCGGCATCACCGGCATCCGCGCGGCGTCCTCCAACGACCCGATCAAGCTCCCGAAGGACGCGAAGCTGGTGCCGGAGGCGATCTCCCAGGCGCTGAGCGAATTGCGCCTCGCGGGCGTCGACGGTCCGTATTCGGTGCTGCTCGCCGCCGACGAGTACACCAAGGTGAGCGAGGAGACCGAGCACGGCTACCCGATCCGCGAGCACATCAAGCGGCTCATCGACGGGGACATCATCTGGGCGCCCGCCATCGACGGCGCGTTCGTGCTCACCACCCGTGGCGGCGACTTCGATCTACAGATCGGACAGGATCTCTCGATCGGCTACCTCTCGCACGACGCGACGAGCGTGCAGCTGTACTTCCAGGAGTCGCTGACCTTCCTGGTCTACACCGCCGAGGCATCGGTCGCGCTCGAAACGTCTTAGTGGGCGCCGTGGGCGGAGAGGTAGGGCAGAGGATCGCTCTTGCGGCCGTTCGGCTCCCAGATCTCGAGGTGCAGGTGCGGTCCGGTGGACTGGCCGCGGTTGCCGACGGTCGCGATGACGTCGCCGGCGCGGACCTGCTGCCCGACGAACGAGCGGATCTCGTCGACGTGGCCGTACACCGCGGTGGTGCCGTCGGCCTGCGCGACCCGGACCCACAGCCCGAATCCCGACGCCGGGCCGGCCTCGATGACGGTGCCGTTGGACACCGAGCGGATCGGGGTGCCGAGCGGTGCCGCGTAGTCGGTGCCGTAGTGCATCGCGCCCCAGCGGGAGCCGTAGCCGGAGCTGATCGGCGCGTCGACCGGCGTCACCACCTGCGCCGGCAGAGCGGGAGCGGCCTGGTTCTGCCAGTCCGCGTAGGCCTTGTCGAGTTCGGGGATGCCACTGTTCAGCTCGGCGGGCAGGCCCGGGATGGCGGGCGCGGCGACCTGGTTCACGGACTGCTGCACCGAGTTCTGCAGGTCGGTCAGCGGGTCGGCCGTTGCCGCGCCGTTACCGGCGAGCTGCAGTCCGGTGATCAGCAGCGCACCGCTCGCGACCGCCGCCCCCGTCGCGAGCACGCCCCGCGAGCGCTGTGCCCGATGGCTGATACCGGCTCCCACCTCGATGAACGCGGTTGCGGAGACGGTAGTCGGAGTGGGGCGGTGCTGTGCCATGGCTGTCGATTCCTCGGTTTGGTAACAAATCGATATACGTCTTGAACTGACAGTAGCAATTCGTGACCACTTCGCAACAATTGCGATACGTGGTTTGGCTCACACAGCGTGGTTCGGCTCACACTTCGGGTGCCCTCGAACCCACCCCTTGGGTACCTATCGGGTGACCGCCTACGGTTCGACGATGGAGTCCGTGCAGCACAAACAGATCAGCGGGGTGGTCGTTCTGGTGGCCGGCCTATGACGCGGCCCACGCACGATCCCGCCACCGTCGTCGACACGCTCGCGGGACTGCCACCCCGGCAGCGGCGCGCGGTGCTGCTCGCGTACTTCCGGTCGATGCCGGTGGAGAAGGTCGCCGACGAGCTTTCCGCCGGGGTGCCGACGGTCCACGCCGACCTGCACCGCGCGGTGCGGGCACTGCTCGACGGAGTCGCGACCGCCTCGTCCGGTAAGGGGCACTGACCGGCGGCGGGGCGTGCGCGGTGCTGGCGCTGTGGGTGTCCGTGCTGGTCATCGGCACCTGAGAGAGTGGACCGACCTGAGACAGTGGACCGATGAGCACTGCGCGCCGCATGTGGCAGCTGATCGAACCGCTGCACGCCGTCTCCTACTTCACGCCCGAGGCCCGCTCCGCCTACGACGACGCCGGGTTGCGCGGATTCTGGATGGGCTACGTCGCCGGCCGGGTGGCGCCGCTGGGGCCGGTGCCGCCGGCGGTGGCAACCGCGTTGTTCTACGGGTTCCACCCCGACCGCGCCGCGCGGGCGTTGCCGGACGCGTGGGAGTTCGCCGACCCGGAGCAGGTGCTCGCCGCCCGCCTGGCCGGGGCGACCGCGGCGCTCGACCGGATGCTCGATCGCGACGTCACCGAGGCCGCAGACCTGCTGTGGCCGGCCGCGCGGGCGGCGCCGTCCGCCGGCCGTGCGCTCGGCGCCGCCAACCAGGCGCTGCCGGAGCCCGACGATCCCCTGGCCCGCCTGTGGCAGGCGACGACGACGCTGCGCGAGTTGCGCGGCGACGGGCACGTCGCGGCGCTGGTGGCGAACGACGTCGACCCGATCGCGTCGCACCTGCTCAAGGCCGCCGCCGGGGAGAGCGACGGGGCGTGGTTGCAGAAGGCACGGTCGTGGGGCGACGACGACTGGGCGGCCGCCACCGAGCGCGTTCGGGCGCGGGGTTGGCTCGAGGCCGACGGGCAGTTGACCGATGCCGGGGCTTCCGTGCGAGACCGCGTCGAGGCGCAGACCGACGCCGCGGCCGCAGGCCCGTGGGAGGCGATCGGCCCGGAACGCACCCGCCGACTGAGCGGTCTGTTACAGCCGTTGGTTTCAGAAGTGCTCGAAAGCGGAACCCTGCCCAGGATCAACCCGATCGGCCTCGTCGTAAGCGAGGTATCCGAACAGGAGTAGCGATGTCCGGCAATCAGGCGCATTCCGCGGTGGACAGGGCGACCGACAGCACCGCGTTCGAAGCCGCGGCACGCGCGGGACACATCGTCAGCGGCTGCCTGCACCTGCTGATCGCCTATATCATCGTGCGCCTCGCATTCGGGTCCGGCGGCAACGCCGACCAGTCGGGCGCGCTCGCCACCCTGGCCAGCGCCACCGGTGGCAAGATCGCGCTGTGGGTGGCGGCGGTCGCGTTCGTCGCGATGGCGCTGTGGCGCCTGGCCGAGGTGATCGTGGGGCCCCACCCCGGCGAGTCCGGCGGCGAGGAGAAATCCTGGTTCGGCCGCGGCAAGGCCCTGAGCCTCATGGTCGTGTATCTCGCGTTCGCGTTCTCCGCCGTGCAGTTCGCGCGCGGTGCCGGAGCCTCCAGCGGGCAACAGAACGCCGGCCTGTCCGCGCGGATGATGACCTCCACCGGCGGCAAGGCCCTGCTGATCGTGGTCGCCCTGATCGTGATCGCGGTCGGCGGCTATCACGTCTACAAGGGCGTGACCAGGAAGTTCCTCGACGATCTGAAGGTCGACGGCGGCGGAGTGGTGGAGCCGCTCGGCATCGTCGGCTACGTCGCGAAGGGCGGTGTGCTCGCCGGTGCGGGGGTGCTCCTGATCGTGGCGGTGCTGAAATCCGACCCGTCCAAGGCCACCGGCATCGACGGCGCGGTGAAGACGCTGGGCGAGGCCCCGTTCGGCAAGTTCCTGCTGCTGCTCGCCGCGGCAGGTGTCGCGGCCTACGGGCTGTACAGCTTCGTGATGGCGCGGTACGCGCGGATGTGACGCGCAAAGTCCGGGGCCCAGCCGCTGTGCGAGTGATCCTGACGTGCAAAGCGATTTTGGCACGTGCCAGGCTTTTGCAAAGCTTAGATGCTGTTCGCTTTGCACTTGCCAACTTTATGAGCGTGTTGCTTTGCTAGTGTTGGCGTGTGCGCGTCGAGAATTTTCTCACGGGTGAGTTCGGTCAGCCGGTTGTCGGGACCGGCCCTGCCGGGTTCACGTACTACCGGCCAAACCCGATCCCTGACTTGATACCGCTCGACTCGCAAACGGTGCTGGCGTTGTCGGAGGCAGATGCCGCCTTGGGCCTCCTGAACGGGTTGGGGAGGTTGATACGCGATCCGGAAGTTCTGCTGGGACCGTTTGTACGTAAGGAGGCGCTCGCAAGCTCTCGGATCGAGGGCACGAAGGCGTCGTTGTCAGAGGTCCTGCAGGCCGAAGCGAGCGAGGGTGAAGGCACAGTCACCGATGATGTTGCTGAGGTTGAGAGATACTTGTCAGCAACGGACTTGGCTCTTCGGCTTGCAGCGGAACTCCCGATCACCGAACGCTTGATCAAGCAAGTTCATGCGGAACTCATGACCGTAGTTCGAGGGGAGGAACGATTGCCTGGCGAGTTCCGGCGGTCTCCGGTGTGGATCGGCGCGGCCGATGCGACGCCGACGACCGCGCGGTTTGTGCCGCCACTTCCGGAGTACATCGGCAAGTTGATGACGGACTGGGAACGCTACGTCAACTTGCCGTCTCAGACCCCCACGCTGGTCAGGGCAGCGATGGCGCACTATCAATTCGAAACGATTCACCCGTTCCTCGACGGCAACGGTCGGATCGGCCGGTTGATCGTCGGACTCTTCCTGATGGTGGAAGGGCGCCTGACCAGGCCACTGCTGTACCTGTCGGGTTACCTGGAGGCTAACCGCGACGAGTATTACGCGCGGCTGCAGGCTGTGCGTGAGCGCGCGGAGGTGCAGGACTACCTACAGTTCTTTCTCGTTGCGGTGCGTCGACAATCAGAGGATGCGGTGTCTCGCGCTAGCAAGCTGGTGGAACTGCGTGAACGTTACTTCCGGCAGGTCGAACTCGACCGATCACGGGTTGGCGCCCTCATTCCCATGATCTTCCGTACTCCGTTCATCCATGCCCGCCGCGTAGAACTCACAATTACCCAGGCGGGAAACGCGATCACAGCTCAAGGGGCCCGAAACCTGCTGGCGCGGGCTGAGGAACTCGGCTGGGTATCGAAGTTCGGCCACTACGGACGAGGCGGACGTACCATGTACCTCGCGCGCGACGTGTTCGACATCATCGAAGCACCCAACAGCTACGAATAGGCCTGACCTGCATCTTCGTCGATGACGTGGGGCAAATAGGTGGCAGAGCGTCACCGTCTAGACTCGTACCGCGTTGGCCCCAGTAGCTCAGGGGATAGAGCAACCGCCTCCTAAGCGGTAGGTCGCAGGTTCGATTCCTGCCTGGGGCACGTGTCAATACTGCGGCAACCTTGGTGGTCCCGCTCGTAAGTTCGTTGGGGGTCAGGCTGCTCGGGGCTGGGCCGAGTGGCGGTCGTCGAGTTTGGCCATGAGTTCGTTCAGGTCGGTGGTGGTGAACCTCCATTTGAACGGCTGGGCGGTCTGGTTGTAGCGGGTCTCGAACTCGGCGAGCCGGGTCGCTATCGTGCGCGCCGTGCCGGGCGGCAGGGTCGGGTGGCAGCGGCAGCGGGCCTGGATCGAGGTCTTCGTCGGCGGAGATCACGAAGTCTTTCGGGCCCAACGGTTTCTGATCCCAGGTTCGGGCGTACAGGTCCAGCACCCGGGTGGCCTTGACGGTGAAGTCGGGGTCGGTGATCTAGATCCACGAGCGGTACTGCCAGGGTTTGAGCGCGTCCTCGGACAAAAGGCGGCGCCCACCGTCGCCGGCGAGATCGACGCGCAGATGCCCTCGGTCACGGCGTGGCGGGCCAGCTCCGGGCACGACCACCGCGCCACGGCGGCCCGTGCTCCCGTGGCGGTGTGCAGGCCAGCGCCTCGAGCCCGGGCGACCTGCACCGGGGTGAACCGCGGTGGGCGACCCGATCGTTTCCCATCACCCAGCGCCGTCACCCCCGGTGCGGCGAGCCAGCGCCCGCGCCACTTGCGCACGGTGTCGAAACACATCCGCAGCGACGCCGCGATCTGCGCGTTCGATTCCCCCGCGCGGCGGCGAGCACGATCGCGGCGCGGGTCGAGACGGGCTTCGGAATGTGGTGGCCGCACCTGGCAGGCTCAGATCCGCCACGTCGACTGCACCGGGCCGACGACGAGGGCCGTTCTCGCGTGTCACCGGACCGGGGCGGACGCGGTGGGCCGCGACGTGCGGGCACGGGGGTTCGGGCGGCGGGATGCGGTAATCGACGTGCCCGGGCCCGCGCGGGGTGGCAGGATCGGTAGTCGAGATCTGGGCCTCGGTGTGGGGCCCGGGCGTGCAGGTTGGTAGGGAGTGGACCGGGATGGCGCAGGGCATCGTGAAGTGGTTCAACGCGGACAAGGGGTTCGGGTTCATCGCTCCGGACGGCGGCGGTCAGGATGTGTTCGTGCACTTCTCGGCGATTGCGGGTAGCGGGCACCGGTCGCTCGAGGACGGCCAGCGGGTGGAGTTCGAGATCGGGCAGGGGCAGAAGGGACCGCAGGCGGAGAACGTGCGCTCGTCTGACGGATGAATCAACTCTCCACGGTCGGGGCATTACCGTCGCGTCGACTGGACCTGCGTAGTCGACCGAGCAGAGGGTGAGCGCCGGATCGGTTGGCTCGACTCCGCTTGTTGATGCTGTCGTGCACGGTGAGCGCGGACGATCCCACGCCGTCGGCGGGGTCGCGGTGCCGGTCCCGTAACGCGGTGCGCAGTCCGCGGCGCCGCCGGATATCGGGGTCCACCCCGACGGGGGCCGGTGGTGTCGCGTCGGTGCGGAACTTCAGTCCCGAAGCCGTCTCAGCCGTCTCAGCCGTCTCGGTTGCGTCGTCGGGGGTGGCGATCAGGACGCGGTCCGGGAGGGCCAGCTTGTGGATGGTGCGCAGGGTCATCAGGTACTGCCTGGTCAGCGGACCGGTCGTGTAGGGCAGGTCGTACTTGTCGCACAGCGCCCGCACGCGCTGGGCGATCTCGGCGTAGCGGTTGCTGGGCAGGTCGGGGAACAGGTGGTGCTCGATCTGGTAGCACAGGTTCCCGCTCAGAAACGCCAGCGCCGGGCCGGCGTCGAAGTTCGCGGTGCCCAGTATTTGTCGCAGATACCATTCGGGCCTGGTCTCGCGCTCCAGTGCCGCGGGGGTGAATTTCTCCGCGCCGTCGGGGAAGTGCCCGCAGAAGATCACCACGTACGCCCACAGGTTGCGCAGCAGGTTGGCGGCGGTGTTGGCAGCCAGCGTGCGGCGCCACCGCGGTCCGGTGAGCGCGGGAAAGAGCAGATAGTCCTTGCCCGTCTGGCGGGCGATCTTCCCGATCAGCGCTCTGGTCTGGGCGGATTTCTCGGCGTCGGCCGCCGCGCGGTCCCGCTCCGAATACAGACCGTGCAGAGCGATGCCCCATTCGAATGTTGCCGCCAACAACACATTCCGCAACGGCTGCAGCAGATGACTCGGCCGCCACTGCTGATCCCTGGTTATCCGAAGGACGCCGAAGCCGAGGTCGTCGTCCATGCCGACGACATTGGTGAACACGTGGTGACGGTAGTTGTGGGAATACCGCCACTGCGCCGAGAGACCGGCCATGTCCCACTCCCATGTGCTGGAGTGGATTTCCGGGTCGTTCATCCAGTCCCACTGGCCGTGGCAGACGTTGTGCCCGATTTCCATGTTCTCGATGCTCTTGGCCACGGCGAGCGCCGTCGTTCCGAGGACCCATCCGAGCTTTGTCCGGCTGCCGTGGATCACCAGGCGGGCCCCGGCGTCCAGCGTCCGCTGCAGTGTGATGGTGCGGCGGATGTATGCCGCGTCCTCCTCGCCGCGCGAGTCCTCCACGTCGCGGCGAATCGCGTCGAGCTCGCGCCCGAGTGCCTCGACCTCTGCCTCGCTCAGATGCGCGTACTCCGCGATCTCGGTGATAGCCATCGACGTCCTCGGGTTGATCCGGCGTGGGCGACTTCTCGTGGCCGAGCGGAGCCGACGGTCTCGTCGGCGAGTTCGGCGTATGGTCCGCTCGGGTAGACGCTCAACACCGTCGCCATCCGGGATCGGCTCTTGGGACAAGACTAACCACACCCGGGAACCGACGCACAACCGGCGGCGTGTCGCCCTGCGCGACATTCACGACGCGCCAGGTGCGCCTTCACGGCACCCGCGCCGGTGACGACCCGCCCGCAACGCTCCCCCGTGTGGTGGACCTCGAGGGTGAAGACGCTCAGCCGCCAGCCCGCTCGTGTTCGCGGGCGTCCCGGGCGAGCGACCGGTCTCGTTGCTCCTCGAATCTGGGCACTTTCACCGCCCTCAACTCCTCCAGAAACGCGGCCAGTTCCTCGCGGATCTGCTCGCCGCGAGCACTGAAGTCGTTGCGCTCGAAAATATTCCACTTCCGCAAGACGGGCCACATCACGTCTTCGAGATGCTGACGCAGGTCATAGATGCCGTGCTTGGCCATCAGCACACCGTTGCGGCGAAAGTTCGGCATACCCGTCCCGGGCATCTGGAAATTCCGGACGATCACGTCGATGGCCTCGAGCGTCTGATCCGGCGCGAGGTCCAATGCGGCAGCACACAGGTTGCGGTAGAAGATCATATGCAGGTTCTCGTCGGCCGCGATACGCTGCAACATCCGGTCGGCGATCGGCTCATCGCACGCCTTGCCGGTGTTGCGATGCGAGACTCGCGTCGCCAGCTCCTGAAACGTGACATAGGAAAGAAACCCCAGCAGCCGCAGGTCCTCCCCACCCGGCGGCGCGACGGCACCGTTGGTCATGTGCTCCATGCGGTCGCGTTCGAGCGCGACGGGATCCACGGCACGGGTGACCACAAGGTAGTCGCGAAGCACGATGCCGTGTCGGTTTTCCTCGGCGGTCCAACGGCCGACCCAACTCCCCCACGCTCCGTCCAGAGAGAAGTTCTCCGCGATCTCGCGGTGGTAGGAGGGCAGGTTGTCCTCGGTGAGCAGGTTGGTCACCATCGCTGCTCGCGCGACTTCACCGAGCCGCGACTGCTCCAGGTCCCAATCGACGCCGCCCATCGCGCCGAATGTGCGGCCCATGTCCCACGGCACATAGTCGTGCGGATGCCATTCCTTGGCGACCGACAGGTGACGGTTGAGGTTGTCTTCCGCGACCTGCTCCAACTCGGTCAGCAACGCCAGCCGGGACAGGTTCGTCATCATGTGGTGTCCCTTCGCTCAACCGGCGTGCCGAAACGATACTGTAGAACGCCAGCAGATCGGTGACCGCGTCCGCGTACCGTCACCACGGAAATCAGCGCTGCGGTCGAACCCGAACTGTCGATGTGGTGGTGTGGGTTCAGAGGCCGGATTGTGCTTCGGCGCGGCCGTCGGCGACGGCGGCGGCGAGCGCGGCGTGGTCGCGTTCGTTCTGGTCGGCGTAGGTTTCGGCGAAGTCGGCGATCGCGGTGTCGAATTTGTCGGACTTGCCGAGGTAAGCCGCGAGGGCGATGCGGTCCCCGGAGCGGGCGTGGGCGCGGGCCAGGGTCCAGCCGCACAGGCCGGCGTAGACCGCCATGCCCTGGGGCGCCATCAGCTCGATGGGGAAGGACAGTTTCCAGTCCCGCAGCTGCCGGACGTAGAAGTCCCGGTCGACGCCGTCGGGTCCGGTGGTCCGTTGCCACCCCAGGAAGATGTCGCTGGCCGCCTGCATGAGGTGCTGCCCGGCGACCACGCGTTGCCCCTGGTCGTCGTATTCGCTACGGCCGCAGTATTCGGCCAGCACCGAGTCCTGGGCCTCCTTGGCCTGCAGGACCAGCGGTTCCTGCCCGTCGCCGGCCTCGAGCAGCAGGATCCAGGCGCGGGTGCCGACGCTGCCGACACCGACGACCTTGCGCGCCACCTGGGTCAGTTCGAACTGCTGCACCAGGTGCCGACGGTCGGACTGCAGGGTGTGCAGATAGCTCGCGAGCAGCTCGTTGAGTTGCGCAGCGAGCGCGTCGGCCTGCATGTCGGTGAACAGCTCCTCGACCGGCACGATCAACGGCGGGTCGCTGATGATCCGGCGTCGCCCGTCAACGGTGGTGGTCAGCTTGCTCAAGGCTTGCATGCTGTCGCGGGTGTGGGCCTTGGCGAGCGCCTGCTCGGCCAGCTTGCGTCCCCTCTTGGCCAGCTGGGACTTGACCTGGTTCACCGCGTCCTCGACGTCGAGGTGGGCATACCAGACGCCGAGCAGCGGCATGTCGGCAAACTCGCGCAGCGCGGTGCGGTAGCGCTCGACGCCGGCCAGGATGACGGTGCGGCGCACCTTGGCGGTGAAGCCGTTGTCGCGCCCGGCGACGGCCAGGCTCGCGGCCAGCCGCTTGACGTCCCACTCGAAGGGTCCGGGCAGGGTTTCGTCGAAGTCGTTGACGTCGAAGACGAGCCGACGCTCGGGTGAGGCGAACGCGCCGAAGTTCGACAGGTGCGCGTCACCGCAGAGCTGCACCCGCAGGCCCGAGGTCGGTGTCGCCGCGAGGTCGGCGGCCATCGGCAGCGCGGCCCCACGGTAGTAGGTGAACGGCGAGACCAGCATCCGGCCGTGCCGGATCGGCACCAGCTCGGGCACCCGCGTCGCCGCCTGACCCAGCAGCAGACCCAGCGGGTCCCGGCCCGGCGACGGGTCGAACTCGCGGTGCGCCTGCAGGGGCGCTTGGGTGCGGGCCGCTTTCCCTTGCGCTCGTCTCTCGGCGCGGGTCAGATGCTTCACGGTCATGACTGGGCCTCCTCTATTTGGCCTTGTTCGCGCGACATCACGGCGACGGCCTGACCGTCGAGAAGTCCACGTCCGGTCGGACATCGCAGGCTGTCCTGAAGCGGCGCGCGGTGGCCGCATATCCGTCCGTGTCCAAGAATTCGGTGCGCGCGAACCTGGCCAGCACCGAGGTCACCGCCAGTCCGTCCACACGGCCCAGGCCTCGCTCCGCGAGATTCTGGCCGCCGCCAGCACACCCACGGGCACGCCCACCAACACGCCCACCAACACGCCCGCGACCGCGGGACCACGCGCGCCGTGACCGCGCGGTCCGGTGGCAGCAGGAAACGCCCGCGCCCGCCGCTCGGCGGAGCGCAGCGCAGCGACCTCGGCACGGAGCCGTTCGAGCTCCAACCGATCATCTGCACTCAGTGGTTCGTCGGGACCGGTCGGGGTGCCGTCGTCGGAGTTCGCCATCACCAATCCTGCCTTCTCATGACACCCGCTTCGGTCGGGGGTGGGCTCGGCGCCTGAGCCCCGGCCGTCGACCGTTCGGTATCGCCTGATCACAGCGTGCTCCCCGGCTGCGGTCCGCGCGTCACCCGTTGCGGGTGACCCCGCTCTCGACTCGAGCCCCACACCGACGCGCCGCACGCCCGGTCATCACGATCGAGGTGTCCGCGGTCGTCCACGTTCTCGGCGGTGTCGAGCACCGCGGTGGCCAGATCACACACGCTGGGCGCCCTGGGCTGGTACGGCGGCCCGATCGACACCCCGAACATCGACCGGATCGCCGCGAACGGGATCCGTTACGGGCAGTGGCACACCACCGCGCTGTGTTCCCCGACCCGGTCGTGTCTGCTCACCGGCCGCAACCACACCACCAACGGATGGCCTGCATCAGCGAGTGCGCGACCGGGTTCCCCGGCTCGAACGGGCACATCCCCCCGGAATGCGCGACGCTCGCCGAGATCCTCGTCGACCACGGGTTCAGCACCGCCATGGTCGGCAAGTGGCATCTGTGCGCCGAGGACGAGATGAACCTGGCTTCCACCAAACGGAACTGGCCCGTCGGGCGCGGCTTCGAACGCTTCTACGGGTTCCTCGGCGCCGAGACCAACCAGTGGTATCCGGACCTGGTGCACGACAACCATCCCGTCGCGCAGCCCGACACCCCGGAGAACGGCTACCACTTCGGCGTCGACATCACCGACAGGGCCCTCGACTACCTCGACGATGTGAAGGCGATCGCCCCGGACCGGCCGGTGTTCCTGTACTACGCGCCCGGCGCCGCGCATGCCCCGCACCAGGTGCCGCGCGAATGGGCCGACCGCTACCGCGGCAGGTTCGACGCGGGCTACGAGGCGCTGCGCGAACAGGCCCTGGCCCGGCAGAAGGAGATGGGCCTGGTCCCCCAACACACCGAGCTGCCGGCGCTCAACCCGATCGGCGACCCCGAGACCGCAGCGGGCCCGACGGACGGTCGTTCCCGCCGCTGGACTACACCCGCCCCTGGGACACCCTCTCCGCCGACGAGAAGAGGCTCTTCGCGCGGATGGCGGAGGTGTACGCCGGCTTCCTCTCGCACTGCGACGATCAGATCGGGCGCCTGCTCGCCTACCTCGAGCAGATCGAACAACTCGACAACACCATCATCGTGGTGGTCTCCGACAACGGCGCCAGCGGCGAGGGCGGCCCCAACGGCTCGGTCAACGAGAACAAGATCGCCAACGGTGTCCCCGACGACCTTGCGGAGAACCTGGCCATGCTCGACGAGCTGGGCGGCACCGAAACCTACAACCACTACCCGAACGGGTGGGCGATGGCGTTCAACACCCCGTTCAAGATGTGGAAGCGCTACTCGTTCAACGGCGGCACCAGCGACCCGTGCATCATCTCCTGGCCCGACGGGATCACCGCCCGCGGCGAGACCCGCGACCAGTACCACCACGCGATCGACGTGGTGCCGACCCTCCTGGACTGCCTCGGCATCGAACTCCGCTCCGGCGTCGAACTGCTCACCACCCCGCGCCCGCAGCTCGCACCGCCGCGCAACCGCTACGTCTACCGCCCCGGCGGCGCCGAGGTCCCCGAGGCGGCCGCGGTCAACATCCGCAACCGTTCCTACACGATCGGGGCGCTCGTCGACATCCCCACCGACGGGGCCGCGGGGGTGCTGTTCTCCCACGGCGGCCGGTTCGGTGGGCACACGCTGTACGTCAAGGACAACCGGCTGCACTACGTGTACAACTTCCTCGGCAGCGAACGACAGAAGATCAGCGCGACCGAGGACCTGCCGACCGGTGAGAACCAGATTCTGGCCGCCTCGTTCGACAAGGACGGCGAGGACCCGCCCGGCACCGCCCACGGCGTGCTGAGCCTCTACTACGGCGACCGCAAGGTCGGCGAGGGCCGAATCCGGACCCAGCCCGGCAAGTTCAGCCTCACCGACGAGGGCCTCAACGCCGGCCGCGACCCCGGGGAACCCGTCACCGACGACTACCCGGGTACCGCTCCCTGGGCGTTCACCGGCGCGACTCTGCACCGGGTCGCGGTCGATGTCAGCGGCGACCCTACGTCGACCTCGAACGCGAAGCCGCCGCCATGCTCTCCCGCGAATAGTGGACACCGGCCCAGACCAGGCCGATCTGCCCGACGCCCCTCTCGGTCGGGAGACCGCAGGCGATCCGCTGCCGAGCTGGCGCGGCGGCGCCGCCAAACAGGCCATCCTGGACTTCGTTCGGCGGGTCACCGCCGCGGGCGGGCCCGACGCCGTCCCACGCGAGGAACGGGTCGCGGTCTTCGACAACGACGGCACCCTGTGGTGTGAGAAGCCGATGCCCATCCAGCTCGACTTCGTCCTGCGCCGCCTCGTCGCCATGGCCGAGCACGACCCGGCGCTGCGCACGCGCCAACCCTGGCAGGCGGCCTACACGAAGGACTACGGCTGGCTCGACGACGTCTCACCAAGCACTACCACGGCGACGACAGCGGGGTGACGGTGCTCGCCGCCGGGGTGCTGACGGCGTTCGCCGAAATCACCGTGGACGAGTTCGAGGCCCAGGCCGACCGGTTCCTGCGCACAACACGGCATCCCACGCTCGACCGCACCTACCTGGCGTGCGGCTATGCCCCCATGATCGAGCTGCTCGACCACCTGGAGGTCAACGGGTTTCGCAACTACATCGTCTCCGGCGGCGGACGCGACTTCATGCGGCCGATCAGCCAGGAGGTGTACGGCATCCCCCGGCAGCGGGTCATCGGCAGCGGCGTGTCGCTGGTCTGGAAGAACGACGGCCGCGCCGGCACGATCGTTCGCAAACCCGTGGCCGACGTCCTCGACGACGGCCCCGAGAAGCCGGTGCGGATCTGGAACCGCGTCGGTCGGCGACCCGTCCTGGCGGCCGGGAACTCCAACGGGGACATCCCGATGCTGCAGTTCGCCGAACAGCCGGGCCGGCCCTCGCTGCGGCTGCTGATCCGCCACGACGACCCCGCCCGCGAGTTCGACTACGTCGCGGGCGCCGAACAGGCGCTCGAGATGGCCGGCACCAACGGCTGGACCGTGGTCAGCATCACAGACGACTGGACGACCGTGTTCTGATCACCCGCGCCAACCCGGAGCCGACTGTCCGTCGAACATCCACCTCGACAACGGGACCCGGCGGGCCCTGGGCATTTCACGGATCCGCCGTCCGCAGCATCGATCCGCGGCAGTTCAGCGCCGGTCCCTGCGGTCGTCCCGCCGGTCGTCCCGCCGGTCGTCCCGCCGATCGCCACGGCGGCGGACGCCGTGCGCGACGACCGCGGCAGTGGCGACGGTGGTGGCGGTTCGGGCGACCGGGGCGGGTCCGATCACGCCCGCTCGGCGCATCCGTCTGCGTGCCAAAGGC
>DATDBL010000013.1:0-34765 GCA_036524855.1 Aldersonia sp. | reverse complement strand
ATGACGTCGCCGGGCTGCAGGGTCACGATGTGGCTGATGTAGTCCACCAGCGCGGCAGGGGTGAACACCAGGTCGTCGGTGTTCGCCGACTGCATGACCTCGCCCTCGAGCCGGGTCTCGATCTTCGAGCCGAGCGCGTAGTCGGTGACCAGGAACGGACCGAATCCACTGGTCTTCTCGAAGGTCTTGCCCTGGTCCCACTGCAGGGTGCGGTACTGGTAGTCGCGCATCGTGTAGTCGTTGATCACCGAGTAGCCGGCGATGTAGTCGGCGGCGTCGGCCTCGGCCACCTGGTAGGCGGCCTTGCCGATGACGACGGCGAGTTCGGCCTCCCAGTCCAGCTCGGCGGCGGCGTAGCCGGGCACCACGACGTCGTCGTAGGGGCCGGTCAGCGCTTCCTTGAATTTGGAGAACAGCGTCGGGTACGGCGGCAGATCGCGGCCCATCTCCTGGATGTGGGTGCGGTAGTTCAACCCGACGCACACGATCTTGCCCGGGGTCGGCACCACCGGGGCGTAGTCGGCGTCGGCCAGATCGACCTGCGCGCCCGCGGCCTTCGCGGCCACCGAACGCCAGTTCGGGTCGGCCAACAGCGCCGACAGATCGGCGTAGCCGTCGATCACGGTCGCGGCCGTGTCGGAATCGACACGCACCGCCACGGTGCCGCCGTCGCGACGCAGGGTGGCGAGTTTCAGGTTGGACTGCTGAGAAATAGACAAGGGATTCAGGCTCCTTCGGCGATATACGTACGGGCAAAGTGCAGACGCTCCACGATCGGAGCATCCGAGAACGCGAACAGGTCGAACGTGCTGTCACCGGCCTCTATGGACCACGGCGTCCACGACGGCACGACGATCATGTCGCCCTTGGTGACCTCGGTGGCCTTGCCGTCGAGCACGAGCCGGCCCGCGCCCTCGAAGACCTGGTACACGGTGGATCCGACATCGCGACGGCTGCGGGTGTGCGCGCCGGCGCGCAGGCGGTGGAATTCGGCGCGGATGGTCGGCATGACGTCGCCGCCGGTGGTCGGGTTGGTGTAGCGCACCGCGGCGTGCCCCGGCTCGGGGGTCGCGGCGTAGCCCTCGTCCTCGAGCGCGAGCTGCTCGCGCAGCGCGGCGTCGGTGTGCTCCCAGCGGTAGGCGGCGATCGGCGAGGACGTCTTCGCGTCCAGCCCGACGAGCGGGCGCAGACCCGGATGCGACCACAACCGCTCCGAACGCGAGATGTCCGGGGTGGACTCGTCGGTGACGTTGTCGGAACCGAACTCGAAGAACCCGGTGTCGGTGTAGTGCACGAACGGGATGTCGAGGCCGTCGATCCACGCCATCGGCTGATCGGTTTCGTTGTGGTGGCCGTGGAAGTTCCAGCCCGGGGTCAGCAGGAAATCCCCGCGCCGCATCGCTACCGGGTCACCGTTGACCACCGTCCACACACCCTCGCCCTCGACCACGAACCGGAACGCGTTCTGGCTGTGCCGATGCTCCGGGGCGACCTCCTTCGGGCCCAGGTACTGGATCGCCGCCCACAGGGTCGGCGTCACGTACGGCACGCCGCCCAGGCCGGGGTTGGCCAACGCGATCGCGCGCCGCTCCCCGCCCCGCCCGACCGGCACCAGATCACCCGCGCGCTGCGCCAGCGGATACAGCGTCGACCACTTCCACACGAACGGCACCGCCCGCGACGTCGGCGTCATCGGCATGAGATCACCCAGCTGCGTCCAGAGCGGATTCAGGTGCTCAGTCTCGAAATCCGCGTACAACTGGTCGAGTTCGGGATCGGGGGACGGCTGCTGGTGCAGGGTGCTCATGCGGACTACTCCTCGGACGCTCTGGTGCGCTCTTGCGATATCTGTGACGCTACGGGTCCGTGAAACAGCCGGACCAGATGTTTCTTCTGTGCAGAAATGTCAGGGTTCGATGTCGGCGACGTCGACCTCGAGTTCGCGCACCATCGTCTTCAGCTGCGCGACCATCGGCCCCCGTGAGTGTTGTTTATACCGCGTGATCGGCACCGCAACGGTGATCGCACCGATTGCCCGACCCGACCGGTTGCGCACCGCCACCCCGAACGCCGCGACGCCCTCCTCGGTCTGCTGCACGTTGAGCGCGAAGCCCACTGCGCGCGCTGCCTGCAGGTCGTGGGCGAAAGCGTCGAATTCGTCGGGCGGCAGCCTACGGTCGGCCCAATCCGTCCCGTCGTCACTTGGGGCGTGGTCGGGGCGTAGATACAACTGCGCGAGCAGGTCGTGCGGCAGTTCGGCCAGCAGGATCCGGCCGCCGGCGGTCAATTCCGCAGCCAACACCTGGCCCTGGCGATCGCCGACCCGAAGCATGCCGACCGACTCCGCGGACGCCAGGAAGCGCGCCTGCGTGCCGACCCGGATCACCAGGTTGACCGTCTCGCCACAGCGGATGGCGAGCGCCTCCATGTGCGGCCGGGCGAGGTCGGTGAACTCTCTGGTCCAGCCCACCTGCGCCGGTCCCGCACCCATCGCGGGCCCGGGGTGGTAAACCCGCTTCTCGTCCTGGACGGCGAAACCGCGGTAGACGAGCATGGCGAACAGCCGATGCGCGGTCGACGGGGCGATGTCGAGTTCCCCGGACGCATCCTTGAGTCGCAGCGCACCGACGTCGCGCAGCATCTGCAGCAAGCGCAGGGCGTTGTCGACGGACTCGAGCATGTACGTCGGCTTCTCGATGGTGCGCTTCGTCGCCGGATTCTGCACAGGAGAACTATATTGCAGCAGGTCTGTGCCGCGCACCACCCTGAACCCATGCCAATCGCCTTCCCCACCGCCGAGCACACCACCACCCGTGCTCGCTTCGATCGCACGTCGCTGGTCGCGGTCGTCGTCTGCTGGCTCTTCGTCGTCTTCGACGGCTACGACCTCATCGTCTACGGCAACGTACTGCCGAGCCTGCAGAAGGAGTGGGGCATCAGCGCCTCCACCGCCGGCACGCTCGGCAGCCTCGCGTTCCTCGGGATGATGATCGGCGCGGTGCTCGCCGGCCGACTCTCCGACCTCATCGGCCGCAAGCAGGCCGTGATCGGATGCGCGGTCGTGCTGTCGGTGTTCACCGCACTGTGCGCGTTCGCCACCGGGCCGGTGTCGTTCGGGGTACTGCGCCTGATCGCGGGACTCGGCCTCGGCGGTCTGGTGCCGACCGCCAACGCCCTTGCCGCCGAACTAGTTCCGGCGCACTGGCGGGCGGCCGTCGCAACCATGATGATGTCGGGCGTGCCGATCGGCGGATCGATCGCTGCGCTCGTGGGCATCCCGGTCATTCCGCACTGGGGTTGGCGGCCGATGTTCGCGTTCGCACTGATCGCCCTGATCGTGCTGGTGCCGATCGCCTGGCGGACCCTGCCGAATCAGACGGCCGCGCCGAGAGAATCGGGCCGTCGAGAAGGGTTCGGCGCACTGCTGGGGGCGCGCTACCGCACCATCAGCATCCTGTTCGCGCTCGCCACGATGGTCACGCTGCTCGCCTGGTATGGCCTGGGCACCTGGCTGCCCAAGCTGATGCAGGGCACGGGCACCGACCTCGGCAGCGCGCTGACCTTCGCCCTCGCCCTGAACCTGGGCGCTGTCGCCGGATCGTTCGTGACCGCTTGGGGCGGAGTGCGATTCGGCACAATCCAGACGAGCATCGTCGCGGCGCTGCTCGCCGGCGTGTCGCTGCTCACGCTGCTGACCAACCCTCCGGTCGCCGTCGTGTACGCCATCTTCGTCATCGCCGGCGTCGGCACCCACGGCACGCAATGCCTGATCATCGCCGCCGTCGCGTCGCACTACCCGGACCACCTGCGCGGCACCGCGCTCGGCTGGGCGCTCGGCGTCGGCCGGCTCGGCGCGGTCGCCGCACCACAGATCGGCGGATGGCTGCTCGCCGCCGGACTCGGTGCCGACTCGAACTTCGTCCTCTTCGGTGTCAGCGCACTGATCGCCTCCGCGCTGCTGCTGATCATCTCCCGTACGCCTGCCGCCGCCACCCGCTGACTCCCAGCCCAAACCCGAAGGAAACCCACATGTCCACCATCAAGAACGCACACGTAATCATCGCCGGCGGCGGAATCGGCGGTGCCGCCAACGCACTCGCCCTGGCCCGCAAGGGTGTTCGGGTCACGCTGTTCGAGCGGGCCACGGAGTTCGGCGAGGTCGGCGCCGGCCTGCAGATCGGCCCGCACGGCGCCCGGATCCTGCAGTCGTGGGGGGTGCTCGACGAGGTGCTCGCCCAGGGCGTGCAGCCGAAGAACATCGTGTTCCGCGACGCGGTGACCGCCGAGGAACTGACCCGCATCGACCTCGGCACGGAATTCCGCGCCCGCTACGGCGGTCCGTACTTCGTCACGCACCGCAGCGACCTGCACGCGACGCTGGTGGCCGCGGCACGCACCGCCGGCGCCGAACTGCACACCGGCATCACCGTGACCGACGTCGTCACCGACGGTGACAAGGTCGTCGTCACCACGGACGACGGCCGCACCCACGAGGCCGACGTCGCGCTCGGCATGGACGGACTCAAGTCCCGCCTGCGCACGAAGATCTCCGACGACCAGCCGGTCGGGTCCGGGTACGTCGCGTACCGAGGGACTTTCCCGTACAACGAGGTTCCGCTCGACGACGACATCGAGGACGTCGTAGGCTACATCGGCCCGCGCTGCCACTTCATCCAGTACCCGCTGCGCGGTGGCGAGATGCTGAACCAGGTCGCGGTGTTCGAGTCGCCCAGCTTCCTTCGCGGCGAGGAGAACTGGGGTGGGCCCGAGGAGCTCGAGCAGGCGTTCTCGCACTGCCACGACACGGTCCGGCGCGGCATCGACCACCTGTGGAAGGACCGCTGGTGGCCGATGTTCGACCGCGAGCCGATCGACAACTGGGTCGACGGCCGGATGATCCTGCTCGGCGACGCCGCGCACCCGCCGCTGCAGTACCTGGCCTCGGGAGCCGTGATGGCGATCGAGGACGCGAAGTGCCTCGCCGACTACGCTGCCGAGGACTACGAGGTCGGCGGCGGGAACACCGCGTGGCCGCAGATCCTCAAGGCCGTCAACGAGGAACGTGCCCCCCGCTGCAACCGCATCCTCACCACCGGCCGCATGTGGGGCGAGCTGTGGCACCTCGACGGCACCGCCCGCCTCGCCCGCAACGAGCTGTTCCAGACCCGCGACAAGTCCAGCTACAAATACACCGACTGGCTCTGGGGCTACTCCAGCGACCGGCACTGACCGGCCCTGAGCCCGACCGCCCAACCCCCGCACTCCCGCCGGAGTGCGGGGGTTTCCCGTTGTTCCTGCTCCCCCCCTGTACCGCCGGGTGCGCACTTGCTGCCGCTCCACTCGACGTTTGCGACGGTAAGGTGCGCTCTCGCCGCTGCACGGTGAGCAGGCGTCCGACCTCGTAGTGAAATGGCGGCTCGGGGCGCCACGGGTGGCCACCATTTCCATGCGCTCCTACCGGAAAGAGCGCACGCCACAAACTGACACAGCCTCACGACGAGTGTGCTCTCCTGGCGGCAAACGTCGAGAAGGCCCGCCACCAGAGCACACTCGTGCCCATCGCATCGCGAAACCGCCCGTACGGCCGCATCTTCGGCGTGTCGGCGACCATTCGGTCGGGGTCGTCACAGCCCCGGCCCCGACTGATCACCACCAAATCGTTGCGCTGCCGGCGTGTCGACGACGAAATGCTCGTGCTCGTCGGGCGGTTCCGGGCAACGATCGCGCCCGCGCGGGCGAGTCGGCGACCACACGGTCGCGATGACCGTATTTACGGCCGGCCCGACCGCTCCAGCGGAGTCAGGGGCACCCTCGGTAGCGCACGCGGCGGACTCGGGGGACCCCACATGAGCGAATTCGACGGTGAGGGGACCCCTCAGTAGCGCACAGCGGCGGGCGACCCCCGGGCACTCCGAAGAAAACGAAAAGGGCGCCCCCACTGCATAACACAGTGTGGGCGCCCCTTCAGGCAATACTCACTCGGACATGCGGTACACGGCCTCCGCGACGACGGCGGGACGGTCGCTGCCCTCCAGCTCGATGACGCCGTCGATGACGACCTGGACGCCGCCCTTGGGCAGGTGCTCGACCGACTTCAGCGTCGCGTTCAGGCGCACCCGGCCGCCGGCGGGGACGGGGTTGGTGAAGCGCACCTTGTTCAGGCCGTAGTTGACGGCCATCTTCGTGCTCTCGATCTTCAGCACCTCGTCCCACATCGGGATGATCAGCGACAGCGTCAGATACCCGTGGGCGATCGGGCCGCCGAACGGGCTCTCGGACTTCGCCCGCTCCGGATCGACGTGGATCCACTGTTGGTCGTCGGTGGCGTCGGCGAAGGTGTTGATCCGGTCCTGCTCGACGGCGAACCAGGACGAGGTACCGAGCGAGGACCCGACGAGCGCGTCGAGCTCGGACAGGGTCGCAAGGCGGGTGGTGGTGGCGGTGGACATAAAACTCCTATCGAATTCGGAAGGCTACTTCTTGACGCCGAGCACGCGCAGGGCGTTCTCCTTGAAGATCAGAGGCGCGACCTCGGGCTTGATGTCGAGGGTCTCGAAATCCTTGCGCCAACGGTCGACCTGGATCACTGGGAAGTCCGAGCCGAACAGCACCTTGCTGCGCAGCATCGTGTTCGCGGCCTTCACCAACTGCGGCGGGAAGTACTTCGGCGACCACCCCGACAGATCGATGTAGACGTTCGCCTTGTGCGTCGCGATGGAGATCTGCGTGTCCACCCACGGCACCGCCGGATGCGCCATCACGATCGTCAGGTCCGGGAAGTCCGCGGCGACGTCGTCGAGCAGCGCCGGGTCCGAGTAGCGCAGCTTGATGCCGTGCCCGCCGGGCATGCCCGCGCCGATGCCCGTCTGCCCGGTGTGGAACAGCGCCGGCACTCCGGCTTCGACGATGGCCTCGTACACCGGGTAGAAGCGCCGGTCGTTGGGCTCGAAGCCCTGCATGCTGGGGTGGAATTTGAAGCCCTTGACGCCGAACTCGTCCACCAGCCGGTGTACGCGCCGCACAGCGGCCTTGCCCTGCCACGGGTCGACGGACCCGAACGGGATCAGCACGTCGTTGAATTCCGCGGCGCGCTCGGCGATCTCCTCCACCGAGTTCGGCGCGTGCCCGGTCGCCGACTCGGCGTCCACGGTGAACACGACGGCCGCGAGGTTGCGCTCGCGGTAGTGCTCGGCGATGGACTCGATCGTCGGGGTCCGCTCCTCCCCCGACTTGAAGTACTTCTCCGACGCGGCCATCAACTCGTCGTCCATCGACCGGTGCCCGCACCCGTCGATCTCGACGTGGGTGTGGATGTCGATCGCCTCGACCGCGTCGAAGTCGACGCCGTATTCGTAACGCGTCATTTCGAGAGCACCTCCGCAGGGAATTCCTCACCGACAGTTTCGATCTGACCGGCGAACGTGGCGGGCCATTCCGCGGCGACCTCGTCCGCGCTGAACCCGTTGTCGTGGAACGCAGTCGCGGTCAGCTGCGGGTGCGACCACAGCGCGAGGCGATCGCCACCGATCGAGATCGCCTGGCCGGTGACGTCGGCGGCGGCGTCGGAGGCGAGGAACGCGATGACGCCCGCGACGTCCTCCGGGGTGCCCATGCCGACCTCGCGACGGATGACCGGCGGCAGCGGCTCGCCGTTGCGCATGCCCTCGACGTAGGGCGCCAGGAAGGGGATGGTCTCCGTCATCGCGGTGGCGGCGACGGGGCAGACCGCGTTCGCGGTGATGCCCGCGCGCTGCAGCTCCATCGCCCACGTGCGCACCATGCCGACGATACCTGCCTTGGCTGCGGCGTAATTGGTTTGGCCGAAGTTGCCGCGCTGGCCGGCGGGCGAGCCGATGCAGATGATCCGGCCGCCCTCGCCCTGCTCGCGGAACTGCGCCACGGCCTCGCGCACACACGTGAAGGTGCCGCGCAGGTGGACGTTGATGACGGCGTCGAAGTCGTCGTCGGTCATCTTCCAGAGGACCTTGTCGCGAAGGATGCCCGCGTTGGTGACGATGACGTCGAGGCGGCCGAAGTTCTCCACCGCCGCGGCGACCAGAGCCTTCGCGGTCTCCGTGGACCCGACCGGAGCCACCACCGCGACCGCCCGCCCGCCCTCGGAGGCGATCTCGGCGACGGCCTTGTCGGCGGTCTCCTGGTTGACGTCGTTGATCACGACCGCCGCGCCTTGGCGGGCGAGTTCCTTCGCGTACGCCAGGCCGAGACCCTGACCGCTGCCGGTGACGATGGCGACCTTGTTGCTGAGATCCACGAATCCTCCTCGTTGACGGGACGTGCCCGGATACTTAAATTGGAACATCAACGATTGAGAAAGTCAATGATTGATGCCTGGTAACCTCGCCTTCGGCGAAGGGAGCGCAATGGGCCGGCGACGCATGCTCGAAGACGACCTCGGTTTCCTGCTGACCAGGGCCAGTGCGGTGCTGGTCAAGGCCACCAACGAGGCCCTCGCGCCCTTGGGGCTCAAGGTGCGTGGCTACAGCGTTCTCGCGCTCGTCTGCGACGAACCCGACGGGGTCACCCAGCGCCGACTCGCCGACGATGTGGGCCTGGACCCCAGCCAGATCGTCGCCCTCGTCGACGACCTCGAGGGCCGCGGCCTGGTGGTGCGCACCCCCGACCCCAACGACCGGCGCAACAAGCTGATCGTCGCCACCGACGACGGCCGCGACCTGTACGAGCAAGGCCGCCGCCGCAGCGCCGAGACCGCCGCCAGACATCTGGCCACGTTCCGCGCCGAGGAACTCGACACCATGCGAACGATCCTGACCCGCATGGTCTTTCCCGAGCCCGACGACGTCGCGTCCTGAACCGGCCGAGAGGGCCCGGCGGCTGCCGGGCCCTCTCGCGTCGAACCTGGATTGCTCAGTGCTCGTAGGTCGCCAGGTCGCGGTCCTTGGTCTCCTTCGCAACCAGGATGAAGATCGCGCTCAGCGCGACCAGGCCGATCATGAAGGCACCGACCAGCATCGTCCCGCCGCCACCCGCGGCCCGCAGCGACGCCAGGATGACCGGGGTGAAACCGGCACCGAGCATCGACGCGGCCTGGTAGCCGAGCGACGCACCGGTGTAGCGCGCGGATGTGCCGAACTGCTCGGCGATGTAGGCCGCCATCGGGCCGTAGGTCGCGGACTGGCACAGCGGGAAGCCGAGCAGGAACGCGACGACGACGAGCGCGAAGCTACCCGAGGACAGCAGGGAGAGGATCGGGTAAATGAGCACGGCGAACGCGGCGAGACCGAAAAGCATCACCGGACGACGGCCGAGGCGGTCCGAGAGACGGGCGAACCCGAGCAGCGTGAAGATCGCGAAGAACTGGCAGATCGCGAACGCGACGAGGGCCTGCGTACGGGTGATGCCGGAGTTGACCGCGAAGCCGATCGCGAAGGTGGTGAACATGGTCTGGATACCGAAGGCGGCCATGCAGCCGAAGGCGACGAGCAGCAGGTTCCGGGGCCGCTTGAGGATCGACAGCAGCGGCAGCGTCTTCTTCGTCGTCTCATCCTTCTTCGCCGCCTCGGCGAACAGCGGGCTCTCCGACACCTTGAGCCGCACGTAGAGGCCGACGACGAGCATGACTGCCGAGAGCAAGAACGGGATCCGCCAGCCCCAGGACAGGAAGTCGTCCTCGGGCAACAGGGCGACGATGGCGAGCGCGACGGTGCCGAGCAGCGATCCGGTCGGCGCGCCGGCGTTGGTGAACGAGGCCGCGAACCCGCGGCCCTTGCCCCCGACGTGCTCGAGCGACATCAGCGCGGCACCGCCCCACTCGCCGCCGACCGCGATGCCCTGGGTCAGCCGCAGCACGACCAGGCAGATCGCGCCCCAGGAGCCGATCATCGAGGCCGGTGGGACGAGGCCGATCAGGAACGACGCGACACCCATCATCGTCATCGAGATGAGCAGCATCGACTTGCGGCCGTGGCGGTCGCCGAAGTGCCCGAAGATCACGCCGCCGATCGGGCGGGCGAGGTAGCCCACCGCGAAGGTTCCCATCGACGCGATCGCACCCGCGACCGGCGAGAGGTTCGAGAAAAACACCGGCGCGAACACGATGGCCGCCGCGGTGGCGTAGAGCAGGAAGTCGTAGAACTCGATGGTGCTGCCGAGGTAGCTCGACAGCACGACCCGGCGTACCTCACGGGGATTGCGGACTGCGGTCTGGGATTGCGGTTGCACCGACTGTGACTCAGGTCGTTCCGACAATGCGGTCATCTCGTCTCCGATTCGAGGCGGGGGGGCCTGGTGTACCAAGTGGGGGGATGATGCGGATCACACTAATTCACAATCGTTGAAGAAGTCAATGATTGTTCGTCTTGCTTACTTTCTGATCAGAGTGTGCGCGATGCGAACACCCACCGACCGCCGACCATGGTCGCCGCGACGGGCGGGTCGGCGAGCCCGGGACCACGTCGTGGAAGCGAGTCGATGTCGAGAACGACCAGGTCGGCGACGTCGCCGGGCGCCACTCGGGTGCGCCCGCCGGTGCTCGCGGCGAGCGCGACCTCCCACGGCAGTTCGTGTTCGGGATGCCAGCGCCGCCCGTCGGGTTGGGTGCGGTCCACGGCCGCGCGTAGCGTGCGCCAGGGATCCAGCGGCGCGACCGGCGCGTCCGAGCCGAGCGCGAAGCGCACTCCCGCGCGCTGCAGGGACCCGTACGGGAAGGCGCGGGCCGTCCGTCCCGCCCAGTACCGGTCCGCCAGTGGCGCGTCGTCGTGGACATGTGCGGGTTGCACGCTGGCGGTGACGCCGAGGCCGGCGAACACGGCCAGGTCGGCGTCTGCGACGAGTTGGGCGTGTTCGACGCTGCCGCGTGCACCGGTCGCGGCGAACGCATCGAGGACGACGGCGCAGGCGGCGTCGCCGATGGCGTGGATCGCGCACTCGAGACCGTTAGCACGAGCACGGAACATCCACTGCCGCAACCGATCCGGACGCACAGACAGCACTCCGTAACCGCCGCCGGGATACGGGTCGTGACAGTACGCGGTGCGGGTACCGAGCGACCCGTCGACGATCACCTTGAGCGGGCCGACCGTGGCGAGTCCGCCGGTTCCGGGCACCGGATCGCCGGTGCGCAGGCCGGCAGCGACGGCGGAATCGAGCCACTCGGGCCAGATTCCACAGCGCACCCGCAGTACGTCGAGTCCGTCGCCGATGCGCCGTGCCCACGACGCGACGTTGTCGGCGATCTCGAAGTCGACGACGCCGACCACCCCGCGGGCCGCGGCCGCGCGGGCGGCATCGGCGACGAGGCGGTCGAGGCGGGCGGGGTCGGTGGGCTGGATCTCGTTCATCCGCGGCATGAAGTCGAGCTCGCGGACGAGCCCATCAACTGGCGCGAGCGAAAATCGGTGCAGCGCTGCAGTGTTGAACCAGGCGCAGTGCAGGTCGGCGCTGATCGCGACGACCGGACGGGCGCCGGTGTACCGATCCAGCAACACGACCGTGGGGGCGTCGGGCCACAGCCCGTCGCGGAATCCGTGCGCGACAACGAGGTCGGAGCCAGGAACCGCACCAAGAATCTGCGCGGCCGCACGAGCCGACGCCGCGGCAGACAGGTCGACCGCCGCCTGCGAGAGCGCCCACTGGTCGAAATGGACGTGGGCGTCCCAGAATCCGGGCAGGACGAGTCGGCCGTCGAGATCGATCACCGGCCCGTCCCCCGTGCCGCCGATCCGATCACCGGTGATCGCGAGATCGACCGGATCGGTGGCGTCGTCGAGGCGCGCGTTGCGCAGCAGCATGCGCCCCGACGTTACCGTCAGTCCGCGTGTTCGACCCGCAGCCGGTCCTTGCGGATCTTGCCGGTGGCATTGCGCGGGATCTCGTCGAGCACGATCAGCGACTTCGGGATCTTGTAGCGCGCCAATCGGGCGTTGAGGAACTTCTCGAGTTCCTCGTAGGTGAGGGTGTGGCCGGGTGCGAGCGTCACGGCGGCACGGCCGACCTCGCCCCATTTCTCGTCCGGGATGCCGAACACGCCGCAGCCGACGACACCCGGCAGCTCGAGAATCGCGGCCTCGATCTCGGCGGGGTAGATGTTCTCGCCACCGGAGATGATCATGTCCTTGAGCCGGTCGACGATCGTGACGTAACCCTCCTCGTCGCGCACGCCGACGTCACCGGAGCGGAACCAGCCGTCCTCGGTGAACGCGGCCTCGGTGGCGTCGGGCCGATTCCAATACTCCCGCATGACGTTCGGGCCCTTGATCTGGATCTCGCCGCGCTCCCCCGGCTTCGCCTCGACATTGTCCATGTCGACGACCCGCACGTCGGTGAAGAAGTGCGGCACGCCCGCGGTACCGAGTTTGCGTTCCACGTGTGCGGGAGTGAGGATCAGCGCGCCCGGGCCCGTCTCGGTGAGACCGTAGGCCTGGCACAGCTTCACGCCGCGCCCGGCGTAGGCGTGCAGGGTCCGCGGCGGCACCGGCGCGGCGGCGACGATCCAGCGGCGGATCGACGACAGGTCCGCGCCGTCCCAATCCGCGTGGGCGCTCAGCGCGTCGAGCATGGTCGGCACGCCGAACGAATACGTGACGGCCCGCTCGGCAATGACCGCCAGGATGCGTCCGGGCTCGAAACCCTCCTCGATGATGACGGTGCCGCCCTTGAGCAAGGTCGGCAGCGCCACGAAGTTCAGGGCGGCGGTATGGAACAACGGTGCAGCGACGAGGGAGACCTCGTCGGTGCACAGGTCGAGGTCGACGATCGGGTTCATCACCGCGAACGTCACGCCGCCGTGAGTGAGCACGACGCCCTTGGGGTAGCCGGTGGTCCCGGAGGTGTACATGATGAAGCACGGATCCTCGGGCGACACCGGCTGATCGATCCGCTCGGGGCTCGCCGCGGCGATGATCGCCTCGTACCCGACGGCGTCCGCGTCGGGTTCGCCGTCGACGACGACGCGCCGCGCCGTCCCGGCCTCGGCAGCGGCGGCGACGCCGATCTCGGCGAGTTCGGCCGAGTGCACGAGCACCTTGGCGCCGGAATCGCGTAGCGCGTAGATGATTTCGGGTGTGGTCAGGCGCGCGTTGAGCGGCACGAGAATCGCGCCGAGCAGACCGGCGGCGAACAGGCCCTCGAGATAGGCGGGATGGTTCGCGCTCAGCAGCGCGACCCGGTCCCCCGGTTCCACGCCGAGGTCGCGGAGCGCGTGCGCGAGACGGGTGGTGCGCTCGTCCAGGTCGCGGTAGGACAGCGACTCCTCCCGGAACACGATCGCGGTCGCATCCGGCGCCTGCCGCGCGCGGCGCAGCGGCCAGGTTCCGACGCCTTGATTCTGCACGTGATTCTCCTCGGTGGCTCTGGGTCGATTCGGGTGGTGTTCAGTCGCGCACGAGTCGACGGCCGATGATCTCCTTCATCACCTCGGTGGCGCCGCCGTAGATGGTGCCTGCGCGCGAGTCCAGGAAGTCGCGGGCGACCTGGTACTCCTTCATGTAGCCGTAGCCGCCGTGCAACTGCACCGCCCGGTGCACGACCCGCAGATGTAGTTCGGTGACCCACCACTTGGCCATCGCGGCGGTGACCTCGTCGAGCACCTTGTCCGCCGCGTCGACGATGCAGCGGTCGACGAAGGCCTGTGCGATCTCGATCTCGGTGGCGAGTTCGGCGAGGTAGAAACGCGTGGCCTGCAGGTCGGCGAGCCGTCCACCGAACGCAGCCCGGTCGACGGTGTGCCGGCGCGCGGTCTCGAACGAGCGCCGCGCCAGCGCCATCGACGTAACCGCGATGCTGAGCCGCTCCTGCGGCAGGTTGTGGCGCAGGTACTCGAAGCCCTTGTTCTCCTCACCCAGCAGGTTGCCGCGCGGCACGCGCACATCGTCGAACACCAGCTCCGCGGTGTCCTGGGCCGACAGCCCGACCTTCTCCAGTGGGCCGTTGCGGGTGAACCCGGCCATCCCGGCCTCGACCACCAGCAGGCTGAACCCCTCCCGGCCGGCCGCGGGGTCGGTCTTGGCGACCACGATGATCGTGTCGGCGAGGATGCCGTTGGAGATGAAGACCTTGGTGCCGTTGAGCACGAAGTGGTCGCCGTCGGGGATCGCGGTGGTGGTGATCGCGGCGAGGTCGCTGCCGGCGCCGGGTTCGGTCATCGCAATCGCGCCGATCGTGTCGCCCGTGACCATCGGCGCGAGCCAGCGGTCGTTCTGCTCGTCGGTGGCCAGGAGCGCGAAGTAGGGCGCGACGAGGTCGTTGAATCCGGACAGGTTCATCGCGACAGCCTGCGCGCCGACGGCGGCGAGTTCCTCGATCAGGATCGCGTTGAAGCGGAAGTCGTCGATGCCGCCCCCGCCGAATCGTTCGTCCACGCCGATGCCGAGAAGGCCCAGCTTGCCCGCCTTGGCGAACAGTTCGCGGTCGACGCGGCCGGCCGCGGCCCAGTCGTCGAGATAGGGCGCGACGTCACGCTCGGCGAACCGACGGGCGGTCTCACGAAACGCGTCGTGGTCGGCCTCGAAGATTCGCCTCTCCAGGGCAACGGTGCTCATCCAGCGGGTTCCTCTCCGCAGCGGAAGTGTCGCCGATCACGTTAATCCACAATGATTGAAAATGTCAACGGTATCGTGCGCCACCTATCCGGTCGGGTAGTTTGTCCGCCGAAAAACCGAAGTACTGTTGCCTAACACCCCCCACACCGATTAGTGTGGCTAAACACACATCGAGTGGGAGTAAGGGCATGGAGATCGTGATCTGGCTGCTGGTGGTGCTGCTCGCTGCCGTGCCCGCCGGGATCCTCACGACCTTCGCCGTCGTCTGGCACGAGCGCCGCCGCGTGCCGGAACCCCCGCAACGCCCTGCCCCCACGGTGGATACGCCGATCTTCATCCCCTGACCGGCCTGGCAAGATCGTCGCCATGGAGTCGCTGAGCTCGCGCGAGGTCTATGTGAACGCCTGGATGACGGTCCGCGAGGACGACGTCCGCCGCGACGACGGCTCGGTCGGCATCTACGGCGTCGTCGACAAGCCGCACTTCGCGCTGGTGGTGCCGATGGACGGCGACCGCCTGCATCTCGTCGAGCAGTTCCGCTATCCCCTGGGCCGGCGACGCTGGGAGTTCCCGCAGGGCACCGCACCCAATCGGGCCGAGACCGAGGCCCTCGACCTCGCGGCGCGCGAGTTGCGCGAGGAAACCGGCCTGCAGGCGGCGCGGATGACCAAACTCGGCGAAATAGACGTGGCGCCGGGGATGTCGAGCCAGCGCGGCTCGGTGTTTCTTGCGACCGAGTTGACCGAGGGTGCCGCCGAACGCGAGCACGAGGAGCAGGACATGCGCACGGCATGGTTCCACCGCGCGGAGTTCGAGGCGATGATCACGGCCGGCGACGTGACCGACGCCCAGAGCATCGCCGCCTACGCGCTGCTCCTGCTGAACGAGCGCCGCGGCTAGACCGCCCTCGCGCCGGTCCGGGCGTCCTCGGCCTCCAGGATCCGAATGAACACGAGGTACAGCACCAGCGACGCCATCGCGATGACCATCAGCACGAGCAGCACCGACCCGTAGGTCGCCTCGTCCTCGTTCTGCCCCGTGAACGCGGTCAGCGACAGCTGCAGCTCCAGCAGCTTGGCGGAATATGCGATGCCGATCGGGACCGCCATGTTGATGGTCAGGTTGTAGAATCCGATGGCGATGCCGGACTTCTCCTTCGGCACGTCCCGGATCGCCGTGGACAGCAACGGCGCGTACATCAGCGCGAAGCCCGAGCCGAACAGCATCATCGAGATCACGAACGTGCCGACCCAGCCGCCGACGAGGAACGCCGGCGCGAACAGGGCGAGCGAGATCATGATGATGGCAATGACGATCGCCTGCTTGGAACTGAGGTACTGCGCGATCTTGCCGGTGAAGATGCCGACGAGCACAGCCGCGGTATACCCGGGCACCAGCAGCAGCGACACCTTCGACAACTCCCAGCCATAGATCCCTTCGATGATGAACGGGAACGTGAACTGGTAGCCGAGTTGCACCGAATAGATGACGAACACGACGATGAGCATCAGCGTGTACCGCCTGTTGGCGAAGAATTCTTTGGTGATCAGCGCGTTCTCGTGCACCGAAATGTGCCACGCGAACACCGCGATTCCCGCGACCGCCGGCAGCATGTACCACCAGTTGAAGTCCTGCATGAACATGACGATCCCGGTGGCGAACACCGCGACAAGGAAGAGGCCGAAGATGTCGAGGCTGGTCTCGCCGGTTTCCTCGGCCGGAACGTTCTTGAGGATGAACGGAATGCACAACAGGGCAATAAGATTCAGAAGGAAAAAGGCCTGCCACCCGATGTAGGTGGCCATGAAACCCCCGCCGACCGCGCCGAGCAGCAGTGACAACTGGAACGCCGCAGTGCTGAAACCGAGGTACTTCTTCTGCTCGTCGCCCTCGAAATGCTTGGTGGCCCAGATGACGTACAGGGTCTCGGCCGCCGCGAGGCCGGCGGTCTGGATGATGCGACCGGTCAGCACACCGGCGAAGGTCTCCTGCAACGCGAAACCGATGATCGACCCGATCGACATCACGATGACGGCGAAGATCATCAACCGGCGGATGCTGATCGAGTCCGACAGCGCGGCGTACACGACCGCGCCGATGCCGATCAGGATGCCGGGCAGGGTGGCCTGCAGGCTGACCGTCGTCTCGGAGATGTCGAGCGAGGACGCGATCGATGGCGACATCAGCTTGAAGCCGTTGTCCATGATCAGCGAGAACACGAACAGGAACAGAAGGACCGGGACGGCCTTCGTGGGATGCAGAGCCAGACCGGTCTTCGGATCTATCTGTTCGCGATTCATGGCAATTCCAAAGCGATCTCGATCATCTTGGTGAACGCCGTCTGCCGCTCCTGCGGAGTGGTGTGCGTGTCGGTGAGGATGTTGTCGCTGACGGTGAAGATGCCGAGGGCATCGACGCCGGCGGCCGCGGCGTTGGCGAACAGGCCGGCCGACTCCATCTCGACGCCGAGGATGCCCATCTTCGCCCATTTGCCCAGCGCACTGCTGTCGGCGTTGTAGAAGATGTCCGACGACAGGACGTTG
Organism: Aldersonia sp.; assembly: GCA_036524855.1. Lineage (GTDB taxonomy): Bacteria > Actinomycetota > Actinomycetes > Mycobacteriales > Mycobacteriaceae > Aldersonia. The sequence continues at coordinate 17,706 of DATDBL010000013.1, read as the reverse complement.
CCGACATGGGTGCGCTGCCCGTGCTCGTCGGCGATGCGCTTGGCCTTCTCCAACAGCCGGTACGACGACAGCGGCGCGTAGGTTCCCGGCACGTCGAACTGGCTGACGTAGTTCGAATCGGTCGAGGCGCCCTGCGCGATGATGACGTCGTAGAGTTCGATGCCCTCCTGCAGGCTGCCGCAGCTACCGACGCGGATCAGGTTCTTCACGTCGAAGAAGTGAATGAGTTCGTAGCTGTAGAGCGAGATCGACGGGATGCCCATGCCGGTCCCCATCACCGAGACGTGACGTCCCTTGTAGGTGCCGGTGAAGCCGAACATCCCGCGTACCTCGTTGAAGCACTTGGGGTTCTCGAAGTAGGTCTCGGCGATGAACTTGGCTCGCAGCGGGTCGCCGGGGAGCAGGATCGTCTCGGCGATCGCCTCGCCCTTCGGGTCGATGTGCGGGGTGCTCTTCGTGGTCATGTTGGCGCCGGGCTCCTTTGGTCGTCGGTCGGGCGTCAGAGCCCGAGCAGGGCGGTGAGGTCGGCCTTGATCGTCGCGAGTCGCTCGGCCGCGGCGGCGCGGGGAACCTCGTCGCCGTCGCAGGGCAGGACGACCTCGAGATAGCACTTGAGCTTCGGCTCCGTACCGGACGGCCGAATGATGACCCGATCGTCGGCCTCGGTCAGGTAGAGCAGTCCGTCGGTGGGCGGGAGATCGGCGCTGCCCTCGGCGAGGTCGCGGTACACGGTGACCGGCGATCCGGCGATGGTCTCGACGGTCGTCGCGCGCAGTCTCGCCATGGCGTCGGTGATGAGGGTCCGGTCGGGCACCCGGAAACTCAGCGGTGCGGTGGCGTGCAATCCGTGGGCGCGGGCCAGGTCGTCGAGCAGATCCTCGATCGTGCGGCCGTCACGGGCGAGGTCCTCGACGAGGGTGATCACCCGCATCATCGCGCCGATCCCGTCCTTGTCGTGCACGGCCTCGGGGTCGGTGCAGTAGCCGATGGCCTCCTCGTAGCCGAACCGGATCCCCGGCGTGCGGGCGATCCACTTGAACCCGGTCAGCGTGGTCGCATGCTTCAGGCCGTGCGCGGCGGCGATGCGGGACAGCAGCCGGCTGGACACGACCGAGTTGGCGAGCGTGTCCCCCTCGCGGGTGTCGTCGGCGGCGGCCTGCTCGCCGAGCACGGCGCCGATCTCGTCGCCGGTGAGCTGGCGCCACGTCCCGTCGCGCTGGGGTATCGCCACCGAGCAGCGGTCGGCGTCGGGGTCGACCGCGACAATCACGTCGGCCCGCTCGGCACGCGCGAGATCCAGGGCGAGGTCGAGGGCGCCCGGCTCCTCGGGATTGGGGAACGAGACGGTCGGGAAGTCGGGGTCGGGCTCGTTCTGCTCCGGCACCGGATGGAAGTCGGGAACGTTGGCGGCCAGGCGGACCCGGTCCGCGGTCTCGCCGCCGACGCCGTGCATCGGGGTGAACACGACCCGGACCTTCGACGGTTCGGTCGACGTTCGCCGCGTCGCCATCCGCTTGACGAACGCATCGACCGTGGCCGGGTCGACCGGGTCGATCCCGTCGGTGGAGCGCGGCACCTTGTCCGCCGGCGGTGCGGCGTCGATCCGGGCGGCGATCTCGGCGTCGGCGGGCGGCACGATCTGCACGCCCCGGCCGTCCTCGTCGGCGGCGCGGGCGCCGAGATACACCTTGTAGCCGTTGTCGGCGGGCGGGTTGTGCGAGGCGGTCACCATGATGCCGGCGTCGCAGTCCAAAGCCCGAACGGCATACGCGGTCACCGGGGTGGGGAGCCGCTTGGGCAACGCCAGCGCGGTGAGGCCCGCGGCGGCGAGCACCTCCAGGGCGGCGTCCATGAAGTCGCTGGAGCCGTGTCGGGCGTCGCAGCCGACCACGACCTTGGCGTCGGGGCCGACCGTGTCGAGCAAGTACTGCGCCACCCCGGCGGTGGCCCGGGTGACGACGGCGACGTTCATGCGGGATTCGCCTGCGGCGACGGCGCCACGCAGGCCCGCGGTGCCGAAGGTGAGCGGGCCGCTGAAGCGTGATTCGAGGTCGTCGAGTGCGGCGGCGTCGCCGTGCTTGGCGCGGTCGATGACGGCCGAGAGTTCGGCGCGGGTGGCGGGGTCGGGGTCGTGGTCGAGCCAGGTCTTGGCCCGATCGATCAGGTCGCTCATTCCGGCAACTCCGCGAGGATGGGCGCCGAAGCCGAGACCCCGAGGCGAGTGGCTCCCGCCTCGATCATCGCGACTGCGTCCTTCGCGGTTCGGATGCCGCCGGACGCCTTCACGCCCAGGCGGCCCCCGACGGTCTTCGCCATCAACTCGACGGCGTGCACGCTGGCACCACCGGAGGGGTGAAACCCGGTGGAGGTCTTGACGAAGTCGGCTCCGGCGGACTCCGCGGCGGTGCAGCAGCCGACGATCTGCTCGTCGGTCAGCGCGGCGGATTCGATGATCACCTTGAGCACCACCGGCGCCGGACACGCCTCCCGGACGGCACGGATGTCGGCCTCGACCGCGTCGAAGTTGTTCGTCACCGCGTCGGCGAGGTTGATGACCATGTCCACCTCGTCGGCACCGCGGGACACCGAGTCGGCGGCCTCGGCCGCTTTGACGGCGGGATAGTGTGCGCCGGAGGGGAATCCGCACACGGTAGCCACCTTCATGCCGGATGGCGGCTGGACGGGCAGGCGGCTGGGTGAGACGCAGACCGAATAGGTGCCCAGCGACGCGGCCTCGGCGAGCAGCGCGTCGACCTGGGCGGCGGTGGCCTCGGGCTTCAGCAGGGTGTGGTCGATCACCGCGGCGACCTCGGCTCGGTTCACGCGTAACTCCCCTTGTCTCGAGTGTGCCCGCCGGGTCCGGCTGGATGGCGGCTCGAGATTGGTGCCGGCCCCGGCCGATAGCGGGTCAGGTGGCCTCGTGGTATCCGTCGGGCAGGATGCGGCGCAGTCCACGATAGGCATCGGTGGCAGCACTTCGCCCGAGCAGCACGGAGTCGACCGCGGTGCAGATGGGCATCTCGACGTCGTGCTCGCGCGCCAGTGCCATCACCGTGGGTGTGGTCTTGATGCCTTCGGCAACCTGGCCGAGCATCTCCGCCGCTTGTTCGGCCGTGTTGCCGGCGGCGATCAGTTCACCCGCGCGGCGGTTGCGTGAACGGGGGCTCATACAGGTGGCCATCAGATCACCGACGCCTGTGAGACCGGCGAACGTGCGAGGGTCTGCGCCCATTGCGACGCCGAGGCGCGTCATTTCCGCCAGGCCGCGGGTCAGCACCATCGCGCGGGTGTTGTCGCCGACGCCGAGCCCCTCGGCCATGCCGGCGGCGATCGCGATGACATTCTTGAGGATGCCGCCGAGTTCGCAGCCGAGCACGTCGTTGTTCCGGTAGACGCGGAACAGGCCAGACGCGAACAACGGGTGCAGGGCGTTGGCGATGTGGTCGTCCTCGGTGGCGACGACGGCCGCAGCCGCATAGCCCCGCGCGACCTCCCCGGCGATGTTGGGTCCGGCGAGCAGTCCGACCGGATGTCCCGGCAGCGCGTCGGCGATGACCTCGGTGGGGCGTAGGCGGGTGGCCGGCTCGAGGCCCTTGGCCAGCGAGATCACGGGCACCCAGGCCCGCAGGTCGTCGGCGATCTCGCCGAGCGTGGCGCGCACGGCGACCGACGGCACGCCGACGACGAGAACATCGGCAGCCTGTGCGGCCTCCCGCAGGTCGTTTGTGGCGCGCAGAGATTCCTTGAGGGGGATGTCGCCGAGATACTTGGTGTTGCGGTGTTTGTTGTTGACATCGTCGACGGTCGCCTGATCCCGCGCCCAGAGCAGCGTCGGGGTGTTTCTCGCGGCGAGTGAGGCGACCGTGGTCCCCCACGATCCGGCGCCGAGGACGACAACCTGAATTGGTCGTGGCATGCGCTCATCATTGCGCACCGGTCCGGTGGGGTGTCGTGTTTCGCGGGTCGGCGTGCTGAGCTGCGCCGCGTTCGCCGGTCGAATCCCGGGTTGCTCCGGACGGCACGGGCCTGGTGTCACACTCCCGGTCGGAATAGACGGGATCCCGTCGATTTCGGCCCGGAGTGTGCGCTCAGGCCCACTCCGGCGGGCGCCTATGCGCCGAGCGGGCAATCAATGTCGGGATTCGGCGCCCCGAAACCGACAGCGGTTGCCCTCTCGCTGAGCGCTCAACGTGACCGGCACCCGCGATCCACAGCGTGCCCGCGCGCGGACCTATCCGAGCGCCTACTGCACGTCCGTCGGCTCCATCGCCGCGACCTGCTCCTCGATGCGGGCGACGGCCGCCCGCATCCGCGCGACGAGTCCGGCGTCGAGGCTGGCCGCAAGTCGCGCGGTCGGCAACGCGACCACGACCGCGCCGAGTGCGACGTGCCGGCTGTTGCGCATGGCGACGCCAACCGCGGACAGTCCCTCCTCGACCTCGTCGACGGCCTTGGCGTATCCGGTCCGGCGGATGGCGCGCAGTTCGGCCGTGAGCCGGTCGAACTCGTCGACCGTCATCGGGTCCGCGGACTGCGGCGACAGGTACAACTGCCGAAGCTCGTCGTCGTCGAGTTCGGCGAGCAGGGCCTTCCCTCCCCCGCTGTGCCGGGCCGCCGGGACGTGGCCCTGCCGGTTGCCGACCCGCACCAGCTTGGTCGACTCCACCGCCCCGATCACGCGCGCAGTCGTTGCGGTGCGCACCACGAGATTCACGGTCTCGCCGGTCGTGGTGGACAATGCACGCATCTCCCCGATGCACGCGTCCCGGAACTCCCGCGTCCAGCCCGAGCTCGTAGGACCGACCCCCATCGACGGTCCGGGGAAGTACCGGCGCGAATCCTCTTCCTGCACCACGAACCCGTGGTAGATCAACATCGCGAGAATGCGGTGCGCGGTCGATTCCGCGACGTCGATCTCCTCGGCAGCCTCCTTGAGCCGGAGGCTGCCGTGGTCCCGGATGGCGTTCAGCAGACACAACGCCTTGTGCACCGACTCGATCATGTAGGCCGGTTTGCTGATCGGCCGCGGCTTCATGTCCATAGGGTAGTGGTCACACGCGGACCAGCCCGCTGGACTGCGTGTGGAACCGCCCGAACGATCGGTTCAGCTCCGTCAGGTGCCAGGTGCTCATCACCACGCCGTAGCCGTCCCGACCGTCGCAGGTCCACCGCATCATCGCGTTGTGCACCATCGCGGTCGGTGCGGCGATCCAGGGTGCCCCGATGTCGGGTCTGGCCTGCAGGTGGAATCGGCGGCCGCGCACGTCCTTGACGGTCATGTCGATACCGGTGCAGACCATCCCGACGTGGGTGCTCGTCATCTCGAGGTCGTCGGTGAGTCCGTAGACCTCGCCGCCGTCGAGGACGTATCCGTGGGAGAGCTGGAAGGCGTTGGGCGCCTCGACCTCCGGCGCCCACGGGCAGATCATGTGGAACGCGAGGTCCTCGCCGAACGTCGCGGAGACGACGTGATTGGGCTTGCCCGCCTTCATCGGGTCACGCTCGCCCCAGCTGCGGTCCATGCGCTCGATGGAATCCACGACGTACTCGCGTCCGCGCACGATCATGGTCCCGGTCGCGCGCCCGGTGGCATCGGCGTGGCCGACCGGTTTCGCGTGTCCGCCCGCGGTGATGTCCGCGTGGATGTCGAGGGCGGTGCCGGCCTGGGGACTATGCGCGGGATCGTGGATGTCGAATGGGTCCATCAGGTTCACCCAGTCGACGTGGATCTCGGTGCCGTCCTCGGCGACGTAGTCGATGCGGAACTTGCAGGGCGCGTCGATCGTGTTGATCGTCAACCCCAGCGGCGAGGTGATCTCGGTGAAGCGCGCCGGCGCCGGCAGGTGCGGGTTCTCGTTGTAGTGCAGCAACTCCGCGCGGGTGTCGGTGAGGGTGCCGCACACCATCACCTGGTTCCACATCACTCCGAGCGTGGGTCGGACGTTGGTGTAGATCAGCGCGTAGAGGTGTGCCTCGGGGACGACGATCGGGAACAGGATCGTCTCCACCCACAGGTGGTCGGCGTCCGGCGGGTTCTGGTATTCGAAGTGTTCGGCGGTGAAGGCCATGGTTCGAGAGCTCCTCGGGTTTCTATCGATGGGTGCGTCGCGCGGCGAAGGGAGCGCCGACCAGGGTCAGTGCGACCACGCCGATGGCGTAAAAGGCGGGTGTGGTGGCACTACCGGCGCCGGCGAGGGCGGCCAGGATGATCGGGGTCGGTCCGGCGAAGACGGTGGTGGCCAACTGCCACCCCAGCGACAACCCGGTGTAGCGGGTGTCGGTACTGAACATCTCCGACAACAACGGCGTCACCGCGGCGATGTTGGCCGCCACCACGGGCGTGACCATCATGATCGCCAGCACCGCCTGCGCCAGCACCCCACTGGACAGCATCACCATCGACGGATAGATCAACACCATCAGCGCCACCGCGGAGACACTCAACTGCGGGACCCGCCCGATCCGGTCGGTCAACCGCGCGAACGGCAACACCGCCGCACAGTAGGCGATCAGGCCTGCGAAGGTGATCAGTTGCGCGTCGGAGGCGGAGAAGTCGGTGAACTGCTTGAGCGCCGAGGGCAGGTAGATGAAATACAGCGCCATCATGCACGAGTTGGTCGCCGCGATGCTGATCCCGATCAGCACCGAGCGGTAGTCGCGGGTCAGGGTCGTCCGCAGCGGCGACTTCTGCACCCGCCCTTCCCGCTTCAGCGACGCGAACTCCGGGGTCTCCTCGAGCCGGTAGCGAATGTAGAGGCCGATCAGGCCCAACGGCAGCGACAGCAGCAACGGCAGCCGCCAGCCCCAGTCCGCCATCGATTCGGCCGAGAGCGTGCGGGTCAGCGCGAGCGAGGTGCCGGAGCCGAAGAGCATCGCCGCCCCGACGGTGAGCGAGACGAACCCGACGTAGAACCCGCGCCGGCCGGGCGGCGCAAATTCGGCCAGCATCGAGGTCGCGCCCCCGTACTCACCACCCGCGGAGACGCCCTGCAGCAGCCGCATCGCGGTCAACAACACGGGTGCCACGATGCCGATCTGGTAGTAGGTGGGCAACACGCCGATGCCTGCGGTGGCGATCGTCATCAGCAGGATCACGATCGACAACACCGCGCGCCGTCCGTACCGGTCACCGAGGGGTGCGAAGATCACCGCCCCGAGCGGACGCGCGAAGAAGCTGACCGCGAACGCCCCGAAGGTGAGCAGCAGGCTGACGAAGGAGCTTTCGACGGGAAAGAAGGCCGCGGCGATGTAGGACGCCACGTAGCCGTAGATGACGAAATCGTAGTACTCGACGAACGTGCCGAAGCTCGCGGCGGTGACCGCACGACGCCGCATGGAGCGGGACTGCGCCGCAGCCGGTGCGTGCGCAATGGACTCGGACAGCATGGGTTTCACTCCTGGGGGATGGATACGGTGAGGTGTTCGGATTCGAGTGCGAGCAGCGAGGCGAGCGGCACGACGGAGTCCGGAGCCGGGTCGCCGCCCTGCGGGAGAAACCACGAGCGCCGCAGGTCGGTCAGGCGTCGCGACTCGCCGAGCACGAGTCGGCCGACCGCGGCGCCGGTGCCGGCATCGTGGTCCCAGGCGGCGTGGGTGAACGTGCCGATCTCCCGCGTCAACTCGCTGACTGCATGGTCGAGCGCTGCATATTCGGCGAGCGGCTGGTCGGCTACCGCCCGGGCCGTCCGCAACGCGTCGGCCAGGCCGGCCGCGGCGTCGGGGAATTCCCGCAGCAGCCGATCGGCGAGGGTGCAGTACACCGAGAGTTCGTACGCCTTGCGCGGATACTCGTACGCGATCCGGTCCCGGTAGAAGTCCAGCATTCCCGCGACGACGCGGAGTTGTTCGGAGGCCAGCGAGTCGTTCTCGTCGACCACGGGCGCGACGATGGTGCGCAGGGAGCGGGCGGCGGCGTCGAATGCGTTCGCGATCTTGTCGGCCATCACAAAACCTCCTCGAGGTCCTTGACGAGTTGGTGGGCGATGAGGTTGCCGGTCGATTCGAGTCCGGTGAGCAGCACGTCCTGGTGCGACTTGCCCAGCTTCGACACACGATAGGCGGACCCATAGGCCGTGACGATGGCCTGGTAGCCGTTGAGGATTCGGTAGAACCGCAGCCTGTCGGGGTCGACGGTGAGTCCGGAAGCCTGCTCGTAGCGGTCGAAGAATTCGGCGACGGGGAGCAGTCCGGTCGCGAGGAACTGGTTGCCGTCCTCGGAGAGGTGCCCGAACGGGTAGAGCGTCGCCCACGCGAGGTCGCGGTGGCGGTCGCCGAGGTGGCTGCGCTCCCAGTCGAGGATCGTCGTGATCCGTCCGGTGTCCTCGTCGAACAGGAAGTTCCCACCGCGATAGTCGCCGTGGACGAGGCTGACCCGATCGAGGATCGGCAGGTTGTGCTCGAGCCACTCGGCGGCCAGGTCCAGCAGCGGCAGGTCTTCGCCGCGGTCCTCCTCCCAGACGCGTCGGGCCCGGTTGAGTTGCCAGAGCGCGCTTTCGACGCTGCCGGTGCGCGGGATCTGGTACGAGTCCAGCTGTGCCTTCTCGATGTCGAAGGTGTGGATACGGGCGAGATGGTCGACGAACTGGCCGGCGAGATTCTCACGCAGACCAGGGCCGAAGTTTATGCCGATTCCCGCGATCTTGCTCTGCGCACGCGCGGGTTTCGTGACACCGGGCTCCCAGGAGTAGACGAGCGCGGGTTCGGGGAACCACATTGCGTCGTCGTCCACCCAGCGCACGGTCGGCACGGGGACCGTGCCGCTCAGGGCGGTGATCACCTCGAACTCGCGTCGACGGCTGGTCGCGTTCAGCGACTCGGGTGGTCCATGCGGACCACCAGGTCCTCCGAGTCGCGGCCACCGTCGTGGATCAAGGTGAACCCCATTTGGATCTTCGAGGCGCCACCGGTGAGCCAGCGTCCGTCCGCGATCCGGAACGGAACTTCCAGCTTCGCCGCGAGCACGGCCTCGAGGGCGGACGTGATCGGGTCGATGCCGTAGTTGCGGAATCCTCCGCTGGATCGGCGCTGCATCTTGCGGGTGAGCATCCGGTCGTACTCGTCCTCGGTGGGGTACGCCGACCGCAGGCGCGCGATCACCTCAGGTGATGGTCTGTCTCGATCCCCGTCTTGCAGGCGGAGGGTACGCCCGAGCGATATCGTCATGGATTCTCTCTCGACATAGTCGCGGTCGTTTGCCGTCGTGGTCGCGAATTCGTCAGTGCGCGTGGCGCTCTGCGAGATTGTTCGGCCCTTCGCGGATGGTCGGGCGTTGCGATTCGACGTCTCGAAGTTAGGTGTGATCGAGCGCACAGGCAAGAACCTTCTGCTGTGCAGAGGGACAGCCAGGGCCCCGCGAGCCCGGACCGGCACTGAGGCCGCTCGCCGCTCGCTCCTGAGTTATGTGGGCCTGATGTCACATTCTCGGTCGAAGTCGACGGATTCCCGTCGTTTCAGGCCGCGGCCGAGCCTTCAGGCCCACGCCGTCCCGCGCTGCGTGCGGGTTCAGCGACCGCGGCGCGCCGAGAAGACAGCCATTGTCGGGATCGGGCGCATTGAAACCGACCATGGCTGCCCTCTCGGTGTCGGCGGCGCCGGCATGTTCCCGAACGGCGGGTGCCGGCCCGGATCAGGGGACGGCGAGGTGCTCGCTGATGGCGGAGCCGGTCCCGGGCCGCCCCGCCGTCGCGTATCTCTCGAAAGTGATAACGGGTGGACCGGGTGCCGTTGACCTCGCATCGTGTTCCACAATGGGAACACACGTGAGAAGGAGATCTCGAGGTGTTCCGTATGAGTCCACGGCCACGCCCTCGCGCAGGAGTGCCTGCCCGCTGGGTTCAAGGTCAGCGTCCAAAGCAGATCACCCTGCAATCGATGGGTGAAGTGATCCACGAGGGTCTGCTCTGAAATGCCGAGTCAACATGCACGGCTCAACCTCAGCGCGGTCAAGGTGCCTCGTCCCGCCGACGTCTACGCCGACCTGATCAGGGACAAGATCCTCGCAGGCGAGCTATCTGTCGGGACCCAACTTCCACCCGAGCGAATGCTCGTCGAAGAGAGCGGCCTTACGCGGGCGGTCGTCCGGGAAGCGTTGCAGCGCCTTCAACGCCAGGGCCTCGTCGTCACAAAGCGAGGGCGCGGGGGCGGGTCGGTCGTCTCCAGACCGACTGCCGCTGCGTTCATGAGTTCTGTCGATCTCCAACTCCAGGGCTGGGCACCCGGAAGCCAGATGCTGTTCGAATCACGCCAGGTCATAGAGCCGTGGTGCGCGTACTTCGCCGCCGAACGGCGCACGGAAGCCGATCTGGATGCGCTCACGGCGATCAATCGGCAGTCGGCCGTCGCCATGGACGACCTGAGCGACTTCATCGAGTGCAAAGTTCGTTGGCATACTGCTCTCGCGACCGCCAGTCACAACGATCTGCTGTCGACCTTCATGGAAGCTGTCTCACGTGCGATTCTGCGACAGACCGACAACGGGGCGCATCGCGATCCGGAAGCGATGCAGCAATCGCTCGACGCACACTGCGCGATCACGGACGCGATCGCGGACGGTAGCTCTCCCACGGCGTATCAACTGATGACCCGGCATGTTCACACACCGCCAGTCGTCGAGGCGCCGACCGCGAGCGAGGTGTCAAGCGATTACTGCGGTGCCCGCGCTCCTCGTCGGGCGTAGTCCACCAAGTGGGCAACCTTGCTCAGATTGGCCTTGCACATTTGGTCACACCATTCTATGGTTGATATTTAGTGTGATATGGGACACGCCGGGCACCTCGGCAGTTTCTGTCACACACCACCAGCGCCACTACTGGACGGATGACTGTGACTTTGCGTCTTGCTGACGACGTTGCGCCTACGAGTTCGGCCCGCAACGGGAGCGCTTTGACCTCTCGATGCCGCTCACACGGGGTCTACGGGCCCGAGCGAGTGAGCGACGGTATCGTCGTGCAGGCACTGGATACGTCCCGCCTAGTGCGGTCGCAAATGAAAATCCAAAGGCACCTGCGAGGCGCAGATCCGCTCATCGACCACTACCGTCTGCGCGATGCGGCTGACATCAACGAGTTCATTTCTCACGCGTGGGGCGCGGTGACGGATCTGCTCCACCCCTCGAGAACAGATGACATGTCGCCCGGCGAGGTGTCGGACCTGGTGACGGTGCTGTCTCGCCTACGAGCCCTGGAGACTGCGCTTTCGGACTACCAGCACGCGTCTCTGTCCACTTTGAGCGACGTGACGGCCGATGCCCTGGGCAGACTGAGTCGGTGTTCCACCGCTGCAGATCTGGTGAGGATGATCCCCGCACAAGCGGCACGGCTCGGATTCGATCGCGTCTTGTTCTCCTCCGTTCAGTCTGGGCGGTGGCACCCTCGCTCCCTGCACTCTCGTTGCAGCGCAGAATGGGCGAACTCCCAGATCGGCAGCGAGGCTCGAGCCGGGTTCCAGTTGCCCAGCGCCGCAGCCCAACCCCACCCCGCGCACGTCGATGCAATGACCATGCTCGCCCACAGCGGACGCGAGTTCGGATTCTCGCTATGGCAGCGGTCGAAGTCCAAGGACTTCTGGATGATGCCGGTAATTCACCAACAGCGCGTCATCGGAATTATGCATGCGGACTGCTACTTACAGGACCGCCTTGCCAGCCGATCGGAGGTCGACGCACTCTACCGATTCTGCACCCAACTGTCGGTGGTCATCGTGCACTCGGCGACAATGGCCGAGCCAACGATCCGAGGCTTCGGGTCGGAAGTCCGCAGGCAGTCTTCGGTCGAGAAGGTCGCGACCGTTTCGACGCTCGCACGAACTCACCCCGTGCAGGCGACGCCCTCGACCGGTGCAGAGCCCGAGGCGGACTGGTGCCTGTCTCAGCGAGAAGTCGAGGTGATCGCGCTGATGGCCGAAGGGCTCACCAATGCTCAGATCGGTCGACGACTCACCATCACAGAAGGAACAGTCAAGTCCCACGTCAAGCGCATACTTCGCAAGACGTCGTCTTCGAATCGGGCTGAAGCTGTAGCGATTTGGATGACCTCGCCGCGACTTGCGCCGTGTGACTGCCGTAAGGTCCACACTTATGACAGTCCAATTGCTTCTCATCCGGCACGCCCAGCCCCATGTGGTCACGCATGACCCGTCCGGCGCAGATCCGGGCCTGGCACCGGCCGGCACAACGCAAGCAAATCGACTTGCTGACTATCTTTCGACGATGCCGTTCGGTGAGATCACCTATCTTGTCAGCAGTACGATGCGTCGCGCAGTCGAGACGGTCAAGCCACTTGAACAGGCCCTCGGTCTGGATGCGGTCTTTGACGGCCGACTCGTCGAAGTCGACTCGGGATGGAAGAACTACGGGACTGGAATTGGCCATTATCCGGACCGCAAAGCCGGTTGGGACGATCTGAATCAAGGCCGCTTCGGCGGTAACACATTCGATCTCAACGACTTTCGGGCGCGAATTGTCGCCGGCGTGAACGACATCGTAGTGCATGCGCGTCCGCACTCAGTAGTTGGAGTCGTCTGTCACGGCGGCGTGATCAGTGCCTATCTGTCCCACGTGCTCGAGACGGCGCGAACGTTCTTCGTCGACACCGCCTACACGTCGATCACCCGAGTACATGCTGACGGAAACTACCGCGAACTTCTGTCGGTCAACGAAACCGACCATCTGCGAAGCCGGTGAGGCTGTACGCGAGGATCCGCGTACAGCGCCACCGACTCTTCTCAGTGGACCGTGACCTTGCCACTGCTCCCGTCGACGGTGATCACGGTCCCGTCGACGATTCGTGTGGTGCAGTCCTGCACGGAGACAGCAGCAGGGATACCGAGCTCACGAGCCACGATTGCCGCGTGCGAGATGGCAGCCCCCGTCTGACACACCACCGCGCCTGCGGAGAGGAACAATGGGCCCCATGACGAATCCGTCGTCATCGCGACCAGAACATCGCCCGGCTCGATTTCGACATCATCGATCAACGATCGGACGATTCGAGCCGGCCCGGTGTGCACCCCCGGCGACACGCCCAGGCCGCCGAGGATTTCGCCGCTGCCCACGGGGTTGACGATGGTGGTGTCACGGTCAGCGAATTCTTCGATCGGCGGCGGAGGGCCGTCCAGGATGAACGGCGGCCACTTGCGCTCCAACAACTCCAGCGTGGCTTTGCGATCGGCAATCGTGGCGGCGAAGCAAGCAGGGTCCGCCAGGAAGGCATCGCACTCCTCGTCCATCAGGAGCAAGACGTCTTCCCACCGCGCGAGCACACCACTATCGGCCCATCGGCCGCCGAACTCGCGCATCGTCATGCGCGCTTCCTCGCACAACCGGGTGCACAGAACCTTGGTCGCTTCGCGTGCCGGCAAGAAGATCGTCGCCGCGTTCGCGGCGGCCAGGAATTGTGCCCGTGATTCCCCGTCCAATTTGGCGGCGATCGCCGCCACCGCGGCGTCCCTGTCCGCCGCAGCGCTCGCGGTGCGAGTGGCAGGCGAACCCTCGTCGGGGACATGCCGTGCGTGGTCGAGCATGCGCAACGGAATCTCAGGGTTCGAGCGATAGGTCGGCGAACGACCTTCCCACACGCTGGGTCCCAAGAAGCCCCACGCATCCAGGAAGGCGGTCCACCCCTGGAGGAACGCGCGTGCGTCGGCGGCGTCGACACCGCTGATGCGGTCGATGACTCCGGTGATGCCCGCGTCGAACACCTCCGACAACTCCGGAGAGTTCCGAACCATCCGAGAGAGGCGCCACAGATCGAACGATTGCCGCGCGGAGTCGACCTCACCGAGGCCCGACGTCGTCTTGACGACCAGTTCACCTTCGCCGACGGCTTCACCAAGCTGAGCCAGCAGACCGATGATGACGTTGCTCGCGTACAGATGAACGATGTGAGTCGCAAACACCGGCCGCATCTCGGGTACCAGTGAGCGATAGCGTTCCACGAGCTCCTGGTCGCTCAGGCGGGTGAGATCCGGACGTTGGGCGACGATGGTGTCGATCCGTGAACGGTGCTTGGCCAGCTCGGGCAACTCCGACGCACCGAACAACGACCCCATCCACGCGACCATGCGCTCGGTGCACTGCTCGTTCTCGTCATCCGGATGAGGCGCATACGGCCGGACGTCCGGGTGCTCGCCGAAGAGCGAGCGGTCGATGGCTTCGGCCGTCATTCCTGGTGTACGCACGGCCAGTACCCGCGAAATCGAGACATTGATGTACACATATCCGCCGAAGCAGCCGACGACTTCGCACTCTCCCTCTGGCCGGAAGTCCTCCGGGGTGAAGACACCGATCTGATAGAGACCGTCGCGATAGCCTGCGTCGTAAACGCCGCGCCCGAACGTGCTCCAGGTGAGAGGTGTCGCCGCGTCGCTGAACACCTCGCCCGTGTTCGCGCGTGTGAAGATGGGAAAGCGTTCGCTGGGCTTGTCATCACAAGGCCATGACGTGGTCATGTGTACTCCTCTGTCAATCGACGGTGAGTGGAGCGTATGGATGTTCGGGTCCGATCATCTGCAGTCGGCCGAGGAATACCCCATAAGAGGTAACGCATCTCGATCCGGTGTCGCGCGCAGCGATCTCCGGTGACACTGGAAGCATGATCAGACCTGAGGACGCCGAGTTCCATCCCGCCGCCACCGATCGCATGTGGACTGAGACCAACTACTTCGGCTTCGAGATCCCGGAGGTTCCGCTTCACGTCGGGTTGTACGCGCTGTTCCGACCGAATCTCGGGGTCGTGAACTCCGCGATCTTCGTCAACTCCCGCCGAGTCACCGCGTCATGGGAGATCGACTACTGGGACAGCCGGGCATACCTTCCCATGCCCGAATCCGGCAGTCTGCTGGACTTCTCCCTCGACAACGGACTGTCTGTCATCTGTCGCGAGCCGAACAAGGTTTGGGACCTTCGCTATGACAACGGAGAATCGCTGAAGGTCGACGTCCGCTACGAGGCGTTGATGGAGGGCTTCGACATCCATGACCCGGCGATGGACCCCCGGGCGAAGAACTCCGTTGGTGACCTCTCCGGGAGCGCCGCCTACGCCGGCCATTTCGACATGACCGGCAAGATCACCGGGGAGCTCACCTTGAACGGGGTCACCCACCGGGTCGACTCGATGTCGACCATGGACCATAGCTGGGGCGTACGGACCGAGAAGCAGCTCGGAACCATGACGTGGCTCCAGGCTCATTTCAATCACGACCTGGCCGTACACGCGATGTTTGCTTTCGATCCGACCATCGGGCCCGACGAGAAGGTCGTCGCAGACCTCACCCACGGCTACGTGATGGATCATGGCAAGGGCATCGGCCTCAACGAGGGTACCGCGACCATCCAGCGCCGAGGCATGTATGCCGAGACGATCGACCTGCACCTCACCGACGCCGACAATCGCGTCTGGGAACTGATGGGTGAGGCGCAGACTCAGTTCCCGTGCCAGTACTGGCCGGGATCGATGGCATTCATGGTCCTTCCGAAGTGGACCATGGGCGATCTCACCGCCCATGGAACCAGCACCGACTTTCTCGACCTCTACCACTTCACCAAGCTCTACAACTGACGTCCAAAGGCGGCTACCCGCCCGAGTCTCCGTGTGGGTAGCAGCTGTCGTATCGGAACTGTCACAGTGACACGGTCACCGGCGAGTTCGTCTTCTGTCTCGTACGCTGCAGGTACTCCGGGTCCCAGGACATGTCCACGTAGGCCACCGCCGGCTGGCCGTCTATGGCCGCAGACATCGCGGTGTCACGCAGGGTGAAGTTGGGGCTCACGTCCCACATGAAGTGCGGGCCGCCCCCCTCGAACGTGACCTCGGCGCGTCGGCCGCGCTGATCGATCCAGATCGCGGACATGGTGCGATGCAGGAACTCGGAGTCGAGCGTGTAGCGAAGGATTAGGTCCTGCAACGGAACGCACTGGCCGTCGCGGAGCAGGTAGCCTCGCACATAGCGCTGACCATAGGCCAGAAGCTCGACGGCATGAACCGCCGTCGTCCTGTTCAGGGCGTTGACCCATTTCATGTGATGCATTGCTTCCCAATCGCGTTCACCCCATGAATGGTCTCGCTGACACATCTCGTTGAAGGCGTATACGGCGCCGTCGATGCGTAATGTGCCCCGCGCCACACCCGTCTGCTCCAAACGGTCGTCGGCGAAAAACGCCGGACAGCCCTCACGGTGACTGCCGTATTGATAGGGCGGATGCAATCCAGCGAACCGGAGGGTGATGGCGATTCGCTCACCGTGAAACGAGACGGTCGAGTTCATCCCGTCTGGTTCCAATTCGAGGGTCAACGGTCCGACTCGGTAGTCGTCGAACTGTGCATCACCGGCAACGGACACTCCATCGACCTTCTCAAAGATCTGCTCTCCCATTGCCTTACCGAAGACACTGAGCGCTGCGCCAGCGGCGCCCTGCGAGTTGATCCACGTGTAGACGAACGCTGTCACACCGTCGGCGACGTGCGGGATCACCCAGACGATCGACTCGCGGTGTCGTTCCCGGGTTTGGTTCAGAACATGACGTGTTTCGATGACCGTCGACTTCGCTTGTACCTGTTCAGCCGACACGCGCGCCACTCCTCGTCTCGCGTGTGAGGAGGTGATCGAGATAAGACCGTGGCCAGGTGTATTCCACGTACGCCTGCACGTGGTGGCCGTCGAGTTGCCCTGTGAACATCGTGTCGGAGAAGTTGAAGGTCGGACTGACGTCCCAGCGCGCGAGAGTGTGGCGTCGGTCGAGGTTCAGTGTCGCGGATCGGCCGGCTTCATCGATCAGGTCGGCTCTCACCACGTCCTGGACGAAGCCCTGACCGTAGTCGGTCGAGACCGACGCATCGATGATCGGTGACTGGAGACCGTCGAGATACAGGTAGCCATTGATGTCGACTTCGCCTTCCGCCATGGTCCACATCAGATTCGCGGAACAGTCCGTTCCTGAAGCGGCAATCCACTTGTAGTGGTGGATCGCATCCCAGTCTCGCGTGCCCCATGACTGATCGCGGTGTCCGGGACCATCGAAATCGTAGGTCTTTCCCTGCCATCTGAGGCTTCCTGCGATGCGTCCGGTCTGCTCGTAGCGGTTGTCGGCGAGATAGCCGGGGGTCCCGCACGCATTGGAACCGTAGTCGAATGCGGGGTGGATGCTTTCGAAGGTGAAATGAACAGCGAGGTCTGCCGCGTCGAACCGCGCCTCGGCGGTGTGGAGCGGCTGGCCGACAGCCAGCGTCGCACCGTCGAGGTGCCACTGGTCGAAGTCCTGCGGGCCGACCTCGAGTCCGTCGCGGTGGTCGAAGTACACCGGGTCGGGACCGTCGGCGTGCAGTACGAACGCGCGGCCACCTTTCCCGGCGTCGTTCACCCATGTGTACCAATGACCCATCAAGCCGTGCTCGGGCAGGATGAGACAGTAGGCCACACTCTCGCGTGCGAACTGTCCGCTGATCGCGTGGCGTAGGTGGTCGCGTGGTGTCAAGGCCATGAGGTCTCCATTCGATGCTCGGGCTCGGTTCGGGTGGATCTCTACCAGGTTGCGCTGTGCTCGATCGGGATGAATGCCTCGCCCATCACGAAGGGCTCTTGTGACGTTGTAGTGGGTCGCTGACCTGGGGATTTGGGCGCAACGCCGCGTCCCCCTTACGTTTTGGACTGCTGAAGGTTCAAGACGAAGAGGGGTGTACGGCGTTGCGCATGTCCAGGGTATTCGCGAACAGT
>DATDBL010000012.1:0-3322 GCA_036524855.1 Aldersonia sp. | reverse complement strand
CTCCGACAACAGGATCAGCAGCAGCTGCAGCCGGCGCTTCTGCCCGCCGGTGAGTTCGGCGACCCGCGCCGAGAGGTGCTCGCGACCGAACCCGAGCCGCTCCAGCAGCTGCGCCGGGGTCAGCTCCTTACCGTCGACGACGTAGCTGGTGCGGGTCCGGGCGAGGACGTCGCGCACCAGGTCGTCGCCGATCTCGTCGAGCTGGCGGAACTGCTGGTCCAGCAGCGCGACCTGCACCGTTTTGCCGTGCTTGACCCGACCGGAATCCGGTGCGACCGTACCCGCGATGAGCCCGAGCAGCGTCGACTTCCCCGCGCCGTTCGCACCGAGTATGCCGGTGCGCTCGCCGGGACCGATCCGCCACTCGACGTCGCGCAGGACCGTCTTCCCGTCGAACGCCACCGATGTGTCGAGCAGGTCGACGACGTTCTTGCCCAGCCGTGCGGTCGCCAGGCGCGACAGCGCGATCCGGTCCCGCAGCGGGGGGACGTCCGCGATGAGGGCGTTCGCCGCCTCGATCCGGAACTTCGGCTTCGACGTCCGCGCCGGGGCGCCGCGGCGCAGCCACGCGAGTTCCTTGCGCATCTGGTTCTGCCGCTTGGTCTCCACGACCGCGGCCTGCCGGTCGCGCTCCACGCGCTGCAGTACGTACGCCGCGTAGCCGCCCTCGAACGGCTCGACGATCCGGTCGTGTACCTCCCACGTCGTGGTCGCGACCTCGTCGAGGAACCAGCGGTCGTGGGTGATGAGCAGCAGTCCACCCGCGCCCCGCGGCCAGCGCTGCTTCAGATGCTCGGCCAGCCAGGCGATGCCCTCCACGTCGAGGTGGTTGGTCGGCTCGTCGAGCGCGATCACATCCCAGTCGCCGACCAGCAGGGCGGCGAGCGCGACTCGGCGGCGCTGCCCACCGCTCAGCGTGTCGACGCGCGCCTCCCAGTCCAGGTCCGCGACGAGTCCGGCGACGACGTCGCGCGCCGTCGCGTCCCCGGCCCACTCGTGCGCCGGGCGGTCGCCGACGATCTCGAACCCGACGGTCGCCGCGCCGTCGAGGGTGTCGCCCTGATCCAGCGCCGCGATCCGCAGCCCGCCGCGGTAGGTGACCCGCCCACCCATCGGCTCGATCCGCCCGGTCAGCAGGCCGAGCAGGCTCGACTTGCCGTCGCCGTTGCGGCCGACGATGCCGATCCGGTCGCCCTCGTCCACGCCGAGGGTCACCGCATCGAACACGACTCGCGTCGGGTACTCCAGGTGAACGGCCTCGGCTCCGAGAAGATGTGCCACGAGTTCAGGGTATCGGTCGGCGCCGCAGGTCAGCCCGGCGCCAACAGCGTCGCAATCTCGGTCTGACCTCGGCTGACGGCGTGCTCGTGGGCGGTGAGACCCGCGGCGTCCGGGATGGCCGGGTCGGCGCCGGCGGCGAGCAGGGCGGCGACCACCTGCTGGTAGCGCGCGCTGCCGTCGCCGTACACGACGGCCTCGAGCAGCGCGGTCCAGCCGGGGTAGTTGACGTGGTCGAGGTCGATGCCCGTGCCCGCGATGCGGCGCACGTACTCCACGTGGCCGCGTTCGCTCGCCGGGATGATCGAGGTCCCGCCGAAGCGGTTCACGATGGCGAGGTCGGGGTGGGCGGGCAGCAGCACGTCGGCCATCGCGACACTGCCGGTGACGCCGGTGACCAGCCACGGAGTGTCGTGCCGGTCGTCGAGTGCGTTCGGATCCGCCCCGAGCGTGGTGAGCACCCGCGCGGCCGGCACGCGATCATTGGTGACCGCGAGAAGCAGCGGGGTGCGACCGGCCTCGTCGCGGACCTCGGAATCCGTCCCCGTTCGCAGCGCCCACGCGACCGCGTCGGCGTCGCCGGCCGCCGCCGCGTCCGGCAGCGTCCACGTCGGTCCCGCCCGCAGCAGTCGTTCGACGTCGACCTGACCCTGGGCGGCGGCGTGCTCCGCCGGGACCGCGCCGGCGCGGGTGGAGGCGATGTCGAGGTTCGCCCCGCCGGCGATCAGCACCCGCACGGTGTCGAGGTGGTCCCCGCGACCGTCCCCGTACACGACCGCCTCGTGCAGCGCCGTCCACCCGGAGTAGTTGACGTGATCGAGCGCGATCCCGGCCCGGATCAACCGGCCGCACACGTCCCAGTGCCCGCGCTCGGCCGCGCGGATCAGCGCGGTGCCGTTGTAGCTGTCGAGTGCGGCGAGGTTGGCGCCGCGGGCCAGGGTCAGCTCGAGCAGGTCGTAGTAGCCCTCGCTGGCCGCGATGAGGAAGGCGCTCTGCTGCGTCTCGTCCTCGAAGTTCACATCGGCACCGGCGTCGATCAGCGCCGCCGCGCGCGGCACGTCGTCAGCCCACGACGCCGCGATCAGGTCCCGGTTCAACTGGTCGCGGTCGGCGTCGGACAGTCGCGAGGGCGAAGTCGGGGGTGGCGGCGCCGTCGCGCCGGTCTCACTGGTCGCAGCGGTCGCCGGGCTCGGCTCCGGCGCGTCCGCGGGCGGTGCGGTGCCGCAGGACGCGACGATGGGCACCATTCCGGCCAGCGCCGCCAGCGCAAGCCGGCTCCGCGCCGATCGGGCAAACAGGGTCATGACGCGCCTCCGAGCCGCGAGACTAGACCAGTTTCAACTCCAGTAGCGAATAGGTTCAACTCCAGTAGCGAATAGGAGAGTGCGGATGATCCACCGCCAATTCGTCCGGAGCAGCGGAGCGTTAGACCGAATTCGCTCTGGCGGGGCTAGGTTGAGGATGCGGAGGACGCTGATCACATTTTGCTTCGGACTATTGGCATTGATCGCTGCGCCGCACAGCGCGGTTGCGGACTGTGTCGGCTACGCCACGGAAGCCGATCGTATTGATACAGCCCGACGGGCCTACCCCCTGGCTGCCATCGGGACAGTCACATCGGTAGAGCATTTCGACAGGCAGGCAACTGGCGGGTTGCCAATCGACGTCTACACGATCACCATCGACACGATCTACCAAGGCGACATACCAGACAAAACCATCCGTGTCGCCGCGCCGCTGGATTCGACCATCACCCGCACCTTTGTCGTGGGCGACGATTATTTCATCGCTCCGCGAGACGCTCGCAACCATAATTGGCAGCCAACGAATGTCGCGCGATTCGCGCCCTACGTGGAGGATGCATGCACCCCTACCATCGCCCTCAAAGAGACCACTGCCGGTTTCCGTGAAGCGTTGGCCACCGCGTTCGGCGTCTCCGGGTCACTGGAACCCGCAACACACGAAGTCACGGCTGCGGCGCGCGCCGTAAACGCCGAAGGCGGCGGTGAATCTACGTCACTGATCGTCGGAGGCTTCGTCGGGC
>DATDBL010000011.1:0-4124 GCA_036524855.1 Aldersonia sp. | reverse complement strand
TCCACCGGCACGGCGCACGGCCGACGCGAACGGGGCGGCCCACACGTTCTCCCAGACCAGCAACGCCGCCGCGCTCCCGGGCTCGACCGCGGCAGCGACCGCTTCGACATCGTCCTCGCTGAGCAGCATCGCCAACTCGGTGTCGTAGGACCGCAACTCACCGATCTCGCTCTCGTCCAGGTGGGCGATCTCGTATGCAGAACGCCAGGTCTCGCTCGGTCGTGTCCGGCTGCAGTCGATTCCGCACTCGGATCTCCAGTTCTGCTCCGCCTCCCGAAGAGCCCGCGACCTACAGCTCCGACCCGACCGGCCGCGGTGTCGGCAAATCAGCGCAGGAGGTTGACCGCGTTGGCAACGACCAGGCTCAGAACGACGATCGACAGTAGCGACTGGAGCGCCTTGGTGACAGTTACTCCTTCGGTTCGGACCGACCACCTGTCCTGTTGCAGATACGGTGAGTACACACTTCGCCGAGGTCAGGAGTCGTCGTGCCCAAGTTGGAGATCAAGCGGAAGTCCGAGCTCTCCCGGAAGGAAGTGTCCGAGCGTCTCATTGCGCTCGGGCATGCCCTTGCAGGCGGATCCGAGGTGGAACTGGGCTCGGGTGGTGACTCGATCTCGGTCGTCGTCGC
Organism: Aldersonia sp.; assembly: GCA_036524855.1. Lineage (GTDB taxonomy): Bacteria > Actinomycetota > Actinomycetes > Mycobacteriales > Mycobacteriaceae > Aldersonia. Next base: position 3,493 of record DATDBL010000011.1, on the reverse strand, counting down.
CGATCGGGTCCGATGGGAGCTCGAGATAGAGGTCGAGGGCGACGAAACCGAGATCGAGATCGAGATCAGCTGGCGCGACGATCCGGCCGACAAATCGGAGGCCGATCCGCCATCGGAAGCCGAATCAGAGCCTGCAGTTCCGGTCAAGGCCGCGAGACGCGGCCGGCCGCGCAAGAGCACCGCCAACTGAACTGCAGGCAGCGCCGCTGAATCGTCACCCGACGGGCGGAATGGGGCGTGCGCGAGCAACGCTTGCCCGCTGCCGTCGCAAACGGCATGGGGCGAACCGGCCGCGCCTTACCAGCGCCCTGGCATCGTCCATCGAGGCGCTGCAGGGGCGATCGGCCTTCGGTTGTCTCGGCGTTCGGATTCGACTGGGACCGGGTGGGTACGGCAGCGGTCGGCTCCGGCGGTGCGATCGTTCCGGGTGAACGCGGCGGATTCGTGCCGGCCCCCGTCACGCACTCGTCGAGGGAGGACCGGGTTTCTACACCTCGTCCGGTTTCCACGCGGCGAGCCCCCAGATCGCGAGGGTAGCGAGTGCGATAACGGTCAGCGACCACCAGGGATAGTACGGGATCCAGAGGAAGTTCGCGATGATCGACAGCGCGAGCAAGATGATGGCGCCGATGCGTGCCCAGGTGGCGCCGGTGAACAGCGCGACTCCGACGAGGACGACCACGACTCCGAGGATCAGATGTATCCAGCCCCAGGTGGTGAGGTCGAACTTGTACACGTACTCGATCCCGACGACGAACACCTCGTCGCGGGCCAGGGCGGCGATTCCTTGAAACACTTGCAGCACGCCGACCGTGACGAGCACGACTGCCGCCGCGATCGAGGTCCCAGCCGCGACTCCGCTCTTGGTCGAGGGTTCCGCCGTCATTCGTGTCCTCTCCTTCGCGTGCGTCCACGGTGAGGACGCACTCGATCCGACTCGCCGCCACATCCACGCCGAGCCGGGCGCGGGCAGGAATCCACAAGGCGCTCGTCGCGCTCGCAGCTCACCAGCCCCGTCCCGGCGCCGTCGGCGACATCGGTCTCATCATGGCGGACGGATCGGGGATCGGCGACTCGAAAGCTTCGTGTTCATATGAGCCACGGACAGACTCCGCGTTCGGCTATCGACAGCCGCGCGCCGTCGGGGGTGGTCACATTCGCTACGCGCCCGGCCGCTGCCTGCACAACTCGCCGTTCGCCGGTCATCCACGGTGTCTCGAGGGCGCGGGCCTATGCTCGTTTCACCGGCCGATCCGGCGTTGCCGTCATCGAGAGTTCACCCGAAGTTGTTCTGCACGTTAAGTGCCGGGAGTGTCGGTGGAGGCGTCGGAACTCCGACGTGCACTCGTCGTTCAACCGTGATGCTGAGACCGATCGTGGTCTCGTCCACCGACGGGAATTCCGGCAGGATCTCGGCGGGGGCGTGCCCGGTCTTCAGCCGGAGTCGGATCGAAGGGGTCGGTGATGACGGGCCCGGCGAACTCGACGGTGCGTCGTCGATGCCAGCCGCGCACTCGCTCACCTACCGCGTGTTCGTGACCGATCCGACTCGGGTCGAGCATGTTTCCGGGGTGGCGGCGCGGGATGGTGGCATTGCCGGCGAGGTGGACGTCATTGTCGGTTCTGTGGCTACGGCGCCGGGCCTCGGGTGACACCTCTTTGTGCGCCAGACCGTCGACGGTGCACCCCGCCGTATCGCCGCGGGAACCGGACCCGATCGGTTTCGTGGCGCGGCGCTCGACGCCCGCCGATTCGCTACGTCGCCGACCCTTCCGCGGATCGGTGGCCACTGGCATGATCTGGCCATGACCGACGCGGAGTCTCAGCCTCGCGCGCCGGGCCTGCGGACCGGGCGGATGGAGGCGTTCAGCGACGGCGTTTTCTCCATCGCGATCACGCTTCTCGTGCTCGACATCGGGGTTCCCGGTGGCTCCGGGGACGATCTGCTGGGCGCGCTGGTCGACCAGTGGCCCTCGTATCTGGCCTACCTGGTGAGTTTTTCCACCATCGGCGCGGTGTGGTTCGGCCACACCGTGATCACCGAGTACCTCGACCATGCCAACTCGGTGCTCCTCCGGCTGAATCTGCTACTCCTGCTGGTGGTCTCGTTTCTTCCGTTCCCGACGCGGCTGCTGGCCGAATACGTCGGCGAAACAGAACCGGAGCGCATCGCCGCTACCGTCTACGGGATCAACCTGTTACTGGCGATGATCATGGTGTCGGTCACGTGGCGTTACGCGGTCAGCGAGCAGCTCGTGCGGCCCGACCTCGCCAACGAGGACGTGAAGACCCTCACCAAGCGGCTCACCCCCACGTTGGGGGTTTACGTGGTGATGATCGCGTTGGGGCTGTTCCTTCCGGTTCTTGCGGTGTTCGGTTATCTCGCGATCGCCGTGTTCATCCTCTTACCGTTCGGCGCACTCCGACATCGGTCCAAACACGCCTGAACAACCTCGAGCTGCTCCGTGGTCCGGGTGCTGGCGAGATCGACGACATCGGCGCGAATCGGCTCTACCGGCCCGGACGGCACCCTCCCTTGCCCTGATCAGGCGGTGGATGACGCCGAAGGTGTTTCGACATCCCGTGAGTTCACGCAGGTCGTCAATCGGTCGACGACCTGTCGGATCATGTGCTCTTCCTGGTCACCGTCCACACGCTCATCCTGCGACCGCGCCACGGTGCGGGCAACCCCAACCGCGCACTGGAGTGGACACCCCAGAGTTTGGGCGTGTCCAGGATCGTTCGGTGCAGGAACCTTCGAACCCAGATCACTGCCCGCGCGCCCCAATGGCGAGCAAGCGACCCGGACACCAACCCCGCTGCACCGCCGGGGCCAAGCTACATGCCGCAGTACCACATCGCGGAGGCAGAGCAGGCGGCGGCGTTGAACCAGGTCGCTGACGAGCACGCAGCCGCGGGCCTGCACGCGGGCAGCGTGAGCGATCAATACATACGGATCACCGTCGCCCTTGCCGGGGGGTTCTTCCTCGTCGGCATCGGCAGCACATTCTCGATAGTCGGCGTGCGGTACGCACTCCTCGGCGTCGGGGGCGTAATACTGACAGCCGGACCGGCCCTCGCTGCGGCTGCTGGTCCGCCACGACGACCCCGCCCGCGAGTTCGACTACGTCGCGGGCGCCGAACAGGCGCTCGAGATGGCCGGCACCAACCGCTGGACCGTCAGCATCACGGACGACTGGACGACCGTGTTCTGATCACCCGCGCCGACCACGGTGCCGACTGTCCGTCAAACATCTTCCCCGACAACGGGACCCGGCGGGCCCTGGGCATTTCACGGATCCGCCGTCCGCAGCATCGATCCGCGGCAGTTCAGCGCCGGTCCCTGCGGTCATCCCGCCGGTCGTCCCGCCGATCGCCACGGCGGCGGACGCCGTGCGCGACGACCGCGGCAGTGGCGACGGTGGTGGCGGTTCGGGCGACCGGGGCGGGTCCGATCACGCCCGCTCGGCGCATCCGTCTGCGTGCCAAAGGC
>DATDBL010000010.1:0-13055 GCA_036524855.1 Aldersonia sp. | reverse complement strand
ACTGTTCGCGAATACCCTGGACATGCGCAACGCCGTACACCCCTCTTCGTCTTGAACCTTCAGCAGTCCAAAACGTAAGGGGGACGCGGCGTTGCGCCCAAATCCCCAGGTCAGCGACCCACTACAACGTCACAAGAGCCTGCACGCCGTTGACGGTCATAGCGAACGCGAACGCTGACAGCGCGAACAGTGCCCTGTCGAGCCAGAGGACATGACCTACGAACGCTTCGCCGTACCGGAACGGAAACGCCCCTGTGACAACGAGGAGTGCGTACGTCGCGAGGAACCACCCGAGCATCACCACGACACCAAGGAGAAAGTTGACCGCGCACAGGGCCTTGAAGTAAGCCCTCGACGGCCACCACTGATACGACGCACGCAATTCAAACATGGCACACCTCTCGATCGCAGTCTTCGACGACGTGAGTTTCGCGCGTCGGTCCGACAACGTCGTTCTGTGTGCCACACGTTGGCCTTGGCCTCATCGCGTAACATTCAGCGCCGTGTGTGTGACGTGTGGATTTCGCCGCATGGTGGGTGGACGTGATGCCCGCCGGATTTCGCTGTGGCGGGTGACGTTTGGATCGCATGACGGCTCGGTCAGGCCGGGGCGGGGTCGGGTGGTATCAGGGTGGTATCCCGGGTTGGCCGACGATGGCCTCGCGCAACGCGTCGAAACTGCTACGGCCGTGCTTGACGGCAGTGGCGAGGTATCCCCGGATGGGGTAGCGGTCTCCGCGCGTTCTCGCTGGTGAGCCGCCCCGGAGATGTTTTGCTGGACCCTGGTCGGCCGCAGATCCTTTCGGCCTGGTTGGGGTGGGCGGCACCTTCAGTTCGTGGGCGAAGCGCAGCATGTCGGCTTCGCGGTCGCGCAGGGCCTCGAGCACCAACCGGGCCTTGCGTTCGCCGGATCTGCACAGTCACCGTGCCGACGACCGAGCGAGTCCAGGTCCGAGCTGCCGGATCGCACCAATCGGGATCGCGCACTGACGGCGGCCACATCGTCGGCATCCGGAGTGACGAACCACAGCGAAAAGTACTGGCTCCAACACGAACTGGCCCCTGATGTGATCCGGTCTGGTAGTCAAGAATGAACCAACCATGAGCGGAGTCATCGACTGTGATCGTCGTTCGCCGGCCCGAGGAGGCCGACGACTACCTCGACGCCGGCACCATGCGGTGCCCGTCCTGCCAGGGCCAGGTGGCCCGGTGGGGCTACGGGCGGGTGCGCACCGTCCGCTCGCTGGGCGCTGCCACGGTGACCGTACGCCCGCAGCGGGTCCGCTGCCGCGACTGCGGCGCCACCCATATCCTGTTGCCCACTGCCCTGCAGGCCCGTCGCGCCGACACCCCCGAAGTCATCGGGAATGCGTTGGCCCACAAAGCGAAAGGCATGGGGTCCGGCGTATCGCCGAGCGGATGGACCGCCCGGAGTCGACGGTGCGCCGCTGGCTGCGCCGCACCACCGATGAGCATGTGCAGTGGATGTGCCACCAGGGCACTCAGCGGCTGATCCTGGTCGCCCGCGAAGTGTTCTCCACCATCCGGTACGCCGGGAACCTGCTGCTGCACACCCTGTGCATCCTGTCCGCCGCGGCCATCGAGGATCGTCGCCGTTTCGGGTTCACCGACCCGCCGTGGGATCTGATCGGCATCTGCACCCAGGGGCGTCTGCTGTCTCCGCCGCGCAGCGGCTGACGCGACCGGCCCGCCGGGCTCCGTCATGCATGCATGCATTACCTTATCTTTTCGGGGTGAAGGTGGCGCCTCCGGCGCTATCGCTGGACGGCAGCGAACCAGGACGGACTCGATTGGCATTCCGCAGTGCCGGGTGTTGTGGGTTTGCTCCTCCTGCTGCCCGGAGGGGACTAATGTCTGCGTAGTGGCGGCATTCAAACGTGCCGGGCCCGTAAGAACGAAACGAAGGGGGCAACATCCAATGGCACCACCTGTTAATGACGAGGTTCGCATCATTGTCCTAGGAGGACCCAGTGTGCTCGCCGGCAAGCTCTCATTCGAATACGACAAAATTTATAACCCGCCCGGCGGTCGGACCTACACCTCGTACTTGCTGCACCCCAACACTCGCGACGTTGCACACCAGCGGTTTCAGTTCTGCGACGTCCAACGGGACGAGACCGGGTTCTCATGCAGGCTCAAGATGACAGAGGGTTACTACAAGGACTACTGGCTCGACTCCAAAGACGGATACCTGCAAGCATGGTCGTCCAGCGACTGCCGTTGGCAGTTCGTCGACAAAGGCCCCTACTATCAGTGGAGACAGGGAGTCGGCGGCACCAAAGTCGTCAGGGTGCTTACCGAGGAGGTCGCGCCCAAGGCCTTCTACGTTCGGGCGATGAACGACGAGCCGAGCGCGGACGACGAGTCGGCGCAGTTCAACGTCATCTCCTGGTAGAAACGGCTGCGACGGCTCTATCTGCGGACGACCGCACACCAAACGGCGAGTGCTGGAGGCCGCCACGGCGTCCCAGCCGCCACGGTCCTCCCCCGCCCGTCCCAAGCAGGCGTCGGCGGTAGGGCGAGCGGGGTCAAGCCCGCTCTAGTTGGCCCAGTTCTCCTATTGCTACGGCGAACGGCAAAGTAGCGATCTCGACCGGTAGTTGGGAGTTCTTACGCTTCGCTCGCGTCAGAATGACTGCGGCTGTCGGGTGAGGTGGCGGTAGATGGTTTTGCGGGAGACGCCGAAGGTTCACCGATCTGGGCGACGGTGTATTTGCGTTTGCCGTCGGCGTCGTTCTCCTCGTACATCTCGCGGGCCTTGATCGCTTGCAGTGGTGTCAGTTTCGGCTTGCGCCCGCCGACCCGGCCACGGGCTCGCGCGGATTCGAGACCCTCAGGGTGGCTTCACTGATAAGGTCGGCGAGCATCTCGTCCATCGCCGCGATGACGTGGAACAGGAACCGCCCGGCTGGGGTGGTGGTGTCGATGCCCTGTTTGAGCACGATCAGCGCGATCCCGCGTTCGTCGAGTTCGCCCGCGAGTTCGGTCAGGTGTCGCACTGAGCGGAATGCGCGGGACAGACGGGTGATGACCAGCTCGTCGCCGTGACGCAGATGGTCCAGGCATTTGTCCCACTGCGGGCGCCGTGCCAGCTTGCCGGACGCCTTGTCCACCCAGATCCGCTCACAGCCCTCAGCTTTCAAGGCATCGACCTGTGAATCGTCGCTCTGCGCGCGGGTCGACACCCGCGCGTAGCCGTAGCGCGCCATGCTGCGCAGCGTCCCACAAAGTACTGCAGCCATAGATTGTTGATCACGAACTACGGCTGCAGTAAAAGGGCAGGCACGCCGCATTATGGCTCGTTGATTTCGCCCGCGAGTTGTGGCTCATTGCTGACCTGGGCTTTTCCGTGAGTCGAACGGCACAGACGGAACTGGGACAGAAACGGCCGTTTCCGACCCAAACCCCGGACAGATCGACAACCAGCGACTACTACGCCATATCCGTTGGTTTCGGCGATTACTACGGAACCCCGTAGGCTCCCGTGAGTTCACGCGAACTGAAGGTTGCTCACTGCGAACCCAGGGTTCGTTCGCGCTGTCGGCGGTTCCGACCCGTGGGTTCACGTCAACCCCGGGGTGGCTTCGTTTATTCAGATCGTGGTGGGGGCGCCGAGGTTCGGTTCGAGGAGGTCCGCGAATTGCGAGTAGAGATCTTGGATGGATGCGAGCGTCGATGCCACCGGGTGGCCGGCAAGCAGTGTGTCGTAAGCGTTCCCGCCGTCGCGATCCGGTCGGTCAGGTGGGGCAGGCGGCAGGTCCACCGTCGACCGCCAGGACCACTCGACCTGTGGCGGATCTGTCGAATCGGGTTCGAGGGCTTCGGCCCACTGGTAGTGAACTCGGTTGCGCGCGAATCGGATCGCTCGCGTGACGGTCTGATCTCCGCACCAACGCTCAAGCCATTTCTTCCCCGGTATGGCCGGCTTGATGTTGCCATCCGGTTCGACGCGTTGAGTGCCAGCCGGCGCCCAATGCTTCGCAACACGGTCATCAAGGGTAACAGCCCAGTTCAGCGCCTCGAACAGCGCGAGGATGCCCGGTATCGGCTCTGTCTGTGCCGAGGCGTGGAACCGTTCGACCGCTTCGCAGTAGCCGCGCAGCAGCACTCGGAAAGTGATGATCGGTTCGTCGTACGGGCGCATATCCGAGGATGTCAGACGCAGACAACCGAGTCGAGCGATTCTCGCGGGAATTGCGTCGAACACCGTTCGTATCGGCCCGAATTATCTTGTTCCATTTGGGTTTCAAGGAGTTGCCGCACCGTCGCGGTGTATCGGATGGCGGTTTTCTCGTCGATTCCGAACACCGACGGCGAGGTGGAGGGGATCCGGTCCGTGGGTCAGGGCTTCCTCGAGCCGGCACCCGGTCGCAAGCCTTGGCAGCGCACCTCAACAGCCGCTTGAGACTTTCCCAACACGGCCTTAGCAACGGGGGGTACGGTGTAATTCCATTCTCCGTGGAAATCGTGGCGGGTGATCGGCAGGGCGTCAACGTCTTTCGCCGTGTACTTGATCCCCGCGGGGTACTCGTCGGTGTCCAGAACGCAGTGCACGGTGAGCCCCGTGGTCGTGGTGGTGTTGCCGATCAGGTCGACGATGACCTGGTGGGTCCGCAGCGGTCGACCGCGCCAGTTCATGGTGATCTGGGAGAACAGTCGGTGTTCTATCCGGTTCCATTTGCTGGTGCCCGGCGGCAGGTGGCAGACGGTGATGTCCAGCCCGGTTTCGGCGGCGAGCCTGGCCAGTTCGATCTTCCAGGCACGGACCCGGTAGCCGTCGGAGCCGCCGCCGTCGGCGCAGATCAGCAGCCGCCCGGCTCCCGGGTAGCGCTGCCGTCCGACGCTGTCCCACCAGCGGCGCAGGGTCGCCACGGCGAACGCGGAGGTGTCGTGGTCGGTGCCCACCGACACCCACCCGGTGTTGGCCGAGACGTCGTAGATGCCGTACGGGACGGACTTGCCGAGTTCCTTGTCCGGGAAGTCGTGCACGTTGACGCGCTCGGGCTGTCCGGCCGGCCGGTATTCCCGGCCACCGTTCTCGAGTTCGCCGACGAGTTCCTTCCTCTTCGTGTCGACCGAGACCACCGGCTGCCCGGCATCGACATGCTCACCGACACAACGGTTCAGGTAACCGAACTGGGCGTCACGGTCCTCGTGCTGACGGCCCTCGACGACCTTGGCGTTGCCCTGCAGGCTGAACCCCATCGCCCGCAGCATCCGCGCCACCGTCCGGTCGGAAACCGGATGCCCGGCCGCGGTCAACGCGGCGGCCAGCTTGCGCGTCGACTTGGTCGTCCACACCAGCGGCGACATCGGATCCCCGCGCGTCTCCGGATCCACCAGCGCCGCCAACGCGGACGCCAGCCCGGGGTCGGTCTCGGCCAGCTTCTTGCGCCCACCCCCGGGAGCCCGCACCCGCGCCGCCGGTTCCGGCGTTCCCTCCAGCTCCCGTACCCCGCGCGCGGCCGGTTCCGGCGCGCCCTCCAGCTCCCGCACCCCCCGCGCGACAGTGTCGGGATGAACACCGGTCGCGTCCGCGATCGCCTTGATCCCGCCCCGCCCCAACTGCCGCGCCTCCACACCGAGCAGCAGGCGCCGTTGGCGCTCGTCCAGATGTGGACGCAGGACCGCATATCTCGCCGCGCCCGATTCCGCGACGCCCGGCTCCCCAGTCATACCACAACCGTAACCGCCACGGACCCGAAAACCTAGGTTATTTCGTCGCGCGTCCTTAGCCAACCCGAACAACACTGATCGATCCCCTCGACACTGGACATCAAGGCCCGCATCCACGTGGCGCGGATGTACCGCGGGTACCAGACAGATGTCATCCTGCTGAGCGTTTGGCCGTGCCGGTGAGGTATCTGCGAACCCGTGGCTCGATTCGATTGTTCCAGCCTCCGCGGCCGTACCAAGGTGCGTGGGCGCCATCAGCAGGGAACGATCGAGGGCAGGTCATGAACGCTGGGCGGCGAGCGCATAGTTCTTACGGCTCGAACGGACTCTTCAGCCCGAAGAAGTATGCGCTCGACGCTACCGCCACCCCGTCACCGCCGCCCCCGCGTCCCGCGGCAGCCGCCAGGCGCCCCAGACGATCACGAGCATGACCACGCCGAGCGCCGCGAACGCCATCGAGTACTCCCGGCCGGCGGTCCAGCCGAGGTCGGCGACGACACCTGCAGACACCGTCAACGCGATCGCGCCGACCGCGATGCCGACACCCGAGAACAGTTCCTGCGCCGTAGCGTGCAGGGTGTTCGCGTCGGTCAACTCCCCGGATCCGACATCGGCGAAGGCGAGGCTGTTGTAGCCGGTGAAGCCGATCGAACGCAGCGCGCCGCTGAGGCACAGCGTCAACGCGATGAGGACCAAAGGCGTCGCGGGGACCAGCAGGGCGAGCACCCCGAAGCACGCGACCGTCGCGACACCCACCCACAGCAGCACGCCGCGGATCCCGAAGCGGCGCATCAGCGGCGTCGTGGTCGGCTTGATCGCGATGTTGCCCGCGAACAGGGCCATCACCATGAGCCCCGCCGCCAGCGGCGTCCAGCCGAACCACAACTGGAACATCAACGGCAGCAGGAACGGAACCGCCGTGATCACGGCGCGGTAGATCGAGCCGTACAGCGCGGTGGAGCGGAACGACGGGATCCGCAGCACGTCGAGGTCCAGCAGAGGGTGCTCGACGCGACGCAGGTGCCACACGGCCGCGACCAGCAACGCAACCCCGGCCGCAATCTCCACACCCACCCGCGCCCACGGGGTGCCCGAGACCCGGATGCTCTCCAACGCCACCAGCACCGCACCGATCCCGAGCGCCGTCGCCGCCAACCCGAGCCAGTCCAGCCGCCGCGCGGTGCCGCCGCGACCCGGCGGCACCAGCCGCAGCGCGAACACGAACCCGATCACCCCGAGCGGCAGGTTGAGCACGAAGATCCACCGCCACGACGTGTAGGTCACGATCGCGCCGCCGATCGCGGGGGCGAGCACCGGCGCCACCAGCGCGGGCCACGTCAGGTACGCGATCGCCTTGACCAACTCGCCCTTGCCGGTCGTGCGCAACACCGCGAGCCGCCCGACCGGCACCATCATCGCGCCGCCCACGCCCTGGCCGATCCGCATCGCGACCAGCATCGGCAGCGACGTGCTCGCCGCACATCCGAGCGAGGCCAAGGTGAACACGACGATCGCGGCGAGGAACACCCGGCGCACCCCGAAGCGTTCGGCGACCCAACCGCTGACCGGAATCAGTACCGCGAGCGTCACCAGGTACGCCGAGATCGCGACGTTCAGATCCACCGGCGCGGCGCCGAAACTCTCCGCCATCGCCGGGATCGCCGTCGCGATCACCGTCGCGTCGAGGATCTCCATGAACAACGCGCCCGCGACGAGCAGCGCCAGCCCGCGGGGGAATATCGGTGGCTCAGGCTGACCCATCTGCCTCGTGTTCGTCCGCCCCGACCTCGTCCGGCCGCGTGTCCCCCGACTTCTTGCGCGCGATGTCCTCGAGTGCGGCGATGTAGGCGGCACGGTCGGCGGCACCGGACTCCCACGCGTGTTTGCGGTTCTTCACGACCTTCGCCGGGGCGCCGACCGCGATGCTGTAGTCCGGGATATCGCCCTTCACCACCGCGTGCGACCCGAGCACACACCCGCGACCGATCCTCGTCCCGCGCAGCACCGTCACCTTCGCCGCGACCCAGGTGTCCGGGCCGATCCGCACCGGTCCCTTCAGGATGCCCTGGTCCTTGATCGGTGTGTCGATGTCGTCCATCTTGTGGTCGAAATCGCAGATGTAGCACCAGTCCGCGACGAGCGCGGAGTCACCGATCTCGATGTCGAGGTAGGTGTTGACGACGTTGTCCTTGCCGAACACCACCTTGTCGCCGATCCGCAGCGACCCCTCGTGGCAGCGGATCGCGTTGCCGTCGCCGATGTGCACCCACCGGCCGATCTCGAGCCGCGACAGTTCCGGCGTCGCGTGGATCTCCACCCGTTTCCCGAGGAAGACCATGCCCCGCAGCACCACGTGCGGGTTCGCGGCCCTGAACTTCGCGAGCCGGTAGTAGCGCACCAGGTACCAGGGTGTGTACGCCTTGTTCGCGAGCACCCAGCGCAGCGACTCCATCGTCAGGAATCGGGCCTGCTCGGGGTCGCGGCGCCGGGCCCCGCGCCAGCGCGAGCGCAGCGGCGCGCCCCACATGCTCGTCACGGTCGGTCTCCCTCGGTTCGCGTGCGCGTGTCAGCGTACTGATCGCTGCTCTTCGCAGAAACGCCCTGCCAACTGAAGGTATCGGACGTTCTTTGGACGCGAATCGGGTCGGAGGAGCTGAACTCTCCGCGAGCCGAAGCAACGATAAACTGTCTACTTGCCTAGACAAAATTATGTCTATTAGTCTAGACTGAATGCATGGTCAAGGAGCAGGCGACACGGGCGGTGGTCAAGGAGTTGAAGGCTGCGAGATTCACACCGGCCCGGACCGTGGGATCTCACACGAATGTGGGTCTCGGAGGATAGAAGCGTGCACGTGAGCGTGCCGGATGGCCACCGGACCATTTCGCCTGGCGTGTACCGGAGGGTGCTCAAGGCGATCGAGGAGGCAGGGAAATGAGCAAGACCTACGAAGTGACCGTGACGCGAGAAGGGAAGTGGTGGATGGTCGCGGTCCCCGCGATCGACGGACTTACCCAGGCCCGCCGGCTCGCGGACACCGAACAGATGGCACGCGAGTTGATCGCGCTCGAAGAGAACCTTGCTCTCGACGACGTGGCCGTGACCGTGCACGTCCGTCTGGTCGAGGGTGGGGAAGACCTCGCCGACAGGGTCAGCGAGATCAAGAAGGACCGCGCTGCCGCCGAGCGCGCGAAGAGCCGCGCAGCCGAGGCGACCCAGCAACTCGCCCACGAGTTGGTCGAGGCGGAAGTTCCGGTCCGTGACATCGGCGCCCTCCTAGAGCTGTCGTACCAGCGCGTGAACCAGCTTGTGAAGAGCTAGTGCGCCAACCACTTCGCTCGAACCAGATGGTGGCCGGCACAATCCGGAGGACGAGCTGCTCCGCTTCCGAAGTGGTCGCCTACACCGAGATCGTCGTCCGCAATATCGCAGCCACGCGCGGCGCGACCGTTCCGTCGAGGTCACGATCGTCACCCGGCGGACCGCGCGACCACCGAGGATCTACACGACGCCGCGCTCGCACCCCGGTGCCCGGCTCGGGGCTTTCACCGGCTGAGTATCAGTACCCAGGAACGCGCCACCCCGCGGATACGTCGACCGCGTCGGTTCGCCGGTACCCGCGAGGCAGCGGCTAGTCTCGTGCAGCGAGCGACACGAGAAGGGAGACGGCGACTTGTTCCGGACGTCCGCCGCGGCACTCGTGGCGGTGGCGGCGCTGGTGTCGGCCGGCTGCGGCGGCGGTAGCGACACCCAGGACATCCTCGCCGCTGGCGGCTGGCCCGGCGTCAACTCCGACGCGCGCAACAGCAACACCGCCGAGGTCGACGGCCCCCGGGCCCCGGCGCTGGATTGGTCGCGGCCCATCGGCGGCACCGTCGCCACGCCGACGACGATCTCGGCGACCGGGCAGGCGTTCGTCACCAGCGACACCTCCGCCGGCTGCAACCTGTTCTCGTTCCAGCTCGACAACGGCCGCAAGCGGTTCTGCAACCGGCTGCAGCCGAGCGCCGCCTTCGCGACGCCGGTCGCCGACGCCGTCGCGAACAGCTATGTCGGCGAGGCCGGGGCGATGAACTCGTACAACGACCACGGCCAGCCCCGCTGGCGCACCCTCGTACGCGGGACGCCGCTCGGCGCGCAGTTCACCGGCGACGGACGGCTGCTGTTCGTCACCCAGCTCGGCGAGGTGGCAGTGCTGGAACTGCAGACCGGGAGGCGGGTCGCCGCGCCGTTCCAGCTGCTCGGCGAACCGGACCCGCTGACGACGCCGGATGTGCCCCTCACCCCGGACGACCAGGGGCTCGGTGACTGCTTCGCGGGCGGGCCGGCCTGCCCGGTCGCGAACATCCCGGCGATCGACCTGGTCAGCGGCCGCTTCTACCTGACGTTGTGGCGCCCGTTCAGCCCGACCGCGTCGGTGGTGGCGATGACCTACACCGGCGGCGACTCGTCGAGCGTCCGGCAGGAGTGGAGCGCCGACATGCTGATCGACGGGAGCGCGACCAGCCCGGTGCTCTCCGCCGACGGTACGACCCTCTACGTCACCGACAACGTGCGCCGGCTGATCGCGCTCGACACCGCGACGGGCGCGACGAAGTGGTTCTACGACCTCGGCTACAACCCGGTCGGCACGTCGTCGATGACGGCCGAGGGTCTGATCGTACCGGGCGGCGGCACCGCGGACGGGCATCTGCTCGCCCTGCGCGACTCCGGCGACCACGCCGAACTCGCGTGGGAGCGGACCGAAGTCGTCCAGCGCGGCTCCCCGGCGCAGGCCGCCAACGGCCTCGGCTACACCGTCGTCCGCGGCGACGGCAGCGATCTCGACCTGCTGACCTTCGACGCCGAGACCGGCGCGACCATCGCCCAAGACGTCCTGCCCGACGCCCGCGGCCTCACGGTCGGCACGTCGCTCGGGCCGGACGGGGAGGTCGCGACCACGACATTCATCGGCGAACTGTTCGTGTTCAAGTAAGCACACCTGCGGCGCACACGAACGCGACCGCCGCCCGACCAATCCGGGTGAGTACCAGCGAGCGCCCAACGGTGCCACGCAGTTTCAGCCGCGCCCGCAGCCGGTCGGGGTCGACGTCCACCCCCCGCACCAGGATCTCGAGCCCGCCGCAGTCGCGGCGCTGCAACTCGTGCCGGATCGCCTTCTCGTCGAGCTTGAGCCGGGCCAGGATCTCGAAGCCCCGGACACCGGGCGGCACGACATTGCCGGTGAGGTAGGCGATGCGCGGATCCAGTTGCCACAGCCCATGGCGCGCGCCGTACTGACGCACCAGTCCCGCGCGGACCACCGCGCCGTCCGGGTTGACGATCCACGGGCCCGGTTCGCGCTCGGGCAGGTCCTCGGGTTCGGTGTCGGTGATCGTCCACGTCGTGCCGTCGCTCGCCAGCACGGTCGCCCGCCGCCGCACCCCGTCGGCGAGTCCCGGCGACCACAGGCACGACTCGCGCACCCCGCCGTCGAGCGACACCACCTCGACCTCCCCGGCCCAGCCGAGCCGTTCGCTGTCCAGGCCAGGGGCACATTTCACGACGAGGTCGCGGCCGCGGTAGGCGTCGAGCAAATCCGGGAGCGGCGGCTCGAGCCGGGCCGGGTCGTGGGTGCGTCCGCCGCCGCGGCGCCGGGCGGGGTCCGCCACGACGACCGTGCCGCGGGTCGTCGGCGTCAGCGCATCCGCTCGTAGCAGATACACCGACGGCACGTTGTGCGCACACATGGCAAGGCGCACGACGTCGAGGTCGCTGCCGACAGCGACCGGGCACTGCTGCACCAATTCCGCCAGGTCGGCGCCGATCGAGCAGGTCACGTCGTGCACCGCGCGTCCCGCGAGCCGGCGTGCGCGATGCCGTGCCACCAGGCTCGGGGTGGCCTGCTGCAGTGCATCGTCGGTGAACAACCAGTGAGACGTCGACGCCAGTTTCGCCGCCGCGCGCCGGCGCAGCCGCACCGTCTCCGCGACCGCAGCGGCCCGGTCTCCGAGAGTCGCGCGCAGCGTAGTGAGATCGCGCAGCAGCGACGCGTCGGTCAGCTCGAGGGTGTCCGCCCCTGCGAGCGCCGCATTGCCCGCGCCGGACCGCAGAAACACGACGTCCGCGGCGACGAACGCAAACCCCACGGTGGGCTCAGCGGGGCTTCACCCCGGTGATCATCACGTTGTAGAACAGCGACCGCGGCACGAAGCGGCGCAGGATGTTCTCGTCCACCCAGCTCAGCCCGAGCCACGCCCGGTACATCGCCACGCGGTATCGGATGGTCAGCTTCTCGTCGGGCACGGCCGCCTCGAAGGTGCGCACCGGCCAACCCCACAGCGCCGCAGCGAACTCCTCGGTGCGCGCCTTCACCTCGACGGCGCCCGCCTGCCGTGCGGTCCGCTCCAGCTGGCTCGGGTCGAAGGTGTGCAGGTCGACGAAGGCCTCGAGCGCGGCGGCGCGCGACGACTCGTCGAGTTCCGCCTGGGGGCGCCGCCACCCCGACAGGAACGGCAGCCGGGTGACGTTGGTGGTGGCCGCCCATGTCGCGCGGCCGAGCCAGCGGGCGTAGAAGTCGCCGACGTTGCTCGGCTCGCCGGCGAAGACGAAGCGCCCACCCGGCTCGAGCACGCGCAGGCACTCCCGCAACGCCTGTTCCACGTCCGGAATGTGGTGCAGCACCGCATGTCCGACGACCAGATCGAAGGTGTTGTCGTCGTAGGGAATGGTCTCGGCGTCGGCGACGCGGCCGTCGACCGGCAGCCTCAGATTCTGGGCGTTGCGCAACGCGACCTCGACCATGCCGGGTGACAGGTCGGTAACCGAACCGGTCTGCGCGACCCCGCCCTGCATCAGGTTGAGCAGGAAGAAGCCGGTGCCGCAACCGAGTTCGAGCGCCCGCCGGTAGGGCAGCGGTTGATCGCCGGCGACCGCGTCGAACCGGCCCTTCGCGTAGTCGATGCAGCGTTCGTCGTAGGAGATCGACCACTTGTCGTCGTAGGTCTCGGCCTCCCAGTCGTGGTAGAGCACCTGCGCGAGCTTGGTATCGTGGCGGGCGGCCTCGACCTCCTCGGCGGTGGCGTGCGGGCGCGGCGCCGGGTCCCCGGGCCGCTCCGGAGCCAGGTCCGGCACGGCGGTGAGGCGACGCGGGGCGTCGTTCGGGCTCGCAGTCATGCCCGGCAGCCTACCTGCCGACGCGGACGGCTCGGCCGGGCTCATTCTCCGCTGAACTGCGCCCGCCCGGGACCGTGGTCGAGGAACGACTGCATCCCGATCGCCGCGTCCCGGGTTTCGAACAGTGCCGCGAACGCCTCCCGCTCCCCCGCGAGCCCCGCCGCCAGATCTCCGGCGAGGCCCTCGTCGATCACGGACTTCGCGG
>DATDBL010000009.1:0-14689 GCA_036524855.1 Aldersonia sp. | reverse complement strand
TCTGCGACGACACGGCGGGCCTGCCGCTGGACAGTGCGCCAGCTATGGCGGGTGCCGCGCCGGGGCCGTGGCCGAACCTCTCGCTACCGTTCATCGGCAGCTTCAGCCTGGTCGACGAGGGTGAGACGCTGTTCGCGTTCGCCCCGGTCGGGCTCGAACGTGAGGCGGCGGACGCCGACACCTCGGGCATGCAACTCGCATGGTTCAACGTGAATACGCTCATGGGCGGATTCGTGCCGATGGGGACGATGAACCAGGCGATCGACGCGGCGTACCCGCCGGACGGTTCGCTGGCCGACCGAGGGAAGAACGCCGCCCTGAAGGCCGCGTTCAGCGCCATCCCCGGTGGCGGCGTCCGCGCCGTTCCCATCGAGACCGACAATGGCACGGTGCTGTCCGCCGTGTTCGGCACTATTCAGAACGGCGAGCGCACCTGCTTCTTCCTGCCGACCGTCGGTATCACCGAGGTGTAGTAGCACCTCGCCCAGACCGCCCGGGCCGGGGATACCCCCTCATCACCCGGTCCCGGGCGTCCAACCCGCCGAGAGCGCACTCTGTCGCAAACTCCCGAGTTGACGCGACAGGAAGTGCGCTTTCGTCGTTGGTCAGACTCCGCTCCGGATACGGACGCAGCAGCGCCCCTCCGCGGGCGCAAGTTCGGCACGACGTGCCTCGTCGCGACATCCCTCGAGCAGGCCGCCGACGAGGTCGAGGTTCATCTCGCACACCATCGCCGTGTGCTCCCGCGCGAGCGAGTGGAACGGACAGTTCGCGAGCACGATGGCGTCGTCCTCGACCCGAGGTTCGTACCCGCACGTCTCCAACCCGGCCATGACGTCCCCGGCGTCGCGGCCGACGGCGCTGCCGTACTCGTGCGCAGCGCCGCGGAGTTCGTCGCGGGGCGAGTGGCCCGACGTCTCTGCCGCCGCGATCGCTCGGGCGAACAGGCGCCCGATCAGTTCGTAGCTGCGATCCGGGATGCGCACGGCGATCTCGCGTTCCGATCGGCGATAGAACTTCGCCGGGCGGCCCGCGCCGGGTCCGGTGCGGCCGCTGCGCCGCGCGAACTCGACGACCAGGAGTCCCGCCTCCACCAACTTGTCGAGGTGAAAGAACGTGGTCGAGCGCGCAACTCCCACGGCATGGGCCGCCTCGTCGCGAGTGACGGCCCGGTCCTGACGTCGGACGTAGTCGTAGAGCCGCCGGCGCAGGGGTTCGTCGAGGGTCGACACCGCCGTCAGGTCGGCCGGGGATCCATCGGTCACGCGCCGCATTCTAAATCCATACATCGTTGACTAAATGTGCGCAAGGGGTCTATTTTCTAGATAGGTTGATTTTAGAAGGAGGCTGCTATGTCCACATCGATGAGGCCGGAGGCGTCTGTTCCGACAGCGGGCGTCGCAAACCCCGCCTATCAGGCGTTTGTGCTGCTGCGCACCGTGTTCGCGGTGGCGCCGATCCTGTTCGGACTCGACAAGTTCACCAACCTGCTGACCGACTGGCCCCAGTACCTGGCGGGCTGGATCGACGACGTTCTCCGGGGCACCGCCCAGCAGGGGATGTACGTCGTCGGCGTCGTCGAGATCGTCGCCGGCATCGCGGTCGCGGTCGCGCCACGGTTCGGCGCCTGGCTGGTCGCGGCGTGGTTGGCGGGGATCATCGTCAACCTGCTGACCTACTCCGGCTACTACGACATCGCCCTGCGCGATTTCGGCCTCCTGGTCGGTGCGGTCGCCCTCGCGCGACTCTCGGTCGTCTACGACCGCTCGTTCCGCGGTAGCCGCCGCTGAGCCCCGCGAGTGCGCACTTCTTGTCGCAGACGTCGAGTAGACGCGGCAAGAAGTGCGCACTCGGCGGCAGGCCGGGCACCGACTGACCGCAAAGGCGCCGTCCTACACTTGGTCATGGCGTTTCGCGACGGTGAGCACGTGGAAGCGGGCGCGGCGAGCCGGTACCGGTATTCGACGGACGCGGTGGCGACGCGCTACCTGACCGAGAAGACCCGCGCGTTCCTGCAGAGCGGATTGACCCGCATGGAGGCGCGGGAGTTCTGCTCCGGATGTCCGGCGGCGCTGCTGTGCGCGGCGGCGGAGGTGGAGCTGAACCGGCACGCACCAGGCACGGGCGCATATGCACGGCGGACCTTCGCGGGACTCAGCATCACGACGACAGACGGGACCGACCACGCGCCGGTCTGCTTCGACAAGATCGTCCGCGCCGTGACCGGTGGATACCTGTTCGAGGCGGCCGACAACCCGAACGAGTCCGACCCTCTCGACCCACGGACCCAGCAACTGCTCTGGCTGGCCGACCGCGTCCGCGGCTACGCCAAGGATGCCGCCGCGCGGGTCGCGGGTGGCCACCTGCTGTAGGCGGCTACTCCGCCCGCACCACCACCCCGTCGCTGTCGCTGTACACCGTCTCGCCGGGGTTGAACACGACGCCGCCGATCTCGACCGGCACGTTCTTCTCGCCGGCACCGGTCTGGGTGCTCTTGCGCGGGTTGGTGCCGAGCGCCTTTACGCCGATGTCGAGGGTCCGCAGGATCGCCGAGTCGCGGACCGCGCCGTTGACGATCACTCCGGACCACCCGTTGTCGACCCCGCGCCCGGCGATGATGTCGCCGACCAGCGCGGTGTGCACGCTCGCGCCGCCGTCCACCACGAGCACGCCGCCCTCGCCGGGTTCGCTCAGCGTCTGCTTGACGAGCAGGTTGTCCTGGAAGCAGCGGATCGTGGTGATCTTCCCGGCGAACGTGTCCCGACCTCCGAACTGCAGGAACTGGGTGTCGCAGCTGCGGATGTCGGGGCCGATCTCGTCGGCCAGATCGGCGGTCGCGGGGACGTTCGAACGGTTTGGTTCGGTCACGTGATCCACCCTATTCAGGCGCCCAGGACCTTCGGCCCTGGTGTTGACCAGAAATAAACATCTCGAACAGGGCTTGACAGGTGAGCTGGCTTACACGTTTAATCTCAGCGGTAAGTATCTGAGCACTCAGATATCTCCCCCGGAACTCCAGCCCCAGAGGGATACTCAATGTCAATGGTTTCGTCCTCCTCGGCCCTCACGGCCGAATCGATCAGCGCGCGGCTCGAGCGCCTTCCGCTCAGCCGGTGGCACATCAAGGCCCGCGTCATCGTCGGCGCGGTCACCTTCTTCGACGGCTTCGACCAGTTGATGATCGCCTTCTCGCTGCCCGAGCTGGCGCCCAAGTGGGGGTTGACCTCCGCGGGCATCGCGTGGCTGATCGCGATCGGCGGCATCGGCATGCTCATCGGCGCGCTCGGCGGTGGCTGGCTCGCGGACCGAGTCGGCCGGCTCAACGTCATCATGGGTTCGCTCGCGCTCTACGCGGTGATGAGCCTGGGCATGGCGTTCACCGACAGCCTCGTGCTGTTCCTCGTCTTCCGCTTCATCCAGGGCGTCGGGCTCGGCGCGGAGGTGCCGGTCGCCGCGACCTACATCGGTGAGATCACCAAGGCGCACGGCCGCGGGCGGTTCGTGCTGCTTTACGAGGTCATCTTCCCGATCGGTCTGGTCGCCTCGGCCGTCGTGTCGTCCTGGGTCGTGCCGAACCACGGCTACAAGGTGCTCTTCGCCCTCGGTGCCATCCCGATCGTGCTGCTGCCGCTGATCCGCAAGCTGCCGGAATCGCCGCGCTGGTACGCCTCGCATAATCGCCTCGACGACGCCGACGCCGCCATGACCGAGATCGAGAACGAGATCACCACGAAGTACGGCAAGACCCTGCCGCCGTACGAGGTCGGTACGATCGCGCCGGTCAAGCTCGAAAAGGCCCGCTTCGCCGAGCTGTTCCAGGGCGTCTACCTGCGCCGCAGCCTGATGCTCGCCGGCATCTGGCTGACCGCGTACTTCGTCAACTACGGCATCGCGTCCTGGCTGCCCACCCTCTACGTCAAGACCTTCGACGTCAGCGTCGAGACCGCGCTGCACTACAGCATCTTCACCACGCTCGCCGGCCTGATCGGCTGCGTGCTTGTCGCGTTCCTCATCGACAACGTCGGCCGCCGGATCTGCATCACCGCCTCGATGGTGCTGTGCTCCACGATGCTGTTCCTGCTCGCCGGGTTCGGCGCCACCACGGCCGAGCGGGTGCTGTGGTTCTCCGCCGGCTCTGCGCTGTTCGTGTTCGCGGTCAACATGGCGCTCTACGTCTACACCGCCGAGCTGTACCCGACCCGGATGCGTGCCCTCGGCTGCGCGTTCGGTGGCGCCGCCGGCCGCGTCGGCATCATCGTCGGCCCGCTGACGGTCGGGTTCCTGCTCGAGCGCACCAACTCGCTCGACGTCCTGTTCGTCGCCTTCGGTGTCGTCGCCCTGATCGGCGCGGTCGTTGTCGGTCTCTTCGCGGTCGAGACCAAGCAGAAGACGCTCGAGGAGATCTCCCAGTGAGCTACGAAACGGCGAAGTTCGAAACAGTGAGCTACGACCCCATCCCCGACGAGATCTTCATCGCCGGCGTGTGGAAGCAGGGCGGCGGCGCGGCGACCAAGGTCGTCGACCCCGCCACCGGCAAGGTCCTGCAGGAGATCTCCGCGGCGACCGTCGACGACGTCGAAACCGCCGTCGCGCTGGGTGCCGCCGCGGCGGCGGACCCTGCCTGGCGCGACCTGCTCCCGCACCAGCGGGCCCGCTACCTGCACCGCATCGCGGACGCGATCGAGCGGGAGACCGAGCGGCTCGCGCTGCTGCAGAGCCACAACACCGGCAAGGCCCTCACCGAGACGCGTGGCCTGGTCGGCAGCGCCGCCGCAACGTTCCGCTACTTCGCAGCCGTGCTCGAGACCACCGACGCCGACCTCACCGCCCCGCGCGGCAACTACCTCACGATGAGCCTGTACGAGCCGATCGGGGTCGTCGGCGCGATCGCCCCGTGGAACTCGCCGATCGCGAGCGACGCGCAGAAGATCGCCCCGGCGCTGGCGGCGGGCAACGCGGTCGTGCTCAAGCCCGCGGAGTGGACGCCGCTGGTGTCGCTCGCGCTGGCCCGGATCATCGACGAGGCCGGGCTGCCGTCCGGCCTGCTGTCGGTGCTGACCGGTCGTGGGTCGGTGATCGGCGACGCGATCGTTCGCCACCCGGGCGTCGGCAAGGTGACCTTCACGGGTGGCACGTCGACGGGTCGCACGCTCGCGCACGTCGCCGCGGAGAAGCTGATGCCGATCTCGCTCGAACTGGGCGGCAAGTCGCCGACGATCGTGTTCGACGATGCCGACCTCGATCAGGCCGTCAACGGCGTGATGTACGGAATCTTCTCCTCGACCGGGCAGAGCTGCATCGCCGGGTCGCGGCTGTTCGTGCACGCGTCGATCTACGACGAGTTCCTCGACCGCCTCGTCGCGAAGACAAAGGCGCTGCGGGTCGGCTCCGGGCAGACGCCCGGGGTGCAGATCGGCCCGATGGTGCACCACAAGCACCGGGATTCGGTTGCCGAATACGTCGACCTCGCCCGCAAGGAGGGTGGCCGAATCCTGTGCGGCGGAGCCGTTCCCGAGGATCCGGCGCTCGCCGACGGCGCGTTCTACCTGCCGACGGTGATCGACGGGTTGAGCAACGACGCCCGCGTCTGCCAGGAGGAGATCTTCGGCCCGGTGCTGATCGCGTTGCCGTTCACCGACGAGGCCGACCTGATCGCGCAGGCGAACGACTCCGTCTACGGCCTGGCCTCGGGCATCTGGACCCGCGACTACCGCCGCGCGCTCACCCTCGCCCGGCGGCTGCAGGCGGGAACCGTGTGGATCAACACCTACAAGCAGTTCAGCATCTCCACGCCCTTCGGTGGCATCAAGGAGAGCGGTCTCGGCGTCGAGAAGGGCCGCGCCGGCATCGCCGCATACTCGCGGCAGAAGAGCGTCTACCTGGGGATGGACACCGAGCCCAACCCCTGGGCCGACTAGGCGCCCCCGTGAGTGGTTGACGAGTGTATGGACTCTTCAACCACTCACGGGGGCTGACCTGCGGTGATGCTCGCCCCAAACAAATCCGAAGTGACCCTGGACACCCACATAGTTAAGCGCTAAGATACTTAGGACTTAGCAAACAGGAGGAAGCAATGACAGAACCGATCGCCCGCCTTCGCGCACTGCGCTCCGTGGAGTTGCGCACGACGGCGTGCTCGGACTCCGTCGACTTCTACAGCGAGGTGTGGGGGCTGCGGACGGTCGAGCGGGGCGCCGACGCCGCGTGGCTGCGCGGCACCGGCGAGCAGCATCACGTGCTGGAGCTGACCGCCGCCGAGCGCAACGGCCTGGGCCGGATCAGCTTCGCGGTCTCGACGCCCGCCGAGGTCGACGCCGCGGCGCGTCGGCTCGAGGTCCGCGGGATCGCGATCGTCGCCGGCCCCGGCCCCACCGGCAACGTGGGTGGAGGATACGGCGTCGCATTCGTCGACCTCGAGGGTCGCATCATCGAACTCACCGCCGACACTCACGCCGTGGCCAAGCTCGGTCGCGAGGACGCGGTGCCCGTCGGCGTCACGCACGTTGTGCTCAACACCGTCGACATCGACGCCGCCGTCGCGTTCTACCGGGACGTGCTGGGCATGCGCGTCTCCGACTGGTCCGAGCATCAGATGGCGTTCATGCGTTGCAACAGCGACCACCACAGCATCGCGTTCAACCAGGCGCCGTGGGCCTCGGTGAACCACATCGCCTACGAGATGCCGACCGTCGACCACTTCATGCGCGGCATCGGCCGGCTGCGTCACCACGGCGTACTGCCGCTGTGGGGTCCCGGCAAGCACGGCCCGGGCGACAACACGTTCTCCTACTTCGGCGACCCCGCCGGCCTGGTGTGCGAGTACACCTCGGGCATCGCGCAGGTCGACGAGGACCGCTGGCTGTGCAAGGTGTGGCGTCGGGTCCCCGAGCTCTCCGACCTCTGGGGCACCGCCGGCCCGCCGTCCAAGCAGGTTCGCGAGCACATGGCCGGTATCCCCGATCCAGGTGCCTTCGAACGCTTCCCGCAGGTCAACCCACTGGCGGCCGCGCGATGATCCTGGTCCAGAACCGGCCGCGGACCCGAGCGCACAGCCACCAACCGGAAGGACGCTGACATGGCCGACCTGCACGTCACCGACATCGGTGCCGGCCCCGACGTCGTGCTGCTGCACGGCATCGGCGGCAGCGCCGACTCGTTCGCCCCGCAGTTCGCGTCGCTGCGTAGCGAGCTGCGGATGTTGGCTTGGGACGCACCGGGTTACGCCCGGTCGGCGGATCCGGAGCAGCCGCTGAGCATGAGCGACTACGCCGACCTCGTGGCCGACCTCATCCGCGACCGCTGCCGCGACGGCGCGCACGTGCTGGGCATGTCGTGGGGTGGCGTCATCGCGACCCGGCTCGCACTGCGCCACCCGGACATCGTCCGCAGCCTCGTGCTCGGCGCCTCGACGGTCGGCTCCGCGACCACGCCGCACGGCGCCCTGGCGATGCAGGCCCGCGCCACCGAACTCGCCGACCTCGGCCCCGCCGAGTTCGCCGCCAAGCGGGCACCGAAGCTGTTGTCGCCGAGTGCAAACCCGGCACTCGTCGCCACCGCCGTGGACACCATGGCGTCGGCGATCCGGCTGCCCGGCTACCGCAGCGCGGCGCAGTCCATGGCCGCGACCGACCACACCCCCGACCTGCGGAACATCGACGTGCCGACGCTGGTGCTCTGCGGCGACGCCGACGACGTCACCGGCCCGCGCGCCAGCCAGGCGCTGGCCGGCGGCATCCCGGGCGCGGTGTTCGTCACCGTGCGCGGCGCCGGCCACCTCGCCAACCAGGAACGTCCCCAGGCGTTCGACGCCTGGGCCGAGAGCTTCATCTCGATCACCGAACGACTCCGCAACCACTGATCCCGCCACAACCCGAGAGGAACCGAAATGGACTACACCACCGCCGATCTCAAGGAATTCACCGACTCGATCATCCTGACCCGCGGCACCCGGCACGAGGACTGGGACACGCTGGGCTTCCAGGCCAAGGCCGGCGACCAGTTCAAGCGCGCGCAGATCCGCTACGTCGGTTCCGGCGCGACCGGCAACCACGAGAACGACAACCGCACCATCAAGTCGCAGGGCTTCACCTTCTCGAACATGATGCTGCCCCCGGGCGCCGAGGGCCCCGAGCACACCCACCACGACGC
This sequence comes from Aldersonia sp., assembly GCA_036524855.1. Taxonomy (GTDB): domain Bacteria; phylum Actinomycetota; class Actinomycetes; order Mycobacteriales; family Mycobacteriaceae; genus Aldersonia. The sequence goes on along the minus strand of DATDBL010000009.1, from coordinate 6,541 downwards.
CGAGGAAGCGTTCTTCGTGCTCGAGGGTGAGGTCGAGGTCGGCATCCACCGCGACGGCCAGGTGGAGAAGCGCACCCTCGGCTACCGCGACATGATCGTGGTACCGGCCGGTGTGCCCCGCAGCCTCAAGAACAACGGCGACACCACCGCCCTGTTCTGTGTGATCATCGGCGCCCAGAAGCCGCAGGTCCCGACCTACCCGGAGACCTCGGCCATGCACGGAATCAGCCGCGACTGATGACGCTGGCAGGTAAGTCGATCCTCGTGACCGGGGCCGGGCGCGGTCTGGGCCTGGCCCTCGCCCGCCGCCTCGGCGACGCGGAGGCCACCGTGTGGCTCGCCGACATCCGCACCAACTGGGCCGAATCCGCCGCGGAGAAACTGCGCGCCGACGGGATCGATGCGCGCGCGGTGGCCCTCGACGTCCGCGACGAGGCCTCGGTCGAGCAGACGGTCGCGACCGTCACCGCCGCCGGCCCGCTCTACGGCCTCGTCAACAACGCCGCCCTCGCGGACGGCGTGGGCGGCAAGGCGATTCACGAGCTGAGTGTCGACGAGTGGGACCGCGTGCTCGGGGTCAACCTGCGCGGCACCTTCCTGGTCAGCCGCGCCGTGGCGCCGGTCCTGATCGCGAACGGCGGTGGCCGGGTCATCACCATCGGCTCGGACGCCGCACTGTACGGCTCGCCGCGGCTCGCGCACTACATCGCCTCCAAGGGCGGCGTCTCCGCGCTGACCCGGGCGATGGCCCGCGACCTCGGTCCGCACGGCATCACGGTGAACACCGTGTCGCCCGGCCTCACCGAGTCCGAGTCCGCGGAGTTCGTGCCCGCCCACCGGCACGACCTGTACAAGCAGAACCGGGCGCTGCGCCGGCCGCAGCAGCCCGCCGACCTCGTCGGTGCCGTCGCCTTCCTGATGAGCGAGGAGGCCAGCTACATCACCGGCCAGCAGCTCGTCGTCAACGGCGGCTTCGTCTTCAACTAGTACGCAAGGAATCTCGATGGACCTCCAGCTCAAGGACCGCACCTATCTCGTCACCGGCGGCAGCTCCGGCGTCGGGCTCGCCACCGTCGAACTGCTGCTCGCCGAGGGCGCGAACGTCGTCACCTGTGCCCGGGACGTGGATCGGCTGCGCGCGGTCACCGAACCGCTGCTCGGCGGCGACCGGGTCCTCGGGCTCTCCTGCGACGTCCGCGACCCCGCTGCCGTCGCCGACCTCGTCGCCGCCGGCGCCGAGCGTTTCGGCGGCCTCGACGGGCTGGTCAACAACGCCGGACAGTCCCGGATGAAGGCCCGCAGCGAGGCCACGCTCGACGACTGGCGCGACGAACTCGACCTGAAGTTCGCGGGCGTGCTCAACACGGTCGAGGCCGCGCTGCCGCGGCTGCGCCGCTCCGACGCGGCGGCGATCGTCAACCTGTCCGCGGTGCTCGCCCGCCAGCCCGAGCCGCGCCTGGTCACCACCAGCGCCGCCCGGGCCGGGCTGCTCAACCTCAGCAAGTCTCTCGCGATCGAGCTTGCGCCCGAAGGTATCCGGGTGAACTCGGTGTCGCTCGGCCTGGTCGACACCGGGCAGTGGCGGCGGCGCTACGAGCAGGCTGTTGCCGATGGGTCGCTCCGCGGGCTCCGCTCCGGCACGGCAGCGAGCTTCGCCGAGTGGGAGTCCGAGATCGCCGCCGACCGCGGCATCGGCCTCGGCCGCTTCGGCCATGCGGCGGAGGTCGCCGCGATGATCGTCATGCTGCTCTCGCCCCGCGCGTCCTACGTCACCGGAACCAGCCTCGACGTCGACGGCGGCGTCGCCCGCTACGTCTAGCCCCAACATTCTGAACGGAGATCTCTCATGGCCACTTCCAACGGTGGTGACCTGCTCGTCCAGGTACTGCGCGAGGCCGGTGTCGACACGGTGTTCGGCATCGTCAGCGTGCACAACCTGCCGCTCGTCGAGGCGGTGTCGCGTGAGTTGCGGTTCGTGCCGGTGCGGCACGAGGCCAGCGCCGTCAACGCGGCCGACGGCTACGCCCGCGCGACCGGCGGCCTCGGCTGCGCGCTCACCAGCACCGGCACCGGCGCCGGCAACGCGGCCGGCGCCCTGATCGAATCGCTCGCGGCGGGCACCTCGGTGCTGCACGTGACCGGTCAGGTGGAGAGCCGCTACCTCGGCTCGGGGCGCGGCTTCATCCACGAGACCAAGGACCAACTCGGCATGCTCACCGCCGTGTCGGCCTACGCGCAGACCGTCACCGACGCCGACAGCGCCGGAAAGGTGCTGCGCGAGGCGGTGTCTCATGCGCTCTCGACGCCGGGCGGGCCCGCGAGCGTCGAGTGGCCGATCGACCTGCAGTACGCCGCGCAGACCGTCGACAGCCAAGACCTCGTAGTCGAGACCCCGCCGGCCCCCGAGGCCGAGCAGGTCGCGGCGGCCGTCGCGGCGATCGCGGCGGCGAAGCGCCCGGTGATCTGGGCCGGCGGCGGCGTCGCCCGCGCCGGTGCGGAACTGACCGAACTGCTCGACCGCTGGGGCGCGGCCCTGATCACCAGCAACTCCGGGCGCGGCGCGGTGTCCGAGGACCATCCGCGCTGCATCGGCAACTACGCGACCTCGCCCGCCGGCAAGGCCCTGCTCGCCGACGCCGATCTGCTCGTCTCGCTCGGTACTCACTTCCGCTCCAACGAGACCTCCGACTACCGGCTCGAGGTGCCGGCCGCGCACGTGCAGGTCGACCTCGACCCCGCCGCCCCCGGCCGCGTATATCCGGCGTCGGTGCCGGTCGTCGGCGACGTGGCCGCGTTCCTGCGGGCCGTCCTCGCACAGGCGAACTTGAGCAGGGTCGATTTGGGCAATGTCGACCCCGAGTGGACCGGCCGCGCCGAGCGGACCCGCGAGCAGGTCCGCGCCACCCAGCGCGCCGGCCTCGGCGACCACGCCGCCCTGTGCGACGCGGTCCGTGCGGTGCTGCCGCGCGACGCGGTCGTCGCCCGCGACGTGACCATCGCCTCCAGCGCGTGGGGCAACCGCCTGCTGCCGATGTACGACCCGCGCTCCAACGTCTTCCCCCGCGGCGGCGGCATCGGCCAGGGTCTCGGCATGGCGCTCGGCGCGGCGATCGCGGACGAGACCCGCCCGACCCTCGGCCTCGTCGGCGACGGCGGCCTGGCCGTGCACTTCGGCGAACTGCTCACCATGGCGCAGGAGAAGCCGTGGCTGGTGCTCCTCGTGCCCAACGACGGTGGCTACGGCGTGCTGCGGAACATGCAGCGCGGGAGCGGTTCCCGCGAGTACGCCGTCGACCTGCACACCCCCGACTTCGCCAAGCTGGCCGACGCCATCGGCGTCGACCACCGCGTGATCCGCGGCGCCGCGGAGGCACGGTCGGTTCTCGCGGAGGCCGCGTCTCTGCGGGCCCCGGTGATCGTCGAGGTCGACCTGGCGGCCTACGGCCCCATGCCGGCCCCGTTCACGCCGCCCGTCACCGTCCCGGAGTAGTAGCCGCCGTGAGTGGTTGATGTGTCCGCCCAGGGCGAGCGAAGCGACAAGAAATGGACTCAGACTCATCAACCACTCACGGGGCCGGACCGCCCTCAGAAAAAACTTCCCGCCAGATGTGGCGCATCTAATATCTTAGCGCTAAACTACTGAGCACAGAGACAACTACAGCCCAGAGGACCTGATGAAGCTCGAGACCGGAACCACCGAATTGGTCGTCCGCCAGATGCGTTGGGAAAGCCAGGACGTGATGTCGCTGCGGCTGGAGCGGACCGACGGCGCCGCGGTGCCGAGCTGGACGCCCGGCGCGCACCTCGACATCCACCTCGGCCGGGGACTGGTCCGCCAGTACTCCCTGTGCGGCGACCAAGACGACAAGACCGGCTACCGAATCGCGGTGCTGCGCGACCCGCTCAGCCGCGGCGGCTCCCGGCACGTCCACGACACGCTGCGCCCCGGCCAGATCGTCCCGATCAGTGAGCCGCGCAACAACTTCGAGATGCTCGACTCGAAGAAGTACCTGTTCCTCGCCGGCGGGATCGGGATCACCCCGATCCTCACGATGATCGGCGAGGCGCAACGCCGCGGCGCCGAGTGGGAGCTCTACTACGGCGGCCGCACCCGCGAGACCATGGCCTTTCTCGACGAGCTCGAGCACTACGGCGACCGCGTGCACATCGTCAGCGAGGACCGCGAGGGCCGCCTCGACCTGCCCGGTCTGCTCGAGACCCCCCGCCCCGACACCCTCGTCTACACCTGCGGACCGGAGGGCCTGCTCGCGGCCGTCGAGTCCTACTCGTCGGTGTGGCCCGAGAACGCCATCCAGCTCGAGCGGTTCAAGCCGAAGGCCCGCGCCGAGGCCGACGAGCCCGAAGGCGACAAGCCCGTCCGCATCGTCTGCAGCCGCTCCGGCATCAGCACCACCGCCGGGCCTGACGAGTCGCTGCTCGACGCGCTCGAGGCCAGCGGCGTCGACGTCATGAACTCGTGCCGCGAGGGCATGTGCGGCAGCTGCGAGACCCGCGTGCTGCAGGGCCTCCCCGACCACCGCGACTCGATTCTGTCCAGCGCAGAACAGAAGTCCGGCAAGACCATCATGATCTGCGTTTCGCGCGCCAAGACCGACGAACTCGTCCTGGATCTGTAGGAGAAGAACCAATGAGCCTGTACCTGGTCGAACACCAAGCCCGCTCGACCGAGCCGACGCCCTACGAGCGCAAGCTCGCCGGCGCCATCGAAGACGTCTTCGGCGAAGGCAATCACGGACTCGAGGCCCTCGTGGAGGGTCTCAACGCCCGCGGCATTCACGCCCCCTCGGGCCAGCCCTGGACCGCGGAGTCCTTCGAAATCGAGATCGCCCGGATGGGAGCACAGTAATGGCGAACGTTTACAGCCACGGATCGCTGAACGCCGACCAGATCTTCAAGACCGGCATGCGCAACCAGTGGCATGCGGTGTGTCCGTCGCACTTCGTGGAGCGCGGCGGGATGAAGAAGATCCGCCGCCTCGGCGAGGACTGGCTGCTCTACCGCCAGTCCGACGGCACCGTCCGCATGCTGGCCGACCGTTGCCCGCACCGCGGTGCCCCGCTGTCCCAGGGCATGCACCTCGGCGATCGGATCCAGTGCAAGTACCACGGTGTGCAGGTCGACGGCACCGGCGTTGTGACCTCCGTTCCCGGCATGCCGGGCTGCAACCTCGAGGGCAAGAAGCTGGTGACCAGCCTTCCGGTGCAGGAGGTCGCAGGCGCGATCCTGGCGTGGTTCGGCACGGACCCCGACGTCGAACCCGCGCCGCTGAGCCTGCCGGATCCGCTGGTCGATGAGGGCGTGTCCGCGTTCCTGTGCTACGTCGAGTGGGACGCGCCGTGGCGCTTCACGCTGGAGAACCTGCTCGACCCGATGCACGGCGCGTTCCTGCACCACGAGTCACACTCGATGTCGCAGGGCGAGACGTCGGCCCGGTTCCGGATTCGTGAGACCGACCGCGGCTTCTTCTTCGAGAAGACCGACCAGCGTGGCGTCAACTTCGACTGGGTCGAGTTCTGCCGCACCGGCGCCGACTGGGTCGACCTCGAGATCCCCTACCCGGCCACCGCAGGCCCGGGCGGCCCGTTCGGCATCGTCGGCATGGGTACCCCGATCGACGAGCACACCACCGCGGTGTTCTTCTGGCGCTACCGCCGCGTCACCGGCTGGGAGCGCGACGTGTGGCGCTTCCTGTACCGGACGACCCTCGAGGAGCGGCACTGGGTCGTGCTCGAGCAGGACCGGGTCATGCTCGAGGGCATGGCACCCGACGCCGACGCCGCCGAGAACCTCTACCAGCACGACCTCGGCGTCGTCCGCCTGCGTCGCCTGTACAAGTCGCAGGCCGCCGAGCAGGCCGAGCAGTTGGCCGGGGACAAGGAGCCGGCGCTGGTCTAATCGACAGGGCCGCGGCGGCCCTGTTTGTGGCAGAAATAGTCCGCCCGGTCCGGGATGTCCCGAACCGGGCGACTGCACGACCTGCTGCGACGCGCCGTTGATGGCCCGCGCGTTGATGAAACTGAAGGCGTGCGAACCGAATCCGTGCATGTGCCGGTACGACGACGGGATGCCGCGGTCGCTCATCACGATGGTCACCTGGTGCAGCGAGCTTTCGGCCGGGTTGCGTCGCCAGGGCTAGCGAATCCTTCGGTGAACGGGAGCGGGCAATACTGACGCTATGAGCGTCGTCTACTCGCACCGCGTCCGCTACCACGAGGTCGACCAGCAGGGCTACGTGTTCAACGGCCGCTACCTCGAGATCGCCGATGTCGCGATGGTCGAGTTCATTCGGTCGCTCGGCTGGCACTACGACGACCTCATCGCCGGCGGCACCGACCCGTCGCTGGTCAAGACCGAGATCACCTTCTCCTCGCCGGCCCACTTCGACGACGTGCTCGACATCGACGTCACCCCGACCAAGGTGGGCCGCTCCAGCTTCCACCTCCAGTTCGTCCTGCGTCGCGGCGACGATGTCGTCGCGACCATCGAGACCACGTACGTCAACGTCGACCCCGCCGCGAAG
>DATDBL010000008.1:0-6973 GCA_036524855.1 Aldersonia sp. | reverse complement strand
CGATTCGAGCCGGGAGTGAGTCGTCAGGCCCACGACCTCCGATCTCAGACGTCGGCGGTCGTGTACTTCGTCAGCGATGGCGCCCCGGCGAGCAGCGGACCGAGCGCGGTGATGGCGCCCTCGGGCGTCGCGCGCCACGCGCGGTAGGCGGCGTCGCGCTCCTCGGACTCCCAGCGCTCGAAGGCGAGCCAGCGGGTCTCGTCCGACGCATCAACGAGCACATCCACGCCGAGACAACCGTCGAACGCGCGGGTGTCGGTCAGGATGTCGCCGACGACCTTCCGCGCTTCGTCGAGGGCGTCGGGCTTGAATTTCAGTTCCAGGATTGCGGTCACGGCCACGGTCGGCATCTCCTTCGATATGCATGAGTGTTCGGGCAGGTCACGCTAACAGCGGCGTTGCGACAGGTCGCCCCCGCCGGGGGTCCGCGGTCTCTGGGTAGTGGAAGACGAATCGCAACGACATCCGAGTGAGAATACCAATCTCGGGTAGGAAAACAAAGTTCTCATAGCCGCATCGACCGCAGAAACAGCGCGACGGCACCGCGGACGTAGCGTTCGCGCTCGGCGTCGTTGCGCACAATCCCGAACGACGCAAGCCGTGCCGGCGCCGCGACCATGCCGAGGAACAACTCGGCGAGCATCTCCGGGTCGTCCGCCGTGATCGCACCTGCCGCGGCGTGCCGACGCAGGAGGTCGGCGACGAACTCGCGACGCGGCCACACCCCGGTGCCGAACGCCTGGCGCGCGATCTCGGGGTAGCGCGAGGCATGCGCGATCGCGACCTGCTCCAGCCTGATCATCGCGGGGTGCAGGCCACGCCGGGTCGCGGCGTCGGCAATCTCGGTCAGGGCGAGTTCGAGATCGTCGGTAGCGGGTGGCGGAGGCTGCCGAACGGGCCAGTCGGGACGTGTCGTCGCCCAGGCCAGGACCGAGCGAAACAGCGCCTCCTTGGTGGGGAATCGCGTGTACAGCGAATTCTTCGTGGTCCCCGCGGCCTGCGCGATCGCGTCCATCGACGTGTCCTCGTAGCCGTGCTCGAGGAACAGATCCAGCGCAGCGGCACGCACCTGCTCACCGAGCCGCGACGCCTCCGCCCTGGTGGGTCGCCCACCCCGCCGGGGTGTCTTCGACTGCGAGGCCATGGCGACAGTGTGCCAGCGACAGCACTGGACAAAACTCAACTCGCCAGTCTAGTTTTTAGGTCGATCCCAGTTCGCCTCGAACGGAGCAGTCTCATGACGATCACCGCACAACCCGTGCGCATCGAGGAACTCGACGCGCACTTCCAGAAACGCCGCCACCAGGTGCCGGTGCTCGCCCGCCGCGCGCAGGAGGCGGGCACTACCGCGATCCGCACGGCCGACGACGTGCTGCCGTTGCTCTTCCCGCACACCACCTACAAGAGCTACCCCGAGTCGCTGGTCTCGAAAGGCCGGTGGGAGCAGCTGAATCGGTGGCTCGACTCGCTGTCGACCTACCGGGTGGACGTCGACGTGGACGGCGTCGCCGACGTCGACGGCTGGATCGCGCACCTCGAGGAGGCCGGTCACCTGGTGTCGAGCTCGAGCGGAACCAGCGGCAAGGGGTCGTTCCTCGACAAGTCCGCACGCGACCGCGAGGTGTCGCTGCAGAACCTGCTCGACTGCCTCACCGGCATGGGCCTGCCGCCCGACCGGTCCTGGAATTTCATCCCCGTCGGTCCCGAAACACGGGTGAGCCAGCACGTGGCCACCCGCGACCTGCTCGTGGATTCCTTCCATCGGCGGGACGGTGTCGCGCTGCCCCCGTCGGCGGCGCCCGAGGGCCACCACCGCTACATGTCCCGGCTGTCCGCGATGCGCAAGGCGATGGCCGACGGCACCGCGAGCCCGGACGAGGTCGCGGCCTTCGAGGCCGAGGCGGCACAACGGCAGCAGCTGCAGGACGGGCGCCTGAGCTACCTCGCCGAGCAGATTCTCGCCCGACCCACCGAGCGGTTCTTCTTCAGTTCCCAGTTCCCGCAACTGTTCCGCCTCACCGAGGTGCTGCGGGAACTCGGTGCGAGCGACGGCGACCTCACCGGCGGCAACGCCCTCACCGTTGCCGGCGGGCTCAAGGGCGTCACGCTGCCGCCCGACTACCGCGAGCGGATCTTCGGAATCCTCAACATCGCCCCCGAGCGCTTCCTGCACTACTACTCCATGCAGGAGTTGAACCTGCGCATGCCCAAATGCCTCGCAGGCCGCTACCACGTGCCCGCCGGTCTGCACCTGTTCGTCCTCGACCGTGACGGCGAGTCGCTCGTACCGCTGCAGGGCGGGGTCGCCGAGGGCCGGGCCGCGTTCTTCGACACGACGGTCGACGGACGCTGGGGCGGCACGATCAGCGGCGACAAGGTCGTCGCCGAGTACGGCGAATGCTCCTGCGGGCGGCCGGGTATCACGATCCACGACGACATCGCGCGGTTCAGCGACCTGCACGACGACGACAAGATCACCTGTGCCGGCACCATGGACGCCTACGTCCGCGGCTTCATCGAGGGCTGAGCGCATGACCACTGCAGCGGTGCACACCAAGATCAAGGTCCCCCATTTCGTCCGCGGCAAGCTCGTGTGGGGCGAGGACTGCGAGTATCTTTCCCGCGACTTCGGCGTCCCGTTCGTCACGCCGCGGATCGCCTTCGACGAGTTGTTCGTCCCGCGTTCCGAACTCGGTCCGGCGTTCGCCGTCTCGGTTTCCGAGATCATCGACTTCCTGGTCGAGACGGCGAAACACCTGACCCTGGAGACGAATCCGTACCTGCAGGAGTCGCTGGAGATGACGGTGCAGGTGAGCGCGCTGCCGCGCCGGATCATCGAGAACACGTTCGCCCGGCCGGGGCAGTTCCTCACCCGGCAGGCACTCGAGTACCGACTCGAGCGCACCTTCGGCGGCACCGACGTGCTCGACGGTTGGGTCGAACGCACCGACCCGTCCGGAAAGGTGTGCCGCATCAGGGCCTTCCCGCCGCGACTGGTTCACATGCTCGCCGGGAATTCACCGAGCGCGGCCATGACCTCGATCGCCGATGCGGCACTCGTCAAGGCGGTCAACGTGTTCAAGATGCCTTCGGCCGACCCGTTCACGACGGTGGCAGTGCTGCGCACGATGGCCGACATCGCGCCCGACCATCCCGTGCTGCAATCGATCTCCGCGGTGTACTGGCGCGGCGGCGACCGGCAGGTCGAGGACGTGCTGTACCGCTCACAGTATTTCGACAAGCTGGTGGCGTGGGGCGGCGGTGCGGCGATCGAGAACGCCGCGCGATACGCCGGGCCCGGATTCCAGCTCATCTCGTTCGACCCGAAGGTGTCGATGTCGATGATCGGCCGCGAGGCGTTCGAATCCGAGCAGACGCTGCGTGAGGTCGCCGAACGTGCCGCTGCCGACGTGACGATCTTCAATCAGGACGCCTGTCTCGCCGCCCGGCACATCTGCATCGAGGGTGACCTCGACCAGATCGACCGGTTCTGTGCACTGCTGCAGGAACGGCTGGGTGTGCAACGGGATTTCGCCTCCGAGGTCGGCCCGAAGCCGAACGCGGAGATCCGCGACGCGGTCGAGGGCATGCGCTTCCTGGAACCGGACTACCGGGTGTGGGGAGGATTCGACGGCCGGGGACTGGTGGTCCGCTCGCCCGAACCCGTGGACTTCCATCCGACGAACAAGACGGTCAACGTCGTTCCGGTCACCTCGCTGCAGGACGCGACACGGTTCGCCACCGTCGCCACGCAGACGGTCGGTGTGTACCCCGATCACCGCAAGGCCGAGATTCGCGACCGTCTGGCGACCGCCGGCGTGCAGCGGGTCGTGCGTCTCGGCAGCGCCATGACCGGCAGCATGGGGACGCCGCACGATGGGATGTACCCCCTGCACCGCTTCGTCAACTGGGTAGTCGACGATGACGCCTGACCGAATGGGCACCCGAGTGCTCGGACGATCCGGCCTGCGGGTGAGCGAAATGTGCCTGGGCACCATGACCTTCGGGACCCAGTGGTCACTGGGCACGGACGAGAGGTCGAGCGCGGACATCTACACCGCCTATCGCGAGGCCGGCGGCAACTTTGTCGATACCGCCAATCTCTACGCGAACGGACAGAGCGAGTCCATCCTGGGTCGGCTCGTCGCGAAGGACCGCGACGCTGTCGTGCTCAGCACCAAGTACGGCATGCCGAGCGACCCCGCCGATCCCAACTCCGCCGGGAGCCACCGAAAGAACCTGCGGCACAGCGTCGAAACCAGCCTCCGCCGCCTCGACACCGACTACCTCGACCTGCTCTGGGTGCACGCCTGGGACAGGTGCACGGCGCCGGAGGAGACGCTGCGGGCGCTCGACGACCTGGTCCGGTCCGGCAAGGTGCTCGCCCTCGGGGTGTGCAACACCCCGGCCTGGGTGGTCGCCCGCAGCGCGGCGATCGCCGAGGTGCGCGGCTGGTCTGTGTTCTGCGGCGTGCAGGTCGAGTACTCGTTGGTGTCCCGGACGGCCGAGCGTGAACTGCTGCCGATGGCCGAGGCGTTCGGGCTGACCGTGTGCGCGTGGAGTCCGCTGGCGCGCGGGCTGTTGGCGGGAAAGCGGTCCGACCACGCCGAAACGGCGCCGGTCGTGCGGCGTGCCCTCGCCGTTACGCGCGAGATCGCCGACGAACTCGAGACGACCCCCGCCCGGGTCGCGCTCGCCTGGGTTCGTCGGCGCGGCCTGATCCCGACCATCGGCGCGCGGACCGTCGAGCAGGTACGCGACAATCTCGGGGCCCTCGATGTGCGCCTGGACGCGGACCACGTCGCCCGACTCGACGACGCGACGCGGATCCGGCTCGGCTACCCGCACGAGTTCCTCGACCAGCGGGCCGCGCTACTCACGCCCGAAGGGCTTGCGGCGCGTCGGTAGCGGTGGCGGCGCGGGCGAGGACCCGATCGTAGGCGTCGTTGAACGCGCGCAGTTCACGCACAAGACCCTCGAGTGTTCCGGGGGAGATCTCGTCGAGGACGGCGGTGAGTCGCTGCGCGCGCAGCGCCCCGTCGTGCTCGTACTCCCGGCGGCCATGCTCGGTCGGCCGGATCAGCTTGCTCGCGCAGTCGGGGACCCCGACGCGCTCGAGGTAGCCGTGCTTGATCGCGGCGTTGACTTGACGGTTGACCGTGGACTGTTCGAGGTCGAGGTCCTCGGTGAGCTCACGCAGCGTGCGCGGACGCCCGTCGGAGAGAATCAACAAGATCGCGAACGCGGACGCATCGAGCCGCACCCCCGGATGAGTCATCTTGCGACGCTGGCTGATTCGCCACAGTTCTGTAACCACGTTGCGATGCTCCGGCGACGGCCACGGCCAGTAGTCGTCGGCCATGTCACTCCTCCTAATCGGATCGGCTCCGAGTTGCCCCGCGCCGTGTCGACCCGTACCGTACCATTGGTAACGATATATGTATGATACATGCACTGGAGGACCGATGATAGTCGAGGACGGCGCTCCCGCGAGTGCGGATTTCTCCGATCGGGTCGCGATCCGCACCGTCGTCGTGCTGTGCCTCGGCGGTCTGGTCGCGGCGTTGATGCAGACCCTGATGATCCCGATCCAACCCGAACTTCCGCAGCTGCTCGGCACGTTCGCGTCGAACGCCTCGTGGGTGATCACCGCGACTCTGCTCGCGGCGTCCGTGGCGATGCCGATCGCCGGCCGCCTCGCCGACATGTTCGGCAAGCAGCGCGTCCTGCTGGTGAGCGCGGTGGTGCTGGTCGTCGGCTCGCTCGTCTGCGCGCTCGCGAACTCGCTGCTGCCGATGCTGGTGGGGCGCACGCTGCAGGGCATGGCGATGGGCTTCATCCCCGTGGGCATCGCCATGATGCGCGAGGTCGCACCGCCGCACCTGTCGTCGATGGCGATCGCGTCGATGAGCGCGACCCTCGGCGTCGGCGGTGCGATCGGCGTGCCGCTGGCGGCGTGGATCGCAGAGGACTACGACTGGCATGTGCTGTTCTGGGTTTCGGTCGGGTTGGCCGCGGCGATCGGAGTCGCCGTCGCGACTCTCGTTCCGCACGTGCACGACGCCAACGGCGGCCGACTCGACGTCGTCGGTGCGCTCGGCCTGGCCGTGGGTCTGGTCGCCATCCTGATCGCGGTGTCGAAGGGCAACGACTGGGGGTGGGGTGAGCCGACGACGCTGGGTCTGCTGATCGGCGGCCTCGTAGTCCTGCTGGCGTGGGGCTGGTACGAGACTCGGCACGACGATCCGCTGATCGATCTCGCGGTGACGGCGCGGCGCCCCGTGCTGCTGACCAACGTGGCGGCGCTGGCGATCGGGTTCGGGATGATGGCGCAGGTGATCGTGCTTCCGCAGCTGCTCGAACTGCCGAGCGCGACCGGGCACGGCATGGGGCAGACGCTGCTGCAGGCCGGATTGTGGATGGCCCCCGGTGGAGTGATGATGATGCTGTTCGCGCCGGTGTCGAGCAAGCTGATCGACGGTCTCGGCGCCAAGGTGACCCTGCTGATCGGCGCGACGGTGCTCGGCCTCGGGTACCTGGCAGCGCTGCTACTCATGGGTGCCCCGTGGCAATTGCTCATCGCGTCGATGATCGGATCCGCGGGGGTCGGGATCGGCTACGCCGCCATGCCCACGCTCGTCATGAACGTCGTCCCCGGGCACGAGGCCGGTGCGGCGGTCGGGCTGAACGCGCTGATGCGCTCCTGCGGCGGAACCATCGCCGCAGCGGCGATGGGCACCGTGTTGGCGAGCAACACCTTCGATTTCGGCGGTCATGCGGTGCCGACGCTCGGAGCCTTCCAGGTCTGCTTCGTCTTCGGCGCGGTCGCCGCGTTCGTCGGCGTCGCGATCGCGGCCGGCATCCCCGCGGCGCGGCGCGGCGTCGCCACCGAGGCGGAGAGCGCCATGGTGCACTGACGCACCGAACTGTCCCACAACCGAACTGCGCTGACCTCGAGGTCAGCGCAGTTCGG
>DATDBL010000007.1:0-22175 GCA_036524855.1 Aldersonia sp. | reverse complement strand
GCCCGGTGGACATCTCCATGGGCGCGGGTTCCGGTGCGGCAACGGGCTTCTCGACACTCTCCACGCCGCCTTCCACAAGACCGCCCGCCACAACACCGCCCTCCACAACCGCCTCGAACAGCAGCCGGAACGCGCCGTCCTCGCGGGCGTGCACCTGCACCGAGGCGCCGCCGGGATGCGGGGTGAGCGTGGTGGTCAGGGTGCCCGCGCTCGGCATCGCGCCGTAGCCGATCGACGCCCCCGGCGCCGGATCGTCGAGCACCTGCGCCGCAGCGGCCGCGACCAGCGCGTCGAGGTCGGTGACGGCGTCGGCCTGCACCTCCCAGGCGTGCCGACCGTCGGGCATCGCAACGTGCGCTCCCGGCATCCGGGTGTTGCCCGACGCCGACAGCCGGCCGGTCACCCAGTACGACTTGCGCACGAACGGGGTGCGCGGGATGTCGGCATAGCCGCCCGCGCCGAACAGCGACGCCGCGTCGACCGCGTGGCCGTGGACGTACAACTGCGCGAGTGCGCTCAGCACGCCGACCGACTCGTCCTCCTTGCGCTTGAGCGTCCCGATCAGTTGTGCGTCGTGCAGCCCGGCCGCGAACGTCGTGGCCGCGACCTGCATCAGCGCAACCGGATTCGGCGCCAGCTCCAGGTACGTCGTGTGCCCGGACTCCACCGCGACGCGCACCGCGTTGGTGAACCACACGCTGTGGCGCATGTTCTTCACCCAGTAGTCGACGTCGTGGATCGGCTCGTGACCGGCGCGGTAGAAGGTCTCCTTGTCGACGGTCGAGTACAGCCCGACCTTCAGCTTCTGCGGTTCGATGCCGGCCAGTTCGGCGGCGAGTTCGCCGAGCAGCGGGTCCATCTGCGACGTGTGGCCCGCGCCCTTGGTCTGCAGCAGCCGCGCGAGCTTGCCCTCCGCCTCGGCGTGCGCAACGATCGCGTTCACCTCCGCCTCGGGCCCGCCGATGACGGTGTGCGTCGGCGCCGCGTACACCGCGACCTCGAGATGCGGGTAGTCGCCGAGCACGCCGGTGATCTCCTCGGCGCTGTACTCGACGAGTGCCATCAACCGGATGTCGTCGCCGGACAGCATCGCCTCGCCCTCGCCCATCAGCCGCGAGCGGGCGCAGATCACCCGCACCGCGTCCTCGAGCACCACGCCACCGGCGATGTAGGCGGCCGCGACCTCACCCATCGAGTGCCCGACCACCGCCGACGGCTCGGCACCGTGGTGGCGCAGCAGTGCGGCAAGCCCGACCTGGATGCCGAAGATGCCGACCTGCGAGGTGCCGACGTCGTAGTCCTGGGCGTCGTCGAGGTACATCTCCTTCACGGAGTAACCGGCCTCGTCGACGATCAGCTCGTCGACCTCGTCGATAGCGGCACGGAACACCGCGTTCTCGAGGTAGATCTGCTTAGCCATCTTGCGGTGCTGGGCCCCGAAACCGGACAGCACCCACACCGGTCCCTGCGCGACGGGTGCGTCGGCACTGAACACCATGTGGCCCGGCTTCGCGTTCGCGACCGCCCGCAGACCCGTGATCGCCTCGGAGTGCGTCGTCGCGAGCACCGCCGCCCGCGACCGCCCGTGGTTGCGCTTGGCCAGCGCGCGGCCGATGTCGGCGAGCGGCGCGTTGCTGCCCGCCTCGGTCTCGAGCCAGTCCGCGAGTTCCGCGGCCACACGACGACGGCGCGACGGCATCGACGCCGACACGACGAGCACGACGGGCAGCGGTTCGGTCCGGTCGCCCCACTCGGGGGACGCCTCACTTGCCGCAGCGACGTCAGGGGACTCCTTACCAGCGTCGTCTGCAGACTCAGGGGCCCCCTCATGCCGCATAGGGGTGTCAGGGGTCCCCTCAGTAGCGGCACCCGCGGCGGCGGTCACGCCATGGGCGCCAACAGTAGCGGCAACCGCAGCGGCGGGCACGCCAGGGGCGCCATCAGCAGCGGCAACCGCGGCGGCAACCGAACCCGCGGGCACGTACTCCCGCACCACCACGTGCGCGTTGGTCCCGCCGAACCCGAAGCCGGATACGCCCGCGATCGCGTGGCCGCTGTAGCGGGGCCAGTCTGCGGGCTCGGCGACCACCTGTAGGTGCGCCTTGTCGAAGGCGATGTACGGGTTCGGGCCCGCGTAGTTGATCGACGCCGGCAGCCTGTCCTCCTGCAGCGCCAGCACGACCTTTGCCAGCGACGCCGCGCCGGCGGCCGATTCCAGATGGCCGAAGTTCGACTTCACCGAGCCCAGCAGCGCGGGCTTGTCGTCTTCGCGGCCGCGCCCGACCACCCGGCCCAGCGCGTCCGCCTCGATCGGGTCGCCCAGGATGGTGCCGGTGCCGTGCGCCTCGACGTAGTCGACGGTCGATGGCACGATGCCGGCGTCGCGGTAGGCGCGGCGCAGCACGTCGGCCTGCGCGTCCGGGTTCGGCGCGAGCAGGCCGTTCGAGCGACCGTCGGAATTCACCGCGGAACCGGCGATGACGGCGAGCACCCGGTCGCCGTCGCGTTCGGCGTCCTCGAGCCGCTTGAGCACGAACAGCCCGCCGCCCTCGGAGCGGACCATGCCGTCCGCGTCCGAGGAGAAGGCCTTGATGTGCCCGTCGGGCGCGACCGCACCGACCGTGTCGAAGCCCAGCGTCACCGCGGGGGCGAGCAGCATGTTCACGCCACCCGCCAGCGCGACGGACGCATCGCCGCCGCGCAACGCGCGCACCGCCTGATGCACCGCGACCAGCGTCGACGAGCACGCGGTGTCGACCGCGACCGACGGCCCGCGGAAGTCGTAGAAGTAGGAGACCCGGTTGGCGATTATCGAGGTCGCCGCGCCGGTCAGCGCGTAGGGGTGGGTGCGGGTCGGTTCCACCGCCGCGACCATTTGGTAGTCGCTGGTCGACGTGCCGATGAACACCCCGACCTCGGCGCCCTTAAGCGCGCTCGCCGGGATCCGGGCGTGCTCGAGCGCCTCCCAGGTGAGTTCGAGCGCGAGCCGCTGCTGCGGGTCGACCCACTCGACCTCGCGCGGCGACATCGAGAAGAATTCGGCGTCGAAGCCCTTCACGTCGTCGAGGTAGCCGCCACGGGTGTTCGCCTTCGCGACCGCGGCCGCGATCTCCGGGTCGGAGGTGAACTCCTCCCACCGGCCTGCAGGCAGGTCGGCGATGCCGTCGCCGCCGCCGATGAGGAACTGCCACGTCGATTCGGGGGTGGCGCCGGCCTTCGGGAACCGGGTGGAGAACCCGACGATCGCGATGTCGTGTGCATCGCCCGCGGGCACGGCGGTGTAGAACGCGTCGTCGGTGGACTCCTCCGGCGCCTCCGGTTCCCCCTCGACGATCCGCTGCGCCAGCGACGCGATGGTCGGGTGCTGGTAGGCGACGGTCGCGGTCAGCATCACGCCGGTGAGGTCCTCGATGTCGCCGGACAGCGCGATCGCGTCGCGCGAGGCGAGCCCGAGTTCCTCCATCGGACGGTCGACCGCAATGTTGTCCACCGGCTGTCCGGTGGCCTCGGCCACCCAGTTGCGCAGCCATTCGCGCATCGCCGCGACGCTCATCGCGGGGTTGCCCGACCCGTCGGCACTCACCGCCTCGGTATTCGCTGTCTCGGAGGGCGCACCCTCCGAAGCCACAGCATCGGAAACTGCCTCGGCGTTCGTTGCCTCGTTCTCAGCCATCAATTCTCAGCCATCAATCCTCGGGTCGAAGCCGTTCAATCCTCGTCGACCGCGTCGGGGAACGCGGTCTGGGTGTACCCGCCGCGCAGGGTGCCCTCCAGATACGCCGCGCGGCAGGCGCGGCGCGCGATCTTGCCGCTCGACGTCCGCGGGATCGACCCGGCGGGCACCAGCAGCACGTCGCGCACCATCACGCCGTGGCGGGCCGACAGCGCCGCGCGGACCTCGTCCGCGATCGGCTGCGGGTCTGCCTTGCCTGCGCCGGGACCGCGCTCGCCGACGACCACCAGCTGTTCCGATGTGTCGTCGGGGTCGAACTTCGAGCCGAGCCCGGAATGGCTGCCCTGCTCGAACACCAGCCCGGGCAGTTCGTTCGCGGGCACCGAGAACGCTGCAATGAAGCCTGGGCGCAGTGCGCTGCTGGCCTCCTGCGCGGTGAACTCGAGGTCCTGCGGGTAGTGGTTGCGGCCGTCGACGATCACCAGGTCCTTGACCCGGCCGGTGATGTACAGTTCGCCGTCGACGTAGACGCCGTAGTCGCCGGTGCGCATCCAGTGCGCGTCCTCCGCCGTCCCGCTCGCATGGCTGCCCTCGGCGAGCCGCTCGGCGAGCACGGCGCGGAAGGTCGCCGACGACTCGTCCGGCCGGTCCCAATAGCCGATGCCGATGTTGTCGCCGTGCAGCCAGATCTCACCGATCTCACGGTCGGGGCGCTCGATGCCGGTCTCCGGGTCGACGATCGCTGCCCACTGACTGAGCGCGACGTAGCCGCAGGACACCTGCGCGATCGCGTTCTCCGCGTGCGAGTCCACCGGCACGATCCGGCCGGCATTGAGTTCGTCGCGGTCGACGTAGATGATCTTCGCCTCGTCGGAGTGCTTCGTCGCGGAGACGAACAGCGTCGCCTCGGCCATGCCGTAGCAGGGCTTGATCGCGGTCTTCGGCAAGCCGTACGGCGCGAAGGCCTCGTTGAACTTCTTCATCGACGCGACGGTCACCGGCTCGCTGCCGTTGATCAGGCCGATCACGTTGGACAGGTCCAGGGACTCGCCGTTGCGCGGCAACCCGCGCGCCGCCGCGTGCTCGAACGCGAAGTTCGGCGCGGCCGCGAACGTGCCCGCGCCGTCGGAGGCCGCGGCGAGTTCCTTGATCCAGCGGTACGGCCGACGCACGAACGCGCTCGGCGACATGATCGTGATGAACTTGCCGCCCAGCGCGGGCAGAATCACCGTCAGCAGACCCATGTCGTGGAACATCGGCAGCCAGGTGACGCCGCGCGAGTTCTCCTCGAGTTCGATCGCGTCGATCATCTGCAGCACGTTCGTGCCGACCGCGCGGTGGGTGATCTCCACGCCCGCCGGGGTGCGGGTCGAACCCGAGGTGTATTGCAGGTACGCGATGTCGTCGACGGTGAGGTCGGGGCGGACCCACGTCTCCCCGACGCTCTCCGGGATGGCGTCGACGGCGATGATGCGCGGACGCTGTGCGGCCGGCAGCGACCGGAAGAACTGCCGCACGCCCGCGGCCGAAGCGGTCGCGGTGAGGATCGCCGACGGCTTGCAGTCACCGAGCACGGCATGCAGACGGTCGGTGTGGCCGGGCTCGTCCGGGTCGAACAGCGGCACCGCGATGGTGCCGGCGTAGATCGCCGAGAAGAAGGACACCACGTACTCGAGGCCCTGCGGCGCGAGGATGGCCACACGGTCGCCGGGCTTGGTGACCTGCTGCAACCGCGCCGCGACGGCGCGCAGCCGATTCCCGAACTCGCGCCAGGTCAGCTCGAGCGCCTCGCCGTCGCGCTCCCGCGAGTAGTCGATGTAGCGGTACGCCAGGTCGTTGGCGTCGTTGCGTGTGTGTTTCTCGACGTGATCCACCAACGTGCGACCCTCGGGGATCCGGATGTTCCCGGAGTCGTCGAGGTAGTCGTCGAACGTTTCGTCCATTCCTACTCCTCCGAAGCACCCGCACGACCGACCGCTGTTGTTCGTCGTGCCCCGACTTGCTTCGCCTGCGGGTTCCGTCGCGCACTCCAGCCTCGGATCGTCGAGTGCCGGAACGCGGTAAATGCCGTATCGACTACGTACTCGCAAACCGAGAACATGTTACTGAGACTTCACTCTCACTCGTCTTTCAACAAGGGAATGATCGGTGCGAACGCATCCATCTGGGTAGGGAACACGCCGACGTAGGACATCGAAGTTTTCGCCCGCACGTTGCGGATCTGATCGGCGATCTCCTCGAAGGATCCGATCGCGATGTACGGCGAGTTCAGGATGTCCTCCACGGACAGCTTCACGTCGACTTCTATGTTCGGCGGGAAGCCCTTGTCCAGCGCCGCGAGCGCCATCTCCGCGACCTTCTCCCGGTCGTCGGTGATGACCATCATCGTGATCGTCCAGTTCAGCTCGATGTCGGTGAATCGGTCGCCGGCGGCCTTGCGGACGAGTTCGACGCGCTCGAGCGTCTGCTCCATCGTGATCCCGGAGAGCCGCAACTTGCCCTCCTTCGTGGTCCGCGGGACCAGCGAGATGAGGTCCGCGTGCTTGGCGGCGAGCGCGAGCATCTTCGGGCCGCCGCCGCCGACGCCGATCGGCGGGCGCGGGCCCTGCCGCGGCCGCGGGCTGCCCTTGAGGCCCTTGATCGTGTAGTGCTTGCCCTCGAAGTTGCACTCCTGTCCACGCAGCAGTACGTCGAGGATGGTGAGCGCCTCGTCGAGCTTCTCGATCCGCACGCCGGGGCGCTCGTAGGCGATGCCCGCCGTGTCGAACTCGTCCTTCATCCAGCCCGCACCGATGCCGAGTTCGAGCCGACCCTTGCTCAGCACGTCGATGGTCGCGGCGTCCTTGGCCAGGACTGCGGGGTGGCGGAAGCCGTTGGCCAGCACAGACGTGCCGAGCCGGATCCTGTCCGTCGCCACCGCGAGCGCCCCGAGCGCCGCGATCGGGCCGACTTGCGGGCCCAGGTGGTCGGGGATCATGAAGCTGTCGAAGCCGTACTCCTCGGCCTGCTGGGCCAGCTTGATGAACTTGCGCGGACCGCCCTCCTGGGGGTTGCCCTCACCGCCTGCGGCGAAGCGGAACTTCCGCAGAGGTGTGGCGGATGCCGATTCGGCGGCGGTCATATAGTGCTACTCCTGGGTCGAACTGGTGGCATGCGCCCCCCGGTCTGGGAGAACCCGTTATGTCTCGGTGACATAACGGCCAGTATTCGACTCTAGTAGCAGGTGGGCCCGCACTCCTATTCACGCGCCTGTGGATCTGCTGCGGGTCAGCTGTGAGCCGGCTCCGGAGCCCCGTCGATGAGTTGTGTCGCCCACCCCAGGGTCCACTGCGTCGCGGTGGTCCCCGCGTCGTTCACCGCGAAGCTCGCGTACTGCGCGTGCACCGGGTTGCCCGCGGCCCCGAGCAACGAGCCGAGGCTGGCTGGGATGTTGACCGGATTGAGCGCGGCTTTCGGTGCGGCGCAGATCAGATCACCGGGCGCGCAGATCGTGTAGGTGCGGTCGGCGAGAGTCCCGAATCCGCCCGGCCGCGGGCCCGTCATGGTGATTCCCGGAACCTTCAGACCCTTCAGTGCAACCTCCGCGCCGACGCCGCCGGGGTCGGTGCCGATCTCGATGGCCTGCCCGACACTGCGGCGGCCGTCCGCGATCAACGTCACACCGAGAACCTGGTCCGCGGGGACCGGGCCGTTGCCGGCGCCGATCTGTGCGGCGAGGTCGCCGGCGATGATCGCGCCCTGCGAGAAGCCGACGAGCACGTAACTCGTCAGCGGGCAGTTCGCGGACATCCCGGCGAGCACGTCTGTCGCGACCGTCATGCCCGCCGAGCGGCTGTTGTTGTAGGACTGCTGGCCGTCCGGCGGGATCGCGATCGGGTTCGAGAACTGCGCGACGTACGGGACCGTGTAGGCGTCGACCCGGCTTGTCGGGAACTGGTCCTGGATCGGACGGGTGACGTTCTGCAGCAGCGCGGCGGGCACCGTCGTCGGGTTGTGCGGGTCGTCGTCGGCGCTGGACTCCCATGTGCCCGGCACCGCGAGCAGTTGGACGTCGGGGCAGCTCGCGGGCTGGGTCCGCGGGCGTTCCGGGCCGGGCGCGGGTCCCGGCGTGGGCAGCCGCAACGGACCCGCGAGCAGGTACCACAGTGCCAGCACGACGAGGACGACGAACAGCAGCACCGCGACCAGCACGAGCAGGATGGTCAGCTTGCTCCGACGGCGACGGCGAGGGGACCTGGTGCGCGTGCTCACGGGCAGTAGGTCGTCTTCGCGACGTCGATGTAGATGGCGCCGGCGTCGGCCTCGGACATGTTCCCGCCGGTGACCGCCTGCTCGCTGCCGGCCATGGCGTTGACGAAGGTGGTGATCTCGTCGGCCGGAACGCCGTCCCGGACGGCCGCGCAGTAGTAGTTCGCGATCGTCACCGCGCTGTCGCCGTTTCCGGAGGATGTGATTCCGTGCGTCTCGAGCTCCGCCAGGTAGGCCTGTTCACGGGCGCCCTGGGTGGGGGCGTCGGGCCCGGGGAAGTCGTTCGGCATCGGCTGCGGCTCTTCCGGCGGCGCGGTCGCGGCCGGGCCCGGGCTGGTGGTGGGCGCGCGCGTGCCTAGGTTCGTCGCGGACGGGGCGGTCGCGGCAGGCGCGCTCGTCACCGACGACGGCGCGCTCGACGCGGTCGAGTCGTTGCCGCTGCAGCCGGCGAGCAGTCCGACCGTCGTCGCCGCCGCCGCGGCGAGCACGGCAGCGCGGGCGAGGCAGTTACGGGACATTCACGTTCCTTCAGCATCCGGGGACGAATTCCAGGCTACCGACGCGCCGGAGTGGCTCCGGGTCCGTCAGCTCACCTCTACCGAGTCGCCCTTGACGGTGATGTGGCCGAGCTGGAAGTTCTGCTGCGTGCCGCCGGGAATGTCGAACTCGTCACTCGTCGGGAAGCCGAGTCTGCCGTTCTCGGCGCCCGCGGCGCGCCAGGCGTTCAGGATCGGGCCGTTGCGGACCGAATACGCGCCCGACAGCGGGCTCCAGTAGATGGCGCCGCCCTCGAAGTCGTTGAACTTGCCGAAGTCCTTGACGGAGTTCTCGCTCGACTTGGGGAAGCCGAGCCAGCTGTCCTCGTAGCCCAGCTGCCCGTACTTGGCCAGGATCCGGCCCTGCACCGCGTGGGTGCCGGCGTCTTGTCCGTACCAGATGCTGCCGATCTCGAAGCCCTGCTGCGCGCCCGGCTTGTTCGGCAGCTTCGACTCGTCGGTGTTCGGGTAGCCGAGCGGGCCGCGCTCGAAGCCCTGCTTGCCCCACTCGTCGAGGATGGCACCGCTCACCGCGTGCGCACCGGTCTGCGGGGTCCAGTAGGACATGCCCCGCTCGAACGCCTGGAACCGGCCGCGGCCGTCGGGCGCTCCCTGCTCGAAGCCGACCGGCATACCGAGCGGACCGGCGGGTCCGCCCGCGGCCTGGTAACCGCCGCCGATGCGACCGGCCACCGGGTACGCCGCGCCGCCCGAGGAGTAGAACACCCGGCCGAACCGGAAGTCCTGAGCGATGCCGCCCGGCACGTTGTACTCGCCGGTGATGCAGTCACCGAGCCACGCGTTCGACGCGGCCGTGGCGCCGATCGCCCCGGCCGGCGCGCAGGCCGGCTTGTCGGCGGGCACGCCGAGCGCCGTCGCGGCCTGCGGCCAGGACTGACGCATCTCGAAATCCCAGTACGGCCACGAGTGCGTGCCGGACGGGCGGTAGTTCACCTGCGCCGGGATGCCCAGCTTGTTCAGCTTGGTCGCGAAGCTCTGCGAGGTGAGCCGGGACAGGATCTCGAGGCCCATGCCCGGGACGTTGGTGGTCACCCCGGGGATGCCCGCGGCCTGGTCGTACGGGCCGGTCATGCCGCTGCCGCTGGAGACGTAGAGGCTGACGCCCTGCAGCTTGTCGGCGAGCAGGTAGGGGTCGTGCTCGGCCCACGCCGGGTTGGTCGGCGGCCCCCACATCGCGTCGGAGTCGAAGCCGCCCGCGTCGCCCATCGCGTACGTGATGGCCTGCGGCATGCCGAGCGAGGTGGTGGTGAGGAAGCCGGAGTACGACGCCGCGTACTTCGCGAAGCCGGGGTTGCGGGCGGCGAGGAACATCGCCGACGTGCCGCCCATCGACAGCCCGGCCACGCCGCGGACGTCCGTGGTGCGCCACTGGCTCTCGAGCAACGGCGGCAGTTCCTTCGTCAGGAAGGTCTCCCACTGGTAGTTGACGCCGTTGTCCGAGGTCAGCCAGTCGGAGTAGAAGCTGGACTGCCCGCCGATCGGAAGCACGACGTTGACGTTCTTGTCGGCGAAGAACTCCTCCGCACCGGCGTCGAGCGTCCAGCCGCTCTCGTTCTCCGTCGCACGCAGGCCGTCGAGCAGGTACAGCGCCGGGAAGCGGGCCTCGGGATGCGCGTTCCAGTCCCGCGCGAGCAGCAATTGCACCTGGACCGGGGTGCCCATCGACGGCGAGGTGATCCACAGTGCCACCCGGCGGTCGGTGAGCCAGTCGACACGCTGGACGGTCGCGGCGCCGACGGTCTGGGTGCGCACGGGTGCGGCCTGCGCGACCGCGGGGTCGGCTAGCCCGGATAGGCCGGAGATGCCCAGCGTGAGCGGCAGCACCAGTGCGGCGGCGCAGAATCCGAGTAGTCGGGTACGGAGACCGGGTGCCCGTCGCATGTACGCTGCCTCGCTTTCGTCACCGAGAAACGGGCGCTGCCAGCACGGACGCCCGATGATGCAGCACCTTTGTACCGTGCGCACCGGCCAGAACCGGGGATGACGCGCTGTGACGGGTGTGACAAATGTTGCGGTTCGGTCGCTTCGCACTCCCCACACCGCCGAGTGCGCACCTTCTGACGCGAAATCCCAGGACAGGGTGGCAACAAGGGCACACTCGGCGGGGTCGACGAACTGCCGCCGATACACCGTTTCGTTCGTCGACCCGCGGTGGCCAGCGCGGGTGGACGCCCAATGCGGTGTTGATCACGACCCTGTGGCCTCGTTTTTCGGCGTGGCGGGGGCCAGTGGCTCGTGCTCGCGGCGCCGGGGACCGCGAAAACTCGTCGAGCGCACAGTTCTTCCGGCGCGAACACGTTCCGAAACCGGAACAACTCGCCGCCGCAGGGGGCCGCCACCGCCTACGCCGCCGCGGCCGAAGCCTCGGGTCCTGCCCTGGAAACACCACCGCCCCGCACTCCAGCTGCGGAGTGCCGGGCGGTGCGGGTCAGCCAGGCGCGGTGAGCGAGGGTCAGTGGGCGTTGAGCGCGTCCAGGATCGGGCCGCGCGACTTCCACAGCTCGCCCTCCCAGTAGGCCCAGGAGTGCGTGCCGATGATCGGGAAGTCGAACTGCGCGGGAATCCCGAGCGTGGCGAGCCGGATCTGGAAGGCCCGGGTGTTGACCTGGGCAAGCGCCTCGAGCGCCATCGCGTTGGAGGTGTTGTAGGCCCCGATCAGCGACGTCGGCGCGTCGGGCGGACCGGGGATGCCGAGGCCGGCCGAGACGTACATCGGCAGACCCGCCAGCAGCGGCGCGAACACGAAGGGGTCGTTACGCAGCCACGCCGGATCCCACGGCGGACCCCACATGTTGTCGACGTTGTAGCCGCCGGCGTCGAGCATCGCGATACGGATCGCCGACCGCATGCCAGGCGCGGAGATGCTCAGGTAGCCGGAGTACGCGGCGGCGTAGCGGAACTGGTCACGGTGATACGCGGCCAGCGTCAACGCGGCAGTGCCACCCATGGACAGGCCGGCGACGGCGTTGTTGGTGCGCGAGACGCCGTAGCCCTCGAGGAACGCAGGCAACTCCTGGGTGAGGAACGTCTCCCACTTGTAGGTGATCGGCTGCCCGTTGAAGTTGCTGGGCGAATACCAGTCTGTATAGAAGCTCGACTCACCGCCGACCGGCATGACCAGCGTGACGTTGTCGTTGGCGAACTGCTGCAGCGCGTTGGTCTCGAACAACCAGGCGTTGCTGTCGTTGCGGGCGCGGAGGCCGTCGAGCAGGTACAGCGCGGCGTTGCCGCCGCGGGCCGCCCACTGGACCTGGACCTTGATCGGGCCCATGCTCGATGGCACCCAGAGTTCGTCGTAGCCTCCCGACGGCGCCCGATGCGCCGGGGTCGCCAGCGGTGCGGCGGAAGCGACGCCACCGCCCGCGAGCGACAGAATCAGCGACATCGTGGCGATGCCGAGCAGCCGACGTTTCCACCGCCCGGCGGCACCCGCTCGCCTGAACCTCTTCGCGCCATAACGCATGAATCCACGTCCTCTTTCCTGTGCGATCTCCCCCGCAGCGACCCGTCGATGCGTCCGAACCATTCGATAACGATCCGGTCACGCAGGGCCCGTAGGACGATATTCGACGCGTCCGCGCGGAGGCAACTTGTGCAATATTCGCGCAGATCAGAGGATTTGTTACAAAACCGTGACCAATGCCACCCGTGAGTAGCCGCCTCAGCCGATGTGGGCCGAGAGGTCGGGGATCATCCGGAAGACCTCTTCTTGCCAGTAGGTCCAGCTGTGCACGCCGACGTTCGGGAAGTCGTAGACGGCGTTGTTGGCCCCGAGGGTGGTCATCCGGAGTTGGAACGCGCGGGTGTTGAGCAGGGCGATCGCCTCGAGGCCCATCGCGTTGCCGAGGTGGTAGAGGTCGATCGGGCTGTTCACCCGGTCGTACGGCGAGGGCAGGCCGCTACCTGCGGAGATCCACAGCCGCGTGCCGTTGTCACGCAACCGCGGGGCGAAGACGAACGGGTCGTTCCGCAGCCAGTTCGGGTCCCACGGCGGGCCCCACATGCAGTCGATGTTGTAGCCACCCGAGTCGAGCAGCGCCAGGCGCATCGCCTCGCGCATGCCCGGCGCGGAGATGTTGAGGTAGCCGGAATACGACCCGGCGTAGGAGAACTGGTCGGGGTGGTACGCCGCCAACGCGAGCGCGGCACTGCCGCCCATGGACAGGCCGAAAACACCGTTGTTGTACGCGTTGAAGCCGAGCCGGTTCGCCAGCGCCCAGCGCAGGTTCTGTGTGAGGAACGTCTCCCAGCGGTACGGCGTCCTCTGCCCGTTGAAGTTGCTCGGGGCGATCCAGTCCGAGTAGAAGCTGGACTGGCCACCGACCGGCATGACGACGTTGATGTTCCACCGGGTCAGGTGTGCCGCGACGTCGGTGTCGATCTCCCAGCCGCTGAGGTCGTTGCGGGCACGCAGTCCGTCGAGCGCGTAGACGACCCGGTTCGTGTTGCCGTTGGCGGCACGGAAGATCCGGGTCTTGATCGGGCCCATGCTCGAGTCGACCCAGAAGTCGAACCCGCTCGGGTTGTACGCCGCGTTCGCGGTCGCACCGGCGCCGGCGAACGCGACACTCATCGGCAGCACCAGCGCCATTGTGAGCACCATGACGGTGCGCCGCAGCCAGGACGGGCGACCGACCGGAGTTTTCGGCCTGCCGGCGTCTCGAATTCGCATTCTCGAACCTTCCTCTACCCGACCTGCGCGCACCGGTCGTCGTCGACCGGATCACGCTCCCGACGTGCCGTCACCAGAGTGACAGATGTGACTGCTAATCACATCTTTCGGTTAGTTCACGACAATGGCACGCCACGTTACCGAAGCGAAATGAAACCTGCGGCCAAATGGGGTCGACGCCGAAGGGCTCTAGCGAGGTTTCTGCAGCTCCGGAGGTTCGAGTCCGCACTGCTCGATCGCGTACTGCGGCACCCGGTCGAAACGGAACGCGGCGAAGTCGAGCGACCCCTTGAAGTTCTGCACCCACCGATGCCAGGTCAGCTCGGAGCGGTACGACGCGAGCAGGTCCTGGATCGCCGGACACGACAGAGCGGTGTCCGCCTCGGTGACCCAGTCCTCGTCGAAGTACCACGGCAGCCACGGGTGCCGGTCCACCATCCCGGCGTCGGCGACTACCCAGTCCGCATAGAGAGACTTGTCGTGCCCGATGCGGCCGTCCGTGAGCCGGTCGGTGTGCGCGGCGAGCGGATACGCCAGGCCCATCTGATCCAGCACGCGCACGTCGAGGGGCACGTTCATGCTGGTCATACCCAGGTTGAGGAAGTAGACGATGTGCCCGACGCCGCCCTCGGGGATCGGCAGCGGCGGCGGCACGACGTCCCACTGCATCAGCGATGGCGTCGGCAGCACGAGGCCACCGTCGGGGGTGTCCTCGATCGCCGTGACCATCGCCCGCATCCGGCCGTAGTCGAGATAGTCCTCGGCGAGGAGCGGATGGGCGTGGCCCGAGTTGAGCGCGTAGTACGCACGCTCGTCGACGATCCCGGAGCGCCCGATCGTCGTCCCCGTCCCGGTGATGTTGACCGCCAGCACCGACCAGATCAGCACCGCGACCCACGCACCGAGAGCGACGGGCGTCGCCCAGCGGTTGTCCGGGTCACCGTGGGGCAGCCGGACCGGCAGCACCGCGACCGGCGCCAGCAGGCAGAACAGCACCGGAAGCAGCATCCGGCCGTGCATGAAGTCACCGCCCACCCGTAGCGAGTAGACGAGCAACGCGAGCGCGGCAACCAGGATGAGCGTGACGACCGCCGCCGGCGACCTCAGCCGCGCCTGCCAGCGCCGCCAGCCGACGGGGCGCTCCCGCGGGATCCGGGGCGTGGTCCGCGCGACCACCACGGCCGCAACGAGCAGGATCAGCAGGGGAACCCACAGCAGGTACGGGCCGACGAGATTCCACAGGTAGGCGAACCCCTGGCCCCACTTGGCGCCGGCGGCGTCCTTGGCGACGGCGGTGTTCGGGTAGGGCAGGGCGTAGTAGCCCATCCGCCAGATCTGGTAGCCGACCGGGATGATCCCCGAGACGAGCACCAGCAGCGGCCGCAGGACCCGCGCGCGCGGAATCGGCGCGAAGAAGATCAGCGCCAGCGCCAGCAGCGAGACGATCAGCAGTTCGGGTCGGACGAGCACGCCGAGCCCCGCGACGAACCCCAGCGTGAGCAGACCGGTGGCGCGGACGCTGTCGGCTTGTGCCCAGCGCATCAGCAGCCACCACAGCAGCCCCAGCCAGCACATCACCAGGGCGCTCTCCAGGCCCGAGGTGGCGTAGTCACGCGCGGGCGGGACCGCGATATAGACGATCGCGCCCGCCGGCAGCAGCAGCCCGCCGACCGCGCCGCCCCACAACCGGCCGGAGCCGAGCATCGCGAACACGATCGCGCCGACCGACAGCAGCAACGCCAGCGTCAGCGCGATGTACTCGAGCCGCGCGTTCGTCAGCCACGCGACCGCGTACACCAGGTAGGTCCACACCGTGCTGGTGTTGGCCTCCACCCGCTCGCCCGCGTTGAACACCGGTCCGTTGCCAGCGAGCAGATTGCGCACGGTGCGCAGCACGATCAGGCCGTCGTCGGCGATCCAGCGACGGTTCCAGGCACCGATCAGGAAGATCGCCGCGGTGACGACGATGCCGCCGACGAACACGCCGCGGCGCACCTCGTCGGACGCGAGGCGGCGCCCCGGCGCGGCGTCGTCGGGGGCTGGTGGCGTGGCGGCGACCCGGTCAGGCGACGTAGACAGCGACACCGACCGTTCCTATCCACGCCAGGGCCATCAGCTGCAGCACCCGGTCGCTGAGCGCGATCTCCTCCGGCTCACCGGCCTGACCACCGTCGATGTCGACGGCGTAGCGCAGGATCGCGATGGTGAACGGCACCATCGAGATCGCGAAGAGGTAGGTGTCGCGGAGTTCATCCTGCTCGAAAGCCCACAGGCCGTAGAACACAACCACTGCGCACGCCGCCATCGACCACACGAACCGCAGGTAGGTGGTGGTGTAGTACTGCAGCGACTTGCGGATCTTCGCGCCGGTGGCGGTGGCCAGCTGCAGCTCCGCATAGCGCTTACCGGCGGCCATGAACAGCGATCCGAACGCCATGATCAGCAGGAACCACTGCGAGAGCGGGATCGCCGCGGCCACGCCGCCGGCGATGGCGCGCAGCAGGAAGCCCGACGACACGATGCAGATGTCGATCACGGCCAGGTTCTTGAGGCCGAAGCAGTAGCCGAGCTGGATCGCGATGTAGACGGCAATCACCACGGCCAGGTTCCAGTTCGCGACGAAGGACAGACCGACCGACCCGGCGAGGAGCACGACGGCCATCGCGTACGCCAAGTTCACGGGCAACACGCCCGCCGCGATCGGGCGGTAGCGCTTCACCGGATGCTGCCGGTCGGACTCGACGTCGAGCGCGTCGTTGACGAGGTAGATCCCCGACGCCGCCATGCAGAACACGACGAACGCGATCGCGACCGGTGCGAGCACGTCGAGTTCGGTGACGGACCCGGCCGCGAGCGGCGCGGCGAGCACCAACACGTTCTTCACCCATTGTCGCGGCCGCAACGCCTTGACGATCGCCTCGGGAAGCGTCTTGGGCGGTCCCTTGACCGTCGCCTCGGCGAGGTCGTGGCCGGTGGGTTCCTCGCTCATCTCACTCCATACTTCTGTTCGGCGGCGAGCACCGCGACAGCCGATGCCGCCCCCAGCGCCGTGCCGGCGAGGACATCGGTCGGGTAGTGGACACCGAGCACCAACCGCGACAGCGCCATCGGCGGAACCAGCACCGCTGGCAAGGGTAGCCCGGTGAGGCGTCCCAACAGGATTGCCGCGGCCGTGGTGGACGTGGCGTGCGAGGACGGAAAGCTGAGCCGGCTCGGCGTGCCCACGTTCACCGCGATGTTCGGGTGGTCGGGGCGGCGGCGTCGCACGATCCGCTTGACGACGATCGACGCCGCGTGCGCGCCCACGGCCCCGACCGCGACGCCGGCCCACTGGCCACGCCGCGCGGGGTCGAGCGCAGCGCCGATCCCGGCGACCGCAACCCAGCCCAGCGCGTGCTCACCGAAGTGCGACATCCCCCGCGCTGCCGAGATCACCGCCGGATGCGACCCGAGGCCCGATTGCACGGCCTCGACGATCTCGATCTCGCGCGCGATCGGCGTCCGGGGTTCGATCGGCGTCCCGGGTTCGATCGCATCAGCCGAAGAAGGCACGTTCCCACCTCTGTTTACTCGTCAGCTCCGCGTGCGCGGCCCGGTATTCGCGCCGCAGTTCCGGCATGCGCCTGGCCAGTTCGCGACGCAACCGCAGCGCCTCGCGCAACAGTTCCGCGGCCTTGCGCGGGCTGCGTTTGCGGAACACGACGCCGCGGCCGTCCGCGGTGGTCACCGTGACGCCGTCGACCTGCGAGAGTAGATACCAGCGCGCGTCGAGGGTGGGCACGTTGAGCTGCGGGGTCTCGTGGTGCGCGGAATCGGCGGGCGTGAAGTTGCGTGCGATGCCCTTGCCGAGCCGGCCGACCTTCGCGAACGGGTTGCCCGGATCCCCGACCGCGCCGACGTCCGCGTACGACGCCGGCGGCAGCTCGGTGGACGAGGCGAGAACGACGGCGTCGGGATAGGTGCGGCGCAGGTCGTGCACGGTGCCGAGAGCGGTCGGGAGCAGGTCGAACAGGTGGTCCGGCCCGGCCATGAAGTCGGCGATTGCGAGGTTCTGGATCGCGACCGTCGAGTACTCGAGGCACAGCAGGTGCTTCAGCGTCGCCTTGATCGTGTTGAGGATCAGCCCGCGCCCGTTGCCCGGCTGATGCAGCGCGGCGACGACGAGCCGGTTGCGCAGGTGGAAGTACGCTTGCCAGTCGATAGCGTCGTCCTTGTCGCTCCACGCCATGTGCCAGATCGCGACGCCCGGCATGGTGACGGTCGGGTAACCGGCGGCGCGGGCACGCAGGCCGTACTCGACGTCGTCCCACTTGATGAACAGCGGCAGCGGCTGCCCGAGCCGTTCGGCGACCGCACGCGGGATCAGGCACATCCACCAACCGTTGAAATCGACGTCGATGCGCCGGTGCAGCAGTTTCGAGTTGTCCCGGTCCGAGAGTGGGTACTTGGCGAAGTCGTGGTCGTACTCGACGTTGGGCGCCGACGTCCACATGAAGGTGCCGCGGTTGACGGCCTCGCCCATCGAGTGCAGGTGCGAGCGTTCCTGCAGGTTGAGCATCTGCCCGCCGACGATGGTCGGAGTCTTCGCGAACCGGGCGAGGGCGAGCGCTCGCAGGATCGAGTCCGGCTCGATCTGGATGTCGTCGTCCATGAACAGGATGTACGGGAGGGAGGTCGTCTTCAACGCCTCGTACATGATCCGGCTGTAGCCACCGGAGCCGCCGAGGTTGGCCTGGTCGTGGATGGCGAGCCGGTCGCCGAGGACCTCGGCTGCCTTCGCGAAACCCGGTTCGTCGCGGACCTTGCGGGTGCCCTGGTCGGGGATGATGACGGTGCCGATCTGCTCGAGCACGAGCGGATCGGAGCCGAGCGCGGTCAACGCCTGCACGCAGTCGCCGGGCCGGTTGAAGGTCGGGATGCCGACGGCGAGGCTCGGTGCGGTGCCGACCTCGGGTGCGACCGGCGCGTACCAACCTGCGGACTCCAGCGTGACGGCCGTGTCGGTGGTGATGTCGAACCAGATCCAGCCGCCGTCCTCGAACGGACCGAGGTCGATCTCGATCTCGAGGGCCGCGCCGACTGCGAAATCTCCCGTCGCTTCGCTCGCCCTCGACGAGTCATCTCCCGTCGCTTCGCTCGCCCGTGCCTGGAACTCGCGGCCGCCGACGTGGATGCGCGACGAGTCCGCCTTCGACCGGTAGACGTCGACGCGGCCGTGCCCGTCGAGGTCGAGGCGCAGCACGACGGACTTCAGCACGCTCCATCGCCGCCAGTAGCTGGCCGGGAACGCGTTGAAGTAGGTACAGAACGACACCTCGGACTCCGCGCCGATCGACAGCGACGTCCGGGAGGTCGCGTGCGCGCGGCGGGCGTTCGTCGTCGCCTCCTCGAGATAGAGGGTGCGCACGTCCAGCGGCTCGCCCGGGCGGGGCAGGATCACCCGCGCGAGCAGGGAGCGCCCGCGCAGTTCGGGCTCGGGACCGCGTTGCGCGGTCGCGAGGCGGTGTTTGGCGTTCACGCGGGGGGCTCCACGACCAGCGGTGCGCCGGCTTCCAGGTGTGGCCGCAGGGTGTTGTCGAACATGCTCAGCGCGCTCGCGATCGCCATGTGCATGTCGAGGTACTGATAGGTGCCGAGCCGGCCACCGAAGAGGACATCGGCCGTCGTGGTTTCCCGCCTGGCGCGCTCACGGTAGGCGGCGAGCTTGGTGCGGTCCTCCGGGGTGTTGATCGGGTAGTACGGCTCGTCACCTGACTCGGCGAACCGGGAGAATTCCCGCATGATGACGGTCTTGTCCGTGGGGTAATCCCGCTCCGGGTGGAAGTGACGGAACTCGTGGATGCGCGTGTACGGCACGTCCGCGTCTGGGTAGTTCATCACCGGGGTGCCCTGATAGTCGGCGGTCTCGAGCACCTCGGTCTCGAAATCGAGGGTGCGCCAACCCAACTCGCCCTCGGCGTAGTCGAAGTAGGCGTCCAGCGGGCCGGTGTAGACCACCGGGGCCTCGGGGCTCGCGGCGCGCAGGGGGTCGCGGACGTCGAACCAGTCGGTGTCGAGGCGGACCTCGATCCGCTCGTCGGCGGCCATGTTCTCGAGCCACGCCGTGTAGCCGTCGACGGGCAGGCCCTCGTACGTGTCGTTGAAGTAGCGGTTGTCGAAGGTGTAGCGCACCGGCAGCCGGGTGATGTTCGCGGCGGGCAATTCCTTCGGGTCGGTCTGCCACTGCTTGGCGGTGTAGTTCTTGACGAACGCTTCGTAGAGCGGGCGGCCGATCAGCGAGATGGCCTTCTCTTCGAGGTTCTGCGCGTCGGCGGTGTCGATCTCGGCGGCCTGCTCGGCGATCAGCGCCCGCGCCTCATCCGGCGCGAAGTAGCGGCCGAAGAACTGCGCGACCAGGCCCAGGCCCATCGGGAATTGGTAGACCTGCCCGGCGTGCACGGTGAACACGCGGTGCTGGTAGCCGGTGAAGTCGGTGAACTGGTTGACGTAGTCCCACACCCGTTTGTTGGAGGTGTGGAACAGGTGCGCGCCGTACTTGTGGATCTCGATGCCGGTCTGCGGCTCGGGTTCGGAGTAGGCGTTGCCGCCGATGTGCGGGCGGCGGTCGAGGACGAGGACGCGTTTGCCGAGCTGGGTCGCCGCGCGTTCCGCGATGGTGAGGCCGAAGAATCCCGACCCGACAACGAACAGGTCGTACGGGGCCGAACTCTCGGTACTAGCACTCGAGGTATCAGCAGCTGGGGAAACCGCGGTCACGGCATCCGAGCGTATCGGATCGGTTACGTCATCCCCGTAACGCTGCTGCGCGTGGTGCCGCGCTCAGCCCGCAGATTCGCGCGAGCTGACCGATGCTCAGCGGGCCGGCGACGCCGTTCGCGCCGGCGAATCTGCTGTCCGGGCGCACATAGACCTCCACCGAGCCACCTGTGCCGTCGAGCAGACAACGGTCGTAGCCGGCGTCACAGGTGACGTTGCGCACTAGCGCAGGCGGGTGTCGGCGAAGACCTGCATGGCGTCGCGGACGAACTCCGCAGTCCCCTCGCCGTGCACGTCGTAGTTCACCGTGAACCTGGGATCGTCGACGTACATCTGGCCCAGGCCGGCGAACGCCTGCGCGGTGACCGGTCGGCCTTGCCAGCCGATGCCGATCCACTCGTACTGACGCTGGGTGATCGCCTGCACCTCGTCGCTGTCGGGCGCGAGTCCCGCACGCCGGGCCTCGCCGAAGTCGCGCGCTATGTCGAGTTGGGTCTGCTGGAACCCGCGCTTGTCCGCGTCGGACATCGAGCGCCACCAGCGGTCGCCGCTCTCGTAGGCCTCGCGACCCCAGCGCTCGATCACCTCGTCCTTGTACTGGGTGTGGTCGAAACCGTCGAATACTTCCTCGGGCATGAGTGCTTGCCCTCCTTCCGTCTTCCGCAGGGTGGTGGTGACCGACGCCATCTGGCGTGCGATCCGGTCCTGTTCCTGCCGCAACAGGTCCAGGTGGGTGCGCAACGCCGCCGCGGTGCCCTGCTCTCCGCGCAGCACGTCGGCGATGGTGGCGAGGGAAAGGCCGAGGTCGCGCAGCAGCAGGATCCGCTGCAACCGGACCAGCGACCGCTCGTCGTAGTAGCGGTAGCCGTTGGCGCCGGTCCGGCACGGTTCCAGCAGCCCGACGTCGCCGTAGTGACGCAACGTCCGACTGGTGGTCCCGGCGGCCTTCGCCAGTTCCTGGATCGACCATTCGTCTCGCACACCATCCAGTCTGCAAGTTGACGCTGCGTCAAGGTCAAGCCCGTCGTCGACGCCCGCGGCCTGCAGCAGCCACAGGGTGGCGTGAAGTCGCAGAAGACGTCGTCGGCGAACAACCTGGACGGGGCGGTGCCGGACTCCATGTAGGCGACGAGGTCGGCGGCGAGCCGGTCGGTGTCGGGCAGCGCGATCGTCATGGCGAACTCCTCCTGAGTGGGTACACCCAAGAGGCGTGAGTTCCGGCGTCACGATGTGACGCGGTCCGACACGCCGAGAGCGCACCCGTTGTCTCGTCCACTCGACGCTTGCGACATCAGGTGCGCTCTGGCCCCCAAGCCCCCGGGGTTCCTGTTGCGCGGTCCGGCGCGCGGCCTCCCGGGCCAGCGCACGGTCGCGAGATTCCTCGAACTTCTTCGCGCTGCCCTCGAGCCCGGCGAGGAGCACGGCCAGACGCTCGCGCAACTCCTCGCCCTCGGGCCCGAAGTCGTTGCGCTCGAATATCCGCCACTTGCGCAGCACCGGCGTCACGACGTCATCGATGTGCTGGCGCAGGTCGTAGATCCCGTGCTTGGCGATGAGCACCGCATTGCGTCGGAAGCCGGGCATCGTGGCTCCGGGCATCTGGAAGTTCTCCAGGATCGTCATGATCGCCCGCATCGCCTGGTCCGGTGCGACGTCGAGGGCAGCGCCGACGATGTTGCGGTAGAACATCATGTGCAGGTTCTCGTCGGCGGCGACGCGGGCGAGCATTCGGTCGGCGATCGGGTCGCCGCAGGCCTTGCCGGTGTTGCGGTGCGAGACCCGGGTTGCCAGTTCCTGGAACGTCACGTACGACACCGACAGCAGCATCGAGTTCTGCTCGCCGACGTTGAAGCCCTGGCCCATGTGGATCATCCGGGCCTCCTCGAGCGCGACCGGGTCGACGCCGCGGGTCACGACGAGGTAGTCGCGCATGACGATCGAATGGCGCGCCTCCTCGGCCGTCCAGCGCCCGACCCACGTGCCCCAGGCGCCGTCGAGCGAGAAGTTCTGCGCGATCTCCCGGTGATAGGAGGGCAGGTTGTCTTCGGTCAGCAGGTTGGTGAACATCGCCGCCTTGGCGTGCTCGCTCAACTTCGACTGCTCGGGGTCCCAGTCCACGCCGCCCAACGCCGCGAAGTTGCGCCCGTCGTCCCAGGGAATGTAGTCGTGCGGGTGCCAGTCCTTGGTCATCGACAGATGTCGCTCGACCTCCGCCTCGGCGAACTCCTCCAGTTCGTGCAACAGCTCGTTGTCGGTCAGCTCGCGGCTC
>DATDBL010000006.1:0-33174 GCA_036524855.1 Aldersonia sp. | reverse complement strand
GATCACCCGGCTGCCCGCGCGGGAGGCGCACCTGGTCGCGCACGCGCTCGACGAGTATCTCGACACGCGGTCCTCGCACTGGCGCCGTGTGCTCGGTGGCTACACGTTGCTCGATGTCGCGCACAAGGTCGTCGGGGTCGGCAGCGTGGGCCTGCGGGCCTACGTCGCGCTGCTGGAGGGGTCGTCGGCGGAGGACGTTGTGTTCCTGCAGCTCAAGCAGGCACGACGGTCGGTGCTCGCGCAGTACGTGCACGGCGAGTCGGCGTGGCACGCACACCAGGGCCAACGGGTGGTGGAGTACCAGCAGGCGCTGCAGACGGTCAGCGACCCGTTGCTCGGGTGGGCCACAGTCGACGGGCGGCAGTACTACGTGCGCCAGTTCCGCAACATGAAGGGCACGATCCCGCTCGACACGATGGACGCGGACACGCTAACCGACTACGCGGGCGTCGTCGGTGCGCTCCTGGCCAAGGGGCACGCCCGCACCAGTGGGTCGTCGATGATCGCCGGATACATCGGCCGCTCCGACCGGGTCGCCGACGCGCTGTGCACGTTCGCGCGGCGTTACGCCGACCAGACCGAAGCCGACCACGCCGCGCTGGTCGCCGCCGTCGATCGCGGTCTGCTGCCCGTCGAGCACCAGACGTAGGGGAACCCGCCGGCGTCGGCTGGACACCGAACGGCGAGGGCGAAAGCCCCCAGGGCCTCGGTCCGAGGGACATCGAAGGCGACATTTCGGGATTATGCTCGATGACGGAGGTCGGATTCGGTCTCTGGCGCAGGTGGAGTTTCGAGGCGAGCGATGGTCAGCATCGACCCCATGCGGACGCAATGCGTCGCGCCCGTGGGGATTGCGGCGGAGTTGACCGCTGCCGGATTCGGCGATCCCCACGAGATCGGTCACGGGGGATTCGGGGTCGTCTATCGCTGCGGCCAGAGCGCACTCGGACGCACCGTCGCGGTCAAGGTGCTCACCGCGGACCTGGAACCCGACAATCTGGATCGGTTCGTGCGCGAGCAGGTCGCGATGGGCAAGATGTCCGGGCATCCGCACATCGTCAACATCTTCCAGGTGGGCAGCACCGCCACCGGCCGCCCGTACATCGTGATGCAGTACCACCCGCACGGGTCGGTCGAGGACAAGATCCGCGACGACGGTGCCCTCGGGTGGCGGGACGCGCTGCACATCGGGGTGAGGGTCGCGGGCGCGCTCGAGACGGCGCACCGCCGTGGCATGTTGCATCGTGACGTCAAGCCGGGCAACATCCTGCTCACCGAGTACGGCGAGCCGCAGCTCACCGACTTCGGCATTGCGCGGATCGGCGGTGGGTTCGAAACGTCCGACGGATCGATCATCGGCTCACCCGCTTACACCGCACCGGAGGTGCTGCAAGGCGGGTCGCCGACGGTGGCATCCGACGTCTACAGCCTGGCGTCGACGCTGTTCACCGTGGCCACGGGGCACGCGGTGTTCGAGCGCCGCCAGGGCGAGCAGATGGTGGCGCAGTTCCTGCGGGTCACCAGACAGCCGATGCCGCACTTGTCCGAATCGGGTATGCCGGCCGACGTGTGCACGGTCATCGAGCAGGCGATGGCGCGTGAGCCCGCCGATCGCCCGCAGAGCGCCGCGGAGTTCGGCGCAGAGCTGCGCGAACTGCAGCATCGCCACGGCCTGCCCCTCGACGACGTGCCGGTGCCGTTGCCTGCGCCGGAACCACGTTCCGCGTCGGGTCATTCGACCGGCTCGCTGCGCCGCGAGTATGTTCCGCGCACGCTCACGCCGCCCGCGCCGGCGACCCGGTTCCGGGCGCCGGTGGCGACCCGGACGCTGGTGGAGCGGGCCCGGTTGATCAACGTGCTGCGCGCGGGGGAGCAGCGCAAGCTCACCGTCATTCACGGCCCGACCGGGTACGGCAAGAGCACCTTGGCGGCGCAGTGGGCCAAGCAGCTCGCCGCGGACGGGGTGTCGGTGGCATGGCTCTGCATCGACCACGACGACAACAACGTGGTGTGGTTCCTCTCGCACTTCATCGAGGCGATCCGCGCCGTGATACCGGCGCTGGCCACCGAACTCGGGCAGGTGCTCGAGGAGCACGGTGACGAGGCCGAGCGCTACGTGATGACGTCGTTGATCAACGAGATGCATCAGACCGGAACCCGGATGACCGTCGTGATCGACGACTGGCACCTGGTCACCGACCCGGCCACCGTCGCGGCGCTGAGCTACCTGCTCGATCACCTGTGCACCGGGCTGACCCTGGTGGTGACCAGCCGGACCCAGGGCGGGCTGCCGATGAGCCGGATGCGGATGCGCGACGAGCTCCTCGAGATCGATGCCACCGCCCTGCGTTTCGACAATGCCGAGTCGGCCAACTTCCTGGTCGATCTGGGCGGGCTGGACCTCGACGAGACCGAGGTCGAGGAACTCACCGCACAGACCGACGGCTGGGTCGCGGCGCTGCAACTGGCGTCGCTGTCGCTGCGCGGCACCGACGATCCGGCTCGGCTGATAATCACGATGACCGGGCGCCACCATGCGATCAGCGAGTTTCTCGCCGAGAACGTGCTCGACACGCTGGAACCGTCGCTGCTCGAGTTCCTGCTGATCACCTCTATCACCGACCGGATCTGCGGTGAGCTGGCCGCCGAACTCGCCGGCGTGCCCGACGGTCAGGCGGTGCTCGAGCAGATCGAGGAGCGCGACCTGTTCCTGCGCCGAGTCGACGACCAGTGGTTCTCCTATCACCACCTGTTCTCCGACTTCCTGCGGCATCGGCTCGAGCGTCAGCACCCCGACCGCGTCGTCGCGTTGCACCGGACCGCATCGCGCTGGTTCGAGGAGCACCGGTTGGTCAGCGACGCGGTCGACCACGCGCTCGCCGCGGGCGACACCACCCGCGCGGTGGAGTTGGTCGAGCACGACGGGATCTACCTGATCGCGAATGGGCAGATGGCCACGCTGCTCGGAATGGTCGGCAAGTTGCCGGCGGACACGGTGGCAACGCGGCCCCGGCTGCAGCTCGCACTGGCCTGGGCCAACATCGTGCTGCATCGGATTCCGGCCACCGACCGGGCATTGGCCGCGGTGGAGGAGACGATCGCGGGATCGGGCCTCGGCGACGACGAGATCGCCGATGTGCGGGCCGAGGCCAGCGTGGTGTGGGGTGTGCGCGCGATGCGCTCGGATCACCTCACCGGTATCGAGGATGCCGTCGCTCCCGGTATTGAGCGCCACGACCGCCTCCATCCGTTCGTCGTTGCCGCGGCCGCCAGCCTCGCGACCTTCGCCGCCGCCTACCGCCACGACGTGACGGAGGTGGAACGACTGCAGGCGTGGGCGGAGCCCTATTTCGCCGACAGTTGGGATGGGATCGGCGCCGTGGTCGGGCTGTGCTATCGAGGCTTGGCGTACTGGCTGATGCTCGAGAACCATCAGGCCGAGCAGTACTACCGGCAGGCATTACGGCGGGCCCGCCGCTCCGGCGGCAGCCACTCCTACGGCGCCCGGCTGGCGAGTTCGCTGCTCGGTGAATTATTGTACGAGCGAGGCGATCTCGCCGATGCCGGCTCGCTGCTGGACGAGGGCTACAAGGTGGGTCCCGAGGGCGGCTCGGTGGACTTCAAGATCGCCCGGTACGTGACCGGCGCGCGGATCAAGGCGCTGAACGGCGACCGGCTCGCCGCGATGGATCGCCTCAACGAGGCCGCGCGGATCGCCCGGATGCTGGCTCAACCGCGGCTCGCGGCACTCGCCGAGAACGAACGAATCCGGTCGGGTCTGCCCCCTCATCCGGAGTTCGGTGTGCTGCCGCTGGCGTCGCACGACGCGCGCCGGGCGCCAACCGACGCAATCGACGAGCTCACCGTGCAACACGAGGAGGCGACGGCAATCCGCGCCCTGCTGGTCGACGACGATCCGTCGAAGCGCGAGCTGGCCTGTCGATGGGCGCAGGAATGGGTCGATCGGTTCACGACGACGAACCGGCCCCGCGCGAGGATTCAGGCGCGGCGGCTGCTGGTCGCCAGTCTCGCCGCCGCGGGGCGTCGCGACGAAGCGAAGGCCACGCTCGCCGTCGTTCTGGCGGACTGTGCCCGGGCCGAGATGGTGCGATATATCCCCGACGGTGGTCCACAGGTCGTGGCCACGCTGGCGGACCTGCTTGCCGATCTCCGGGCGGACCGATGGCGGGCGGAGTGGCCCCTCGTGCCCGTTGATTTCGTAGAACGCGTGGTCGCCGCCGGGGTGGTACACACGGTCTGAAGGCGATGGCCGGGCTCACGACTGAGGCGGAAAGCGCTCGCGGTTGATCACGGTGGCGGCTCATCCGCTCCCGGTGCGACTGTCCCCCGACGAGCGCCGCGCGATCAATCGGTCGGCGACGAGCCCGAGTCCGATCGCGCAGCAAATCCCGATGCCAGCGGCCAGCAGGGGTTGGCCGTCGAGCCGCGTTCCGACCAGGGCCCCGATCGCTACCGTGAACACGGCCCAGCCGATGGCTGCCGCGACGATGAGCGGGACGAATCGGGTTCGGGGGAACCTCGTCGCGCCGGCACCCAGATTGACGGCCACGCGACCGACCGGAACGAAGCGTGCGGTCAGGATGACGACCGCGCCTCTGCGGTCGAGGATCTCCCGGGCTCCCTTGAGGGCCGCCACCGCCCTGGGTCGGCGCATCCAGCCGAACCGGTCGACCCCGATCCACCGGCCGACGCCGTAGACGAGGTTGTCACCGATCACCGCGCCGACGGTGGCGACCAGCACCACCGACCACAACGCCGGCGCGCCCGTCGATGCGGCCACGGCGGCGAGCCCGACCACCACCTCGTCGCTGGGGAACGGAGGGAAGAACGCATCCAGCGCGCAGACCAGCAGCAACAGGAGCCACACCCAGGGCGACGTCGCCGCAGCGGTCACGAACTCCTGCACCGCATCCACGTCGCCCTCACTCCTGCCGGACTGTCCAGTGCGCAACTCTCGTACATCCCATCATGGGCGAGCCGGGGGTCGGTGGCGTCGGCGGGCTCGTCCTTGATCAGCGCAGCGGCATCTAGCGAGTTGGGGCCCCGACGACACCGATCGCGGACACTGACCCGAATGTGCTGTTGTGGAAGATGATCGGCGACTCGCCGGTCAGCGACCCGAGCACGACGCGCAGCAGCACAAGGACGTGGTCGCCCGCGACCATCTCCGACTCGACGACACAGCTGAAGTAGGCTGCCGCGCCGTTGATGAACACCGCGCCGTGCTCGTGGGCGGACCAGGGCAGGTGCGCGAACCGGTCACCGTCTCGGCGTGCCAGGTCGGTGCAGGCGCTGCGCTGGGATCGGGCAAGAACGGACACACCCAGACGCGCCCCGGCACGCATCCGGGGCCACGTCCGGGAACGGCTCTGCACGCAGAACGACACCAGTGGTGGATCGATCGATACCGGGACCAGCGAACTCGCCGCCATCCCATCGGGCGCCCCGTCGATCAACGCACAGATCGCGACGACGCTGGACGGGACGCTGGCATACAGCGACCGGAGCTGCTGCCCCTCGAAGAACTCCAGAGTGGGTGCTTCGTGTACCGAGCCAGGGGTCGGTTGTGCGTACGGCGTCATGATGCTCCGAATGAGCCACACCCCGAACAGGCGGACGGCCTGGGGTCCGGGCTCCGATCACTTCGGTTCAAGCCTGGCGACGCTGCCAACATGTCCCCCTGTCGTCCGTCAACATGGGCCATTCGGACCCGATACTCCGAGGAACTTCAAGTTTCGGCTTGGGACATCCGACGGGCTAGGCACCCGAGGGGTGTGGTGCGCTCACCCCGCCGCACGACCTCGCTGAACTCTGCTATCCGGTCAGTCTCGGACGTGTGAGTTGTCGGGCGGCGGAGCGCAGCGCTGCGAGGACGGTGTCGCGTTCCTGGCGGGTGCCGGTGGGGTGAACAATGGAGACGCCGAGGCCGAAGGATGGTTCACCGGGCCCGCGGCCGGGGACCAGCACCGCCAGACCGAGCACGGTGGAGTGCACCTCGCCCTCGTCGACGGCGTATCCGTGTTCGCGGGTCTGCTCGAGTTTGGTCTGCAGTGCGGCCAGTGTGGTGGTCGATCGTTCGGTCAGGCCGACCAATTGACTGGGTTCCCAATAGAGTTCGGCGACCTCCGCGGGGGTGAGTTCGGACAGCAGGGCCGTGCCGACGGCGGTCAAGGATGCGGGATAGCGGTCACCGACGTTGGCGGACAGGGGGAATCGTTCCCGGCCTTCGTGTACGGCGAGATAGAGAACCCGGGCACCGTCGAGCATGGCAATCTGGACGAGCTGGCGCCGCAACACGTCGGAATCTTCGCAGACGCGGTAGAACTCGCGGATCTGGTCGAATCCGTCCAGAAATGCGCCTCCCAGTTCGACGGTTCGGCGCCCCAACAGGTAGCCGCCGCCGGAGCGGCGTAGGAGCCCGCCGTCCTCCAGGGCGACGCACAGGTTGGACACCGACGACTTCGCCAGGCCGAGTTCGCGGGCGATCTCGGTGAGCGTCCGGACTTGTCGGGGGGCTTCGGCGAGCAGGTCCAGGATGCGCACGGCGCGCATCACCGCGGGCGCGTTTCCCGATGCTCGGTCTGGCTCCATGGTCGATCCTGTCTTTCGAGTGCCGCGAGGGCATGCGCTGGTGGTCAGTAGAACTCGACTGTATCCACCCGGTTGAGCAATTCGTCCCCGTCGAGAAGCCGGGTGGCGTTGCGCGCGAACAGTTGGGCGATGAGTCGGTCCTCGGCTGCGTTGAGGGCCGCGGTGTGTGGGCTGATCAGGACGTTCGGGTCACGCCACAATGGGCTTGTCGAAGTCAACGGCTCGGTGGCGAAGACATCGAGGGCGGCGAACCCGATGCGCCCGTCGGCGAGCGCGGCGGTCAGGGCCGTCTCGTCGACGACGGTGCCCCGTCCGACGCTTACGAATGTGACGCCGGGCTTGACCTTGGCGAACACTTCGGCGCTGACCAGACCCTCGGTCGCGACGGTGCCGGGCAGGCTGACCACGATTGCGTCCACGTCACCCACGACGTCGACGAGGTCGTCGGGATGCACGATCTCGTCGACGTTCTCGACGGGGACGTCGGAACGGCTCGTGCCGACGACGGTGGCGCCCAATGCCTTGAGCTTGGCGGCGGTCGCCTGGCCGATGCTGCCCAGCCCGACGAGCAGGACGCGTTGCTGGCTGACCAGGCCCATCGTCCAGCGTCCGGACCACTCGGTTCTGCGCTGCTGGTCGAGCAGCCTCGGGAGCGTCTTGGCGCCGGCGAGGATACCGAAGACCGCGTACTCGGCCAGTGGTTGTGCGTGCACTCCGGCGGAGGTACTGAACGCCACCCGCGCGAGGTCGGCATCGCTGAGCCCGGCGGTCTTGACTTGGGCGCCGCCGCCTGCGGGCATGGTGTGCACCCAGCGGAGTGTCGGGTTCGCGCGGACGGTGCGGGCCAATGCAGCGGGGTTCTCGTCCGGCACTCCGTAGAGGGCCTGCGCGGAGTCGACGAGTTCGTCGAACGCGGATTGCTGATCCGTTGTCCGCCGGAACGCCGGGTCTCCGGAGTGGTCTCCCGGGAAACGCTGTGGCGGCAGCAGCGACTGGTCGCGAACGAAGTCGATGCGGGGTTCGGTCGCCACGATCTCCGCGATGAGGGTCTCGCTGATGGGCGTGGAGGCGACCACGCGCAGGCGGTCGGTCGGTAAGGTCACGTCGCTCCTTCGGCAGGTTGTGACTACGGACACTACGGCATGTTCAGCAGGTTGAACAGAGGCCAGCTAGCGTGGCCTCACCGTGCGCCGGATGACGGCGGTGCAGGCTCGACGCGAACCTTCGCGGGTAACGTGTAGAAATCCGCTGGTGAGAGGGTTCTGGAGCGGGTGTAGTGGCCGAGTCGGGCCGATTGTTACGCGGCCCACCAAAGGGTCATATCAATGTGACGTACATCACAGATGTGTTCAGCGGGTTGAATGAGGTTCAGATCACACGTACGGTCAGATGTGTCTTAGCGGGGCGACCCGCACAGTGAACTTCACAGTCGGCGCCGAATTCCCGGCGCTTGTCGGTGGCCACCGGCCACTGCGACTATGAAGTCCCGTCCCCGAGGAGTGGACATGGCTGAACATCCCCCCGGTTCGACTGCCGACCTGCGCGGCAGCGACGATCCCGAATACGCCGCCAACCTCAAGCGCGCCACGCTGGCCGCCTCGGTGGGGAGCGCGCTGGAGTATTACGACTTCGCCCTGTACTCGTTGGCGTCGGCACTGATCTTCGGCAAGATCTTCTTCCCTGGTCTCGGCGATGCCGCGGGCACGGTGGCCAGCCTGGCCACCCTTGCCATCGGGTTCCTGGCCCGCCCGGTCGGCGGCATCTTCTT
This sequence comes from Aldersonia sp., assembly GCA_036524855.1. Taxonomy (GTDB): domain Bacteria; phylum Actinomycetota; class Actinomycetes; order Mycobacteriales; family Mycobacteriaceae; genus Aldersonia. The sequence continues at coordinate 24,794 of DATDBL010000006.1, read as the reverse complement.
CGGCACGCTGGGCGACCGCCTGGGCCGCAAGTGGATCCTGATGATCACCATCGCGTTGATGGGCGGGGCGAGCACGCTGATCGGGGTGCTGCCCACCGCCGACCAGATCGGCGTCTGGGCGCCGATACTGCTCATCTTCCTGCGGATCTGCCAGGGCTTCGGCGCCGGCGCGGAGCAGGCCGGGGCGACCGTGCTGATGGCCGAATATTCGCCGACCCGCCGTCGTGGCTTCTACTCCGCGTTGCCGTTCGTCGGCATCATGCTCGGCACGTTGATGGCCTCGGCAGTCTTCGTCGGCCTCGGTCAGGTGCCCGAGGAGGCACTGCTGAGTTGGGTCTGGCGGATCCCGTTCCTGGCGTCGATCCTCCTCATCGGCGTCGCCGTGTTGATCCGGCTGCGCCTCAAGGAGAGCCCCACCTTCGTGCAGCTCGAGAAGCAGGACCAGGTCGCCGAGCACCCGCTGCGAGAGGTGTTCAGTACGTCGGGTCCGACCCTGTTGCGCGGTATCGGGCTGCGGATGGCGGAGAACGGCGGCTCGTACATCTATCAGACCCTGGCCATCACCTACGTCAGCAAGCTGGGTGTGCAGACCTCCATCGGCCCGCTGGCCGTCGCCATCGGCGCCATCCTGGGGTTCTTCACGATTCCGTTCGCCGGTTCGCTGTCCGACAAGTACGGCCGGATGAAGGTGTACCGGGCGGGTGCGCTCATCCAACTGGCGCTGGCACTGGTCGCCTGGCCGCTGCTGTCCACGGGCAACCCCGCCGTGATCGTCGCGGTGATCGCGATCTCCTACGGCATCGGTGTGAACGTCATGCTCGGCGCACAATGCGCTGCACTGCCTGAACTGTGCGGCGCCCGCCACCGCTACATCGGGGTCGCGATCATCCGCGAGTTCAGCGCGATCATCGCGGGGGGCATCGCACCCTTCGTCGGAGCCCTGCTGCTGGCCTGGTTCAGCAACTCGTGGATTCCGCTGGCGATCTACGTGGTCGTCCTGACCTTGATCACCCTGTACGCCACGTTCGTCACTCCGGAAACCAGGGCGCGGGACCTGACATTGCTGTCGGACGCCATCGCGGACACACCGGAGCAGATCGACACTCGGCCCGCCCCGTTGGCCGGCTCCTACCGCGTCACCGAGAAGCTGCCGCCGGTCCTCGTCTGACACCCCGCCACCACAAGCCATCTCGTCATCGAAACGCGAGGAGCGTCGTCATGCGCATAGCCCGTATCGCCACCGAGCACGGACCGGTCCCGGTCGTCCAGCAGGGCCTCGAGTGGGCGGAGGTCAGGGATCCGTTCGCCGACAATCCGGTGCTGACGGGCCCCAGGCACCCGGTCGACTCGGCCCGCCTGCTCGCCCCGGTACAGCCACTGGTGGTGCTCGGCATGGCGCACAACGGCGCCCCCGGCGATCGCGACCTGCCGCGGCAGGCGTTCGTCAAGTCGCCCAGGACGGTGATCGGCCCGGACGACCCGATCACCGTCGACGAGGGGCTCGGGCAGGTGAACATCGAGGGTGAGCTGGCCGTCGTCATCCGCCGCACCAGCCGGCACCTGAGTGCCGAGCAGGTGCCGGATGCGATCCTGGGGTACACGATCGGCAACGACGTCACCGCCGTGGAGCAGATCGCCTTGGACGAGAAGCTGACCCAAGCCAAACACGGCGACGGGTTCACCCCGCTCGGACCGTGGATCGAGACCGATCTCGACTCCGCCACGGTGCCCATCTCGGTGGCCGCGAACGGTAAACCCGCGGCGCATGCCACCACCGCCCAACTCGCCTGGAACATCACCGAGCAGCTGGTCTACCTCACCACGTACCTCACGCTCGGTCCCGGCGACGTCGTGCTCACCGGGGCCCCCGGCACCTTCGTCGCGGTGAAGCCCGGCGACGACGCGCAGATCACCCTCGGCGGTATCGGCACGCTGTCCAATCCCGTCCGCAGCAGACAACCCGCGACCACGAATCGCCACCAACCTCAGAGCCCGCAGGGACGCCACATGAATCTCGAACCTGCCCCCAGGGCGACCGCATGATCCACCCGTCCTTCGACATCACGGGACGGATCGCCCTGATCACCGGCTCCTCCCGCGGCATCGGCAAGGCCCTCGCGACGGGGCTCGCCGAGGCCGGCGCGGTGGTGGTGCTCAACGCCCGCAACGCGGAGGCGTTGACCGTGACCGCCGACGAGATTCGGGAGGCCACCGGTGCCACCGTGCACGCCCGGCCCTTCGATGTCACCGATCCCACGTCGGTCGCCGACGGCATCGCCGACATCGAGGACACCGTCGGGCCGCTGGACATTTGCGTGAACAACGCGGGCATGCAGAAGCGGGCACCCTTCGTCGATTTCACCGACGAGGACTGGAACAGCCTGCTGGCCACCAACCTCACCAGCTCGTTCCTCGTCGGCCGCGAGGTCGCGCGCCGAATGAAACCCCGCGGCCGCGGGAAGATCATCAACATCGCGTCCCTGCAAGCGGAGGTCAGTCGACCAGGCATCGCGCCCTACGCGGCCACCAAAGGCGCGATCAAGATGCTGACCCGTGGCATGTGCGCAGACCTGGCCGGATCCGGCATCTGCGTCAATGCCATCGGCCCCGGATACTTCGACACCGAGCTGACCGCGGCACTGGTCGCCGACGAGACCTTCTCCGACTGGGTACGCGGCCGCACCCCGGCAGGCCGCTGGGGACAGGTGGAGGACCTCGTCGGCACGCTGATCTACCTGTCCTCGGACGCGTCCGCGTTCGTCAACGGGCAGATCGTCTATGTCGACGGCGGCATGCTGTCGGTGCTCTAGTAGCGGAAGGGACACGTTATGAAGGCTCTCGTAGTTCACGGACCTGCCGACCTGCGATTCGACGATCTTCCCGAACCGAAACCCGAATCCGGTCATGTCCTGATTCGGAACACCCATGGCGGCATCTGCGGATCGGACCTGCACTACTACCGGCACGGCGCCGTCGGTGCGTTCACGCTGCGCGAACCGCTGGTCCTCGGACACGAGGTCGTCGGCCGGGTCCACAACGACCCTCCGGAGAACTTGCCGCCCGAACCCCGGTGGCCATCCATCCGGCCACACCCTGCGGACACTGCCCGGAATGTCTTGCCAACGCCCGCAACGTCTGCCGCAACGCCCGCTACTTCGGGTCCGCGGCCAGCTACCCGCACACCCAGGGCGGCTTCTCCGAGTACATGGTCGTTCGGCAGGACCAGCTCCGCGTGCTCCCGGAGACGCTCCCCTTGTCCAGGGCGGTGCTGGCCGAACCCCTCGCCGTCGGGCTGCATGCATTGAACCGGGCCGGCGGGGTCGCCGGGGCCAAGGTGCTCGTCAGCGGATCCGGGCCGATCGGCGTCCTCGCCGCCGGAGCGGCCAAAGCGATGGGTGCCCAAGAGGTTTGGGCCACCGACCTGCTGAATCATCCCTTGCAGATCGCCATGGGCGTCGGTGTCGACCGCACCGTGCGAATCGGCACCGACGCCCTGCCCGACCAGTACTTCGACGTGGCGATCGAGGCCTCCGGTGCCTCGCCCGCCGTCGGCGCCACCCTGGCCGCGGTCCGACGCCGCGGCGTCATGGTGCAACTGGGCATGTTTGCCCCCGGACCACGCCCCGCCGAGCTGTCCGCCCTGGTGGCCAAGGAAATCGACTACCGCGGTGCCTTCCGATTCGACACCGAATTCGACGATTCCATCGCCCTGCTCGCCGGATCGACCGCAATGGACCCGGTCATCTCCCATACATTCGACATGCTCGACGCGGTCGCGGCCATGGACGCGGCAACCGACCCGGCAATCTCCGGCAAAGTCGTGTTGCACCTGTCCGAAAACTAGCACCGACTAGCACCGCATCAACGTCCACAACGAGAAAGAGACATTCGTGACCACCCTCGATGACAGGCATTTAGACCTCGACGCCATCACCACCGCGCACCTGCCCGACGACTGGCGGGAGGTGGACACCAGGGCGGTGGACACCGTGCGGGTGCTGGCCGCGGACGCGGTGCAGAAGGTCGGGAACGGGCATCCCGGGACGGCGATCTCGCTGGCGCCGTTGGCGTACAGCCTGTTCCAGAAGGTGATGCGGCACGATCCGGCGGACCCGACGTGGGTGGGCCGTGACCGGTTCGTGCTGTCGGCCGGTCATTCGTCGCTGACGCTGTACATCCAGCTCTACCTGGCCGGGTTCGGGCTCGAACTCAGCGATCTGGAGGCGTTGCGGACCTGGGGCTCATCGACCCCGGGGCACCCGGAGTTCGGTCACACGGCGGGCGTGGAGATGACCACCGGCCCGCTCGGCCAGGGACTTTCGTCCGCCGTCGGGATGGCGATGGCGTCCCGCCGCGAGCGTGGCCTGTTCGACCCCGACAGCGCCCCCGGAGAATCTCCGTTCGACCACTTCGTCTACGTGGTGGCCTCCGACGGAGACATCGAGGAGGGTGTCACCGCCGAGGCGTCCTCGCTCGCCGGTCGTCAGCAGTTGGGCAACCTGATCGTCTTCTACGACCACAACGAGATCTCGATCGAGGGCGACACCAACATCGCTCTGTCCGAGGACGTCGCGGCCCGCTACCGGGCCTACGGGTGGCACGTGCAGGAGGTGACCGGCGGGGAGAACGTGACCGGCATCCTGGCGGCGGTCGAGGCCGCGAAGGCGGTCACCGACAAGCCGTCGTTCATCCAGCTGCGCACGATGATCGCCTACCCGTCGCCGACCAAGCAGAACACCGGCGCCGCACACGGATCCGCCCTGGGCGCGCAGGAGATCGCCGAACTGAAGGCGATCCTCGGGTTCGATCCGGCCCGGTCGTTCGTGGTCGAGGACGCCGTCGTCGAGCACACCCGCCTCGCGCTCGACCGTGGTGCCGTCGCGAAGGCGATCTGGCAGAAGAGCTTCGACGACTGGGCGGCGATCAACCCGGAGCGCAGGGCGCTGTTCGACCGGTTGCAGGCGCGCGCGTTACCGGCGAGGTGGACCGAGTCCCTGCCGTCCTGGCCGGTGGACCCGAACGGGGTGTCGACGCGCGCAGCGTCGGGTGCGGTGCTCAACGCGCTGGCACCGGTGCTGCCGGAACTGTGGGGCGGCTCGGCCGACCTCGCGGAGTCGAACAACACGACGATGAAGGGCGCGGATTCGTTCGGTCCGGCCGCGGCGACGACCGCGCACTGGAACGCCAACCCGTACGGGCGGACCCTGCATTTCGGGATCCGCGAGCACGCGATGGGGGCGATCCTGACCGGGATCGTGCTGCACGGCCCGACCCGCGCCTACGGCGCGACGTTCCTGCAGTTCTCCGACTACATGCGCGCCGCCGTCCGGTTGGCCGCGCTGATGGGCGCCCCCGCGATCTACGTGTGGACCCACGACTCCATCGGCCTCGGTGAGGACGGACCCACCCACCAGCCGGTCGAGCACCTCGCCGCGCTGCGTGCGATCCCCGGCCTGGCGATCGTGCGTCCCGCCGACGGCAACGAGACCGCGTTCGCGTGGGCGGCCACGCTGGACAAGCAGTCGGTCTTCGCCTCCGGTCCGGTCGGGCTCGCCCTGACCCGCCAGAACGTGCCCACCCTGGACGGCACCTCGGCCGAGGGAGTCGCCCGCGGCGGCTACGTCCTGGTCGACGCGGACGGCGACCTGCAGGTCATCCTGATGGCCACCGGCTCCGAGGTGCAGCTGGCCGTCGAGGCCAGGAACGCGCTGCAGGCCGAGGGCATCGGCACCCGGGTCGTGTCGGTGCCGTGCCTGGACTGGTTCGAGGCCCAGGACCAGGCCTACATCGAATCCGTGCTCCCGGCGGCCGTCACCGCCAGAGTGTCGGTAGAGGCGGGGGTCGCGCAAACCTGGTGGCGGTGGCTCGGCTCCGCGGGGCGGCCGGTATCCCTGCAGCACTACGGTGCCTCCGCGGACGCCGCGACCCTGTACCGCGAGTTCGGGTTCACCGCGGCGCACGTCGTGGCCGCCGCGCACGAATCCTTGGCCGCGGCAGGCAAACCGGCAGCCGTCACCACGGTACCGAACCTTCACGCGCACGGCTGAGTGGCGCAACCCACCGTCTACTGCACCGAAAGGCACATCATGACCACTCAGAACACCACCTCTCCGCTGACCGACCTGTCCGCCGCGGGGGTCTCCCTCTGGCTCGACGACCTGTCCCGGCAGCGTCTGCAATCGGGGAACCTGCATGACCTCATCGTGAACTCGAACATCGTCGGGGTCACCACCAACCCGTCGATCTTCCAGGCCGCTCTCGCGGACGGCGCGTCCTACCAGCAGCAGATCAGTGAACTCGCCGCCCGCGGCGCCGACGTCGACGCGACCGTGCGCGAGGTGACCACCGACGATGTCCGCGACGCCTGTGACCTGTTCGCCAACAACTTTCGGGACACCGACGGGATCGACGGCCGGGTCTCGATCGAGGTCGACCCCCGGCTCGCGCACGACACCGCCGCCACGATCGCACAGGCCCACGAACTGGCCAAGATCGTCGACCGGCCCAACGTGCTGATCAAGATCCCCGCCACCCCGGCCGGGCTGCCGGCGATCACGGCCGTCATCGCCGAGGGCATCAGCGTGAACGTCACCCTGATCTTCTCCCTCGACCGGTACCAGGCCGTCATGGACGCCTACCTCGCCGGTCTGGAACAGGCCAAGGAATCCGGCCGTGACATCTCCCGGATCCATTCCGTCGCCTCCTTCTTCGTCTCGCGCGTCGACACCGAGATCGACAAGCGACTCGAGGCCATCGGCACCCTGGAAGCCGCTGCCCTCGCCGGCAAGGCCGCCATCGCGAACGCCCGGCTGGCCTATCAGGCCTACGAGCAGACCTTCGTCGGTGACCGCTGGGCGGCCCTCGCCGCGGCCGGCGCCAACGCCCAACGCCCCCTCTGGGCGTCCACCGGCGTCAAGGACCCAAGCTACGACGACACCCGCTACGTGGTCGAACTCGTCGCCCCCGACACCGTGAACACCGCCCCCGAAAAGACCATCGACGCCGTCCGCGATCACGGCGCCATCCGCGGCAACACCATCGAGGGCACCTACCCGCAGGCCTCCGCCGTGTTCTCCGCGCTGGAAGCCCACGGCATCGACCTCGTCGACGTCTTCCAGGTCCTGGAAACCGAGGGCATCGAGAAGTTCGAGGCGGCCTGGAACGAACTCCTCGAATCCGTCGGCCAGCAACTGGATCTGGCGAGGTCTGCCAACGGATCCGGATCCGTCACCTCCCGCAAATCCTGAAAGGTGAATCGCATGATCGAAAGCGCTGATGCACGAACACAACAGCCGGTCCTGGTCATCATGGGCGTCTCCGGCTGCGGAAAGTCCACCGTTGCCGGAATTCTCGCCGGCCAGTTGGAATGGGACCTCGCCGAGGGTGACGACCTTCACCCAGCCGCGAATGTCGCGAAAATGGCCTCGGCAACGCCGCTGACCGACGAAGACCGTTGGCCATGGCTGGATCTCGTCGCCGACTGGATCACCCGCCGTACCGACGCCGGGGTTCCCGGGATCATCACCTGCTCCGCGCTGAAGCGCGCCTACCGGGACAAGCTCGCCGGTCCCAACGTGGTCTTCGTCCACCTCGCCGGCGACCGAGACGTCATCGGCCAGCGGCTCAACGCGCGGATGGACCACTTCATGCCCCCGACCTTGCTCGACTCACAGATCGCCACGCTGGAGCCCCCGCAACTCGACGAGAGAGCGCTCACCGTCACCGCCGGGCGCGCGCCCGCCGAAGAAGCTGCCGAGATCATCCGCCAGCTGCGCCTCGTCCCCGGAGCAGGAGCCGTAACCGCGGCGCTCGCCCCGCACCCGGACCACGTTGCAATGGACGCACAGGTCCGGATCGCCGGCACGGCGGAGATCGGTGTCACCGGTCTGGCGGTGATGGGTTCCAATCTCGCCCGCAACTTCGCCGCCAAGGGCTTCGCCACCGCCGTCCACAACCGCTCCGCGGCACGAACCACCGCGCTGATCGCCGAGCACGGTGCCGACGGTGCGTTCGTCCCCTCGACGTCCGCGGCCGACTTCGTCGGATCGCTGGCCACCCCGCGCAAGATCGTCATGATGGTCAAGGCCGGCGCCCCCACCGACGCGGTCATCGACGAACTTGCCGAACTCCTCGAGCCGGGTGACATCCTCATCGACGGCGGCAACGCCAAGTTCCAGGACACCCGCCGCAGGGAGGCGGCCCTACGCGACAGGGGCATCCACTTCGTCGGCTGCGGCATCTCCGGCGGCGAGGAAGGCGCACTGAAAGGTCCATCGATCATGCCGGGCGGCTCCGTTCAGGCCTACCGGTCGCTCGGCCCGATCCTGGAAAAGATCTCTGCCCAGGTCGACGGCGAACCCTGCTGCACGCACATCGGCTCGGACGGTGCCGGCCATTTCGTGAAGATGATCCACAACGGCATCGAGTATGCCGACATGCAACTGATCGCCGAGGCCTGCGACCTCCTGCGCCGCGGCGCCGGTCTGCAACCCGCCGCGATCGCCGACGTCTTCGCCGAATGGAACCGCGGCGAGTTGGATTCGTTCCTCATCGAGATCACCGCCGAAGTGCTCCGTCACGTGGACGCCGACAGCGGGAAACCGTTCGTGGACATCGTTGTCGACGCTGCGGGTATGAAGGGCACCGGCACCTGGACCGTGCAGACCGCACTCGACCTCGGGGTCCCGGTATCCGGGATCGCCGAAGCGGTGTTCGCCCGCGGGCTTTCCTCCGCCACCGACCAACGGGTCGCTGCGGCCGGGAGACTGCCGGGGCCGAACGGCAACCACATCGTCGGGGATCCGGACGCCTTCGTCGAGGATGTCCGAAAAGCGCTCTACGCCTCGAAGATTGTCGCGTACGCCCAGGGCCTGGACGTCATCGTGGCCGGCGCAGCGGAATACGGCTGGGACATCGATCTCGGCGCGGTCGCCAGGATCTGGCGCGGCGGCTGCATCATCCGCGCCAAGTTCCTCGACCGGATCACCGCCGCCTACTCCGACGCCGCGCACGCTCCCGCCTCGCTCGTCCTGGCCCCCTACTTCTCCGACGTGCTCGCCGACTCGCAATCATCCTGGCGACGCACCCTGACCGAAGCAGTCCAGTCCGGCATTCCGACTCCGGGCTTCTCCGCCGCCCTGGCCTACTACGACGGGCTCCGGTCCGCCCGGCTGCCCGCCTCGATCATCCAGGGCCAGCGAGACTTCTTCGGTGCCCACACCTACCGGCGCGTCGATCGGCAGGGCAGCTACCACACCCAATGGTCGGGCGATCGGACCGATGTCACGGTCTGATCGTGCCGATCCACCGATCGTATTGATCGATCGCGGCCGGGATATCCCCTTGCCAGCCGTGGCTGATCAGATCACGTCGGTTGCACTCGCGTCTGAGGGCGGGATGTGGGTGTGCGGCCCTCAGCGGCAGGAGTCGTCCGACGCCCGCCGTGCCGCGAGCATCTCCTTGATCAGCGGTGGCATCTCGTCGGCGCGCAGCGGTTCGATTGCCGGCAGGTCGTCGGGGACGAACCGGCGACCGCGCGCCAACACGAATCGCAGGTCGTGCAGTGCGCCGATGTCACGGCGGGGATCACCGCCCACCGCGATTATGTCGGCAGTGAAGCCGGGTGTGAGCTGACCGGTCTCGTCCGCGAGGCCGAGCGCTGCGGCCGCGCGGACCGTCGCCGACATGAGCACCTCCTCGGCCGGCATCCCGAGGCTGACCATGTTGACCAGACCGCCGACGTACCCGTAGTGCGGCACCTGGTCGATGCCGGCGTCGGTGCCCCCCACGATCGGCACCCCGTGCCGGTACAGGTCCGGCAGCGCCACGTACAGCTCCGGCAACAGCGACCGGTATTCGAGCACGCGGCAGTTGCAGGTGGGGGACACGTAGGTCGGCGAGGCGGCGATCCGGTCCGCCAGGTCCGGGTCGAAACCGCCCGTCAACCCCGCCGACGTCTGGAACGAGCAGTGCTCCAGCGTGTCCACGCCGGCCGCCACGGCTCGGCGGATGCCCTCGACCCCGTGTGCGTGGGCGGCGACCCGCTTGCCGAGCCGGTGCGCCTCGTCGACCACGACGGCAAGCTCCGCCTCGGTGAACTGGGCGTGCCAGGGCACCGACCCCGGGGTCAGGTTTCCTCCGGTCGCCATCACCTTGATCAAGTCGACGCCGGCCTTGTGGTGTCGCCGCACAATCTTTCGCAGCTCGAGCTCGGAGTCCGCCTCCGCGCCCATATACCAACAATGCCCGCCCGTCACCGTGATCGGCGCTCCCGCGGTCAGCATGCGCGGGCCGCGCGCGGTTCCGGCGGCGATCGCGTCGCGCACGACGATATCCGTGTAGCCGCGAGCGCCGAGGTCGCGAGCGGTCGTCACGCCGACGCTGAGCAGTTCGCGCGCGCTGCGCAGCATGAGCGCGATCTGCTCGGTGTCGGTTTCGCCCATCATCCGCTCCACCGGAGCGGCGCCGCCGTCGAGCCCGAGATGCACGTGCGCGTCGATAAGCCCCGGTAGCACGGTCACCGCACCGAGCGCGTGGACTTCGGCACTCTCGCGCTGTGCGACGGTGAGGTCCGCCTCCCGCCCCACCCAGCCGATGCGGGCACCGTCCACCAGCACGGCGCCAGCTGTGATCGCGTGGAGTTCGCGTCCGCCCAGCACCCGATCGGCCGTGAAAATCGTCGTCATCGGTTGCACGCTAGAAAGTTCGCGCGGCAACTGCAATGGTCGATCGACGGGTGCTCGATCGACGGGTGCTCGATCGACGGGTGCTCGATTGACGAATGCAAGGTTCCGCCGACAAACGTGGGAGGTGCCCCCGACGATGAGCGACCTCGGATCGACGGCTCGGGTCGACTACGACAGCATCGGCATCGCCGATCTGCGCCGCGGCGGCGGGTTGAAGTGGACGATGTATCCGGGCAAGATCGGCGCCTTCGTTGCAGAAATGGACTTCCCGCCCGCCCCGCCGATCACGGCCGCGCTTCATGCCGCGGTCGATGACGGGCGGTTCGGCTATCTGCCCGAGGACCTCGCCCGGGACATGGCGCGCGCGTGTGCTGCCTTCAACCGGTCCCGCTACGGGTGGGACGTCGCCGCGACCGACGTGCACCCGATCGCCGACGTCGTCGCTGGCCTGACCGTGGCAATCGAGCACTTCTGCGCGCCCGGCAGCCCGGTCATCCTGCCGACGCCCGCATATATGCCGTTCCTCGACGTGCCGCCGGCGATGGGCCGTGAGTTGGTTGAGATACCGATGCGTAGCGAAAGCGGTTACTATTCCTACGATCTCGCTGCGATAGAGGCGGCGTTCCGGATGCCCGGGCAGCTGCTCATCCTCTGCAATCCGCACAATCCGATCGGCCGGGTGTTGCACCGCGAGGAAATGGTTGCGATCGCAGCCGTCGTCGAACGTTGTGGTGGGAGAGTCTTCTCCGACGAGATCCACGCGCCGCTCGTGTTCCACGGGAACCGGCACGTGCCGTACGCGTCGATCGACGAGGTCACCGCGGGGCACACCGTCACCGCGCTGTCGGCCTCCAAGGCGTGGAACCTGCCGGGGATGAAGTGCGCCCAGATGATCGTCTCGAATCAGGCCGATGCGCAGAAGTGGGCCGAGGTGGGGTTCATGGCCGAGCACGGCGCGGCGAACCTCGGGGTGGTGGCAAACACCACAGCCTTCACGTCCGGCGGCCCCTGGTTGGACGACGTCTTGGACTATCTCGACGGGAACCGCGGTCTGCTCGCCGAACTCGTCGCCGACCAGCTGCCGAATGTGGGTTACGTCCCGCCCGAAGGCACCTACCTGGCGTGGCTCGACTGCCGCGCGCTCGGCCTGGACGAGCCCTATCAGTTCTTTCTGGACCGTGCCGGGGTAGCGCTGGTGGACGGGATTCGGTGCGGGCAGGCGGGAAAGGGGTTCGTCCGGTACAACTTCGCGACGCCCCGGCCGATCATGATCGAGACCATCGAACGGATGGGAAAGGCCGTTCGGGATCGCCAGCGATTGTGACGTACGTCACGTAACTTCACGATCGGCCGATCCTGTCTCGTCTCGTGATTGTCCACCACACGAGAAAGGGACCAGACGATGAAGAGAGTTGTGATTCTTGGCGCTGGGTACGCGGGCCTGGCCACGGCGGTGAATCTGGCCGCGCGCAGCAAGCGTCGTGACGACGTGCGGATCACCCTGGTCAACGCGGCCGAGCGCTTCACCGAGCGGTTGCGGTTGCACCAGACCGCCTCCGGGGAGCAGGTGGGCGACCTGCGCATCCCCGAACTGCTGGACGGCATGCCGGTGGAGTTCGTTCGCGGCCGGGTCAGCGGGATCGACGCCGCCGGACGCCGCGTTCGTATCGATGGCGGGCGGGAACTCGACTACGACACGCTGGTTTACGCGCTGGGAGCGGTGGCCGACACGGACGTGGTCCCCGGTGTCGACGAACACGCCCATACGCTCGACAGCCGGCACGACGCGGAACTGCTGGCGCAGCGGCTGTCCGGTATGCGGACAGGAACGGTGGCCGTCTGCGGCAGCGGGCTGACCGGCATCGAGGCGGCCGCCGAACTCGCCGAACAACACCCCGGGCTGCGGGTCGTGCTGCTCGGTCGGACCGAACCGGGGTCGGCGTTGGGCCCGAAGGCCAAGGCGTATCTCGATTCCGCCCTGGCGCGGCTCGGCGTGGTGGTGCGCAGCGGTGTGGAGATCCTCAAGGTGCTGCCGGACTCGGTGGAACTCGCCGGCGGCGACAGTGTTGCGGCCGATGGGGTGCTGTGGGTCAGCGGCGTGCGGGTATCGCCGATGGCGGCCGCGGCGGGCCTGGCCGTGGACGAGCGTGGCCGTATCCGTACCGATGCCGCGCTGCGGTCGGTGTCGCACCCGGAGGTCTACGCCGTCGGCGATGCGGCTGCGATTGTCCAACGCTACGGCGTCATGCACGGCACCTGTCAGAGCGGCATGCCGACCGGCGTGCACGCCGCAATCTCCATCGTGCGCGAGCTGAAGGAAAAGCAGCCCAGTGCATTTCGATTCGGCTACTACCACACCCCGGTGAGCCTGGGCAGAAGCGACGCGGTGGTGCAGTTCACCAAGCCGGACGAGAGTCCGCGTCGGATGTACCTGACCGGTAGCCGCGCAGTCTGGTACAAGGAAACCGTGAGTGCCGCGCCGTGGCCGACCTACGACCGGATGAAGAAGTTCCCCCGGTCGGGCTCGCTGTGGCCTCGCGGCGGGCGGTACACCCGATGACGTCCTTCGAGGAGCACCGGAACCTGTTGTTCACCGTGGCCTACCGCATCCTCGGTAGCGCGGCAGATGCCGAGGACGCGGTGCAGGACGCGTGGCTGAAATGGTCGAGCAGCGATCGGACGCGGGTGAGCGACATCAAGCCGTATCTGGTTCGGATCGTGTCGAATGTGGCGCTGGACAGGCTGCGCTCGGCCAGCAAGCGGCGCGAAACCTACGTGGGCCCATGGCTGCCCGAGCCGATTCTCACCAGTACCGACACCGCCGACGACGTGGCGACATCGGAGTCGGTGTCGATGGCGCTGCTGGTGGTGCTGGAAACACTGACACCACTCGAGCGGGCCGTTTTCATCCTCAAGGAGTCCTTCGACTTCAGCTACGCGGAAATCGCCGACGCCGTAGGACGTTCCGAAGGCACGGTGCGGCAAGCCGCGCAGCGCGCCCGCGGACATGTCCGGGCGCGGCGGCCCCGCTACCACGCCGACCGAGCGCGCCAACTCCATGTCGCCGAGAAGTTCTTCTCCGCCGCAACCGGCGGCGACATCAACAGCTTGATGGAACTGCTCGCGCCCGACGTGACGCTCTGGACCGACGGTGGCGGCAAGGTGCGCCAGGCCCTACGCCCGGTCAGCGGTGCGGACACCGTGGCCAAGTGGTTCGCGGCCATCGGTACCCGCCCCTATCAGGGCATCGACCCCAAGGACATGGCCGCTACCCTGGTCGAAATCAACGGTGGCCCGGGCATCTTGTTCGCGGGGGTCGGTCGGGTGATCGCCACGGTCACCCTCGACATCGACGAGATGGATCGGATCGTCGCGATCCATAATGTCGCCAACCCCGACAAACTGCGCGATGTCACCGCCCGGACGATCCATCGCATCGGGCCGGTCGGCTAGCTTCCCAGTCCGGCGTCTCATCCGCCCCGCACGCTACCCACCAGGCCGCGGGCCGTGGTGGACGACCCGCGTCCGGCGGTGCGAGCATTGACCGCGTGACCGCTGAGGAGAACATCGCAGGGGTGCGAGGCTCCGGAGATTCGCAGCCGGCGCGCGTGGGGCCGGGTGCGCCGAAGCCTTTGTGGACCTGTCCGTCGTGTGGCCGCACGTTCGCAAACCGCAACCAGACCCACACGTGCGCGACGCTTGGGGACCTCGACGAGCATTTCCGCGGCTCCGATCTTGTGGTGCGCGAGATCTTCGAGATGATTCGTGCGCGTGTCGAGCCGGTCGAGGTGCTCGCCGAAAAGACCCGGATCGCCTTCCACGTCAGGATGAGCTTCGCCGCCTTCGTTCCGCGAAAGCACTGGCTGGACGGTCATCTCGTGTTGGCTCGACGCGCCGACCATCCGGCGTTTCGGGCGGTCGAGTCCTACTCGCCCCGCAATGTGGTGCACACGTTCCGCCTGACGGATCATCCCGATGACGCGTTCCTGCGTCTTGCGTCGGAGGCACGTGAGGTGGGTGAGCAACACCATCTCACGGACCGATAGGACCCGCGCCTGCTCGCGGCTCGGTACCGCCGTCACCGCTCAGCGGTGACCGGGGAGTTGGGGTCCCGCGGTGCTGTCGGGGCTTAACGCGGGCGCGGTGGAGGTGTCGGGCTGCCACGCCTCGGTGACACCGGGCACCCGATCCTGCACGACAAAGCCGGCCCGGGTGTCGATCGGCGCGCCGGGGCGCCCGACGAACGGCACGACGCGGAAGTCGTTGCGCCACAGCTGCTGATCCAGGTCCACCCGCACGTATCCGCGCTGCGCGTTGAAGAACTTCACGTCCGGGTTGGCGGCCAGCAGGCGCCTACCGGTGTCGTTCATGTCGGCTCCATCCCCACCGGTGGTGATCGACGTGCCGACGAATTCGGACGCGACGACCGGTGATTCGGGATCGGCGTAGTCGCGTCGCAGGTCGGCGGCGATGTTCTGATGCCGGTCGCCGGTGATCACGACCAGGTTGCGCACGCCGCGACCCGCCGCCGTACCGAGGACGGTGTTGCGCTCGTCCACGTACCCGTCCCACGCGTCCGAGGACACCACGACCTCCGGGTCGGGATCGTTGTCGAGCTGACCCATCGCCACCTGATTGCCGAGCACCTGCCAACGCGCGGGAGAGGCGGTGAACCCGTCGAGCAGCCAGTCCCGTTGCCGCCCACCGAGCATGGTGCGGTCGCCCTCGAGCCGCGCGGGGCAGTCTCCGGTGACGCCACCGCCGCACGCCGGTGGGGTCCGGTATTGCCGGGTGTCGAGCATGGAGAGCTCCATCAGATCGCCGAACAGGTAACGGCGGTGCAGGTGCATGTCTGCCCCGGCGGGCAGCTGCGCGATCCGTAGCGGCTGGTGCTCGTAGATCGCCTGGAACGCCGCGGCCCGGCGCCGGCGGAACAGCGCGGGAATCCGGTAGATATCGACCCCGAGCCCGGGTGAATCGGCGGCCCAGTTGTTGTCGACCTCGTGATCGTCCATGGTGAGGATCCAGGGGAATGCGGCGTGCGCGTCGCGCAGCGGCTGCTCGGCCTTGTACTGGGCGTAGCGCAGCCGGTAGCCGCGCAGATCGACCGCCTCGCCGGCGTCCACCCCCATCGACATTCCCTCGCGGCCCTGCCGCCACCCGCGCTCGTAGATGTAGTCGCCCAGGTGGACGACCAGATCCAGGTCTTCGGTGCTCAGGTGCTCGTAGGCGGTGTAGTAGCCCGAACTCCAGGACTGGCAGGAGGCGAACGCGAACCGCATCCGTGGCGTGGGCTGCCCCGGCGCCGGGGCCGTGCGGGTGCGCCCGACCGGGGAGATCGCCGAGCCGGCACGGAACCGGTAGTAGTACCAGCGATCGGCCGCCAAGCCCCGGATCTCCGGGTGCACGCTGTGGGCGAGCTCGCGGATCGCCAGCGCCGTCCCGCGCGTGACCACGCGACGGAAGTCCTCGTCGTGGGCTATCTCGTACTCGACGCTCACCGGGTCCCACCCCATGCCGCCGCGGCCGTCGGGGTCGAGCGGATCCGGTGCCAGCCGGGTCCACAGCACCACACCGTCCGATGTCGGATCACCCGACGCCACCCCGAGCCGGAACGGGTCCTCGCCGCGCCACCGCGGTGCCGGCATCCGGGCGCTGCTCACCGCAGCCGCACCGACCAGCACGGCAGCCGAGCCGGCCACAGCGAATCGCAACAACTGCCGACGGGACAGGGGCACACACCACGGTAACCTCGCGTGCGGACTACGTCCGGGGGTTGCAGCGTCACCGAGCGCCCGAACGCGATTGCCCAACACCCGCCGGGTGCCGAAACTGGATGGGATCGGCTGGATTTCGCGTCTCAGCGCGGCGCGATGATAAGCGCCGCGAGCGCGACCCCCGCGGCGGCCGACGCGGCGCACACGCCTGCCACGGCCAGCGAGCGGGTCGCGAGGAATCCCAAGACGGCCACCGCCGCCGCGGTGACGCCCGCGATCACCAGCGCGGCAGGCACGTCGCGCCGATCGCCGTCGACGACACCACGCTCTCCCGCTATGCGCCGCAACGAACGTGCCGGACCGTCACCGGGGTCGGCGGCGCTCACCGTGGGGCCAACTCCGCACGCATCTCGTCCATCAGACGTTGCCGGGCGAGACGTTCGCTGAGTTCGGGGATTGCGGCACTGGGGACGCCGGCGAGGTCGTGTATGCAGCGGTCGACGAAGACCGCGATGTGGGCGCGTGAGATCCGGTGATCGAATTCTGCCGAGAGCCGGTCGACGGTCTCGTCGACGTGGGTTACCAGTAGCGCCATGGTGTGCGACATCCTCCTGAGTTCCGATCGGAGCCAGCTTGTCGCGTGACGCGCCAGCCCGGCCAGGGTCGAAGGTCTTCGTTTCGAGCGCGACGCAACCTCGTAACGCGGCCGGTTCCGCGCGATACTCGGCGGGTAGCCACCGAATGGGTAGGAGGCGTCATGCACTTCGTGGATCGCCGCGACGCGGGACGACGGCTGGCGGCGGAACTGATGTCGCTTCGCGGGGCGAACGTCGTGGTGCTCGGCCTGCCCCGAGGCGGTGTGCCGGTCGCATACGAGGTTGCCCGTGCACTCCAGGCACCACTCGACGTGATCGTCGTGCGCAAGCTCGGCGTGCCATACCAGCCCGAGCTTGCCTTCGGTGCGATCGGCGAGGACGACGTGTGCGTGTTCAACGACCGGGTGCTGCACGCGAGGCACCTGAGCGCCGAGGAGATCACCGCGGTCGAGCAGCGCGAGCGCGCCGAACTCCAGCGCCGCGCCGAACGGTTCCGGACCGAGCGGCCGCGGACCCCGTTGCGCGGACGCACCGCCTTGGTCGTCGACGACGGCATCGCCACCGGCGCGACCGCGCGTGCGGCCTGCCAGGCAGCGCGTGCGCACGGTGCGGCCCGCGTCGTGCTCGCAGCCCCGGTCGGCGCGCCCGAGGCGGTTCGGGAACTCACCGACGTCGCCGACGACGTCGTCTGCCCGGAGACGCCGCGCCGGATGCGGGCCGTCGGCCAGTGGTATCGCAATTTCCGGCAGACCTCCGACGACGAGGTCGTCGAACTATTGCGGCAAGCCACCCGGTGGCCCACCGAATCCGACACCGGCGTCCCCGACGATCCGCCCCTGCGGGACGAGGAGATAACCGTCACTGCCGCCACGGTCGAACTCGCCGGCCACCTGACACTCCCCGGGAACCCCGCCGGAATTGTCGTTTTCGCACACGGCAGTGGCAGCAGTCGGCACAGTCCGCGCAACCGCTACGTCGCCGAGGTGCTCAACCGGGCCGGATTGGGGGCGCTACTGTTCGACCTACTCACCAGTGACGAGGAGAACGATCGCGCGCGGGTGTTCGACATCGAGTTGCTTGCCACGCGGCTGGTCGAGGTCACCCGTTGGGTCGGCGCGCAGCAGGAGGCGTCCGCTCTGCGGATCGGCTACTTCGGGGCCAGCACGGGAGCCGCGGCGGCGCTGCGGGCTGCCGCCGACCAGCGCGTCGACATCGGCGCCGTCGTCTCACGCGGTGGCCGACCGGACCTTGCGGGATCGGCCCTGGCCCGGGTGCAGGCACCGACATTGTTGATCGTCGGAGGAGACGACCGCGCCGTGCTGGAACTGAATCGACGCGCCGCCGCCGCCATGCCGCAGCCGCCCACTATCGCGGTGGTGCCGGGCGCGACACATCTGTTCCCCGAACCCGGCACGCTCGAGCAGGCGGCCGGGCTGGCTCGCGACTGGTTCGTCCGCCATCTCACACCCTAGTTCGGGGTCGACTCCCGGTCGTCGACCAGCGAATAGCCCGTCACGATCTCTGCCCCGATTCGGATCACCTGATCCTTCTGCGCGCCGTCCACCCACGGACGCAACAATCGTTGGAATAGCTTCACCTGGTCTGGGTCGGCGACCAACCGCGCGACGCCGGTCACGATTACGCTCCAGCCGAGATGCGTCAGCGGGTCCAGAGAATCTGCCTCGTACGCCACCACCTGTCCGTCCCGTGAGAGGACGGCCGCACCCAGGTGGGTGCGGATGATCACGGCCCGGCCATCCACGACGTGGTTCACCGGACGAATGGCCGGTAAAGCATTTCTCGAGAACACCACCCGACCGAATGGAACACTGGCCAACAGGCGCAGCGACTCCGCCTCCGGAATCTCCCGAAGATGCCGGACACCCTGCGTGCGCGCCATGGCCACCATGGTCCGCCTCTCCCGCGTGGGAAGAACAGGGCACAATTGCCCTTGCATCGGCCATCAAGTCGACGGTAGGAACCCCGCAGGCGAGGCCTGCCGATCGAGCACTGCAACGCCGAGGCCGGTGCCCCGCCCCGCGGCACCGCTCGAATGGTCGCCACCATGCCGAGAAACGCGGCCACAACGACGTGATCGGCGCGGCCAACGCGGCGGGGAACCAGTCAGCGTCAGTCCGCCGACTCGTCGCCGGCCGACGTCACCCGAGTCAGGCGAACCTCGCCGGGTAGGTCCGGTGCGGACTCGCGACGTTGCTCCCGCGTGTTGGTCACCGGCTGGCGGGGCTCGTCCCGGTTGAGCGACGCGAGGGGAACCTCGCGGCGGCCGATCAGATCTTCCGACACGCGCGCATGGTGACACTGCGGGCAGATGAGGTCGTGTGCAGACGGTGAGGGGACGGGCGTGCCCTCCAGCCGGTAGAACGACCAGAGCGAGCCCTCCGAATCCTCGACGTACTGCACCGTGTATTCGTCGGCCCACGAATGTCCACAGCTGTGGCAGTCGAAGCGGTACCGCTCGATCGCGCTTTCGATGATCATCGTCAGTCTCCGTGCAGGGCTCGGCCGTCGTGTTCCGCGCGACCGCGACTCGCGCGCAGCGATCCGTCGCGCATCTCTATGTCGATTATGCGCTCGAGTCGGTCGATTGCGGGCACGGATCGGCGCGCCGGCTACCTCGGATCGCTGTGTCACCCATCTGTCGTTCCTGGCGTCGCTTCACCAGCCCCTCCGTCGAAGCACATCCGCCCCGCTTGCCCAGGCGAGCTGCCCGTTCTGCTTCGGCCAACGGCCGCGGGGTCGAGCGCCGTCGCGTCCCGGCTCGTTCCGCTCACGGTTCGTTCGATCGCGGGCACCGCTGCACAACCGCCACTGTCACCTCTGTGTGATGCCTGCACCCTGATCGGACCGCGAACGCCGCCGGATTGCGGCACCCGCGGGCCTGGTGACACACTCGCGGTCCGAAATGACGGGATTCCGTCGATTCGGGCCGCGAATGTGACATGAGGCCCATCGGGTCCGGTATAGCGGTTCCCCGGTGGCATCGAATCCCAGGACGAACTCCTCGACAGGTGGCGGATCGAAGGTCAGCCACGAGCAGGTTCGCAGTGCGCGCCTGACCGTCGTTGCCGCCGTGCTGACATGCGTCGGCCTGGTTGCGCTTCGTCGATGCGACATCGGATAGGTATCACCGTGGACACCAACGAAATCGTTGTTCACCTGGGTCCTTCCGCGAAGAGGCCCAGCGACCCGCCGAGGGCGTTCGGTGTCGCGTTGATCGGACTCGCGGCGGCGCTGATGCTCAACACCGTTCTGGCATTCGGCCCGGCGGCATACACGGCATACATGTTCGTGCAGTATGGCCTCGGTCCCGAGTACGCCGAGTACAGCATCGTGATCGTCTTCCAGCTCGCCCTTTTCGCGTTCGGCGTGCTGCTGGCGGTCTGGGCATGGCCGCTGATCGACGACGATTTCCTGCCCGCCATCTCTCTGCGGGGCGAGCGCGGGTGTATGGCTCGTCCTGCTCGCCCTGGCGGCCTTCGTGATCTCGCGGTAGCTCGGCGCGATCAGCGGGTCACTGCGCGGCACTGCGATTCCCGAGGAATTCGCCGACGCGCGCACGTTCTACTGGTCGATCGTTCTGCTCGACCTCGGAATCGTGGTTCCGGCAACGGTTGTCGCCGGGATCGGGCTCCTCCGCGGCGCGCGGTGGTCGCGCAAGGCACTCTATGCCGTGCTCGGCTGGTTCGCTCTCGTCCCGCCTTCGGTTGCCGCCATGGCCGCAGCCATGTTCGTCAACGACGATCCGAATGCCTCGGCCGGGCAGGTCGTCGTGTTCAGCGTTGCTGCGATTGTGTTTGCTGCCTTTGCGGCTCGGGTCTATCTGCCGCTCTTCGGGTGAGTGGAGGTTGGACGGCGGGGACCTGCGTTCCATCATGGGAGCTGAAACGTGCGGACATTCCCTGCGATGGCTCGGGACAAGTCGGTGCGCGACAACTCGTGTGCGCCGCACTCGCAGTTCGCCGGCAACAAATCGTCGGTGAACTCGTCGCCGGCCAGTAGGTCGGCGTACGCGGTACCGCGTCGCGAGGCGTTGTGTCCGGTGTCAGATCGGTCGCGCGAGCCGTGTGCCCGCAAACCGGTCCGCGATTCGAATACCGGACCGCTCGGCGTTCGGAGCACCTCGGCGACGTGATGGCCACGACCGCAACGAACCCGCAGAACCACGCTGTGATCACGGCGCCCGCTCAGTTCGTCGAGCGCTTGTCGGGCAATCCGCTGGCGCTCGTCGCCGGGCAAGTTTGGAACGTTGGCCATCGGGCCGCCCTCCCTGCCGATTCCGCTTGGTTATGCGATCGATTTTCGTCGTTTCGCGGCCCATTCGGCAAGGTCGTTGTCACGTGGGAGACTGAAGCGCATGGGTCTAGTCGAGGATGCGGCGTACGAGGACATCGTCACCGCGTTGCGGCAAGCCGGTGCGCGATTCGCGTTCCTTCACGGGAGCACGGTCCGTGGATCCGCTCGTTCGGACTCCGATCTCGATGTCGCCGCATGGTGGCCGGACGCCGCACCGCCTTCGTTCGAGGTGCTGCTTCCGCCTGGTGTCGATCTGCTCGTTCTGAACGACGCGCCGCTCGAGCTTGCCGGACGCGTCGCTCTCGAGGGCGTCGTGCTGTTCGACGACGATCCAGCGGCGCGGGTTCATTGGCTGGCCCAGACCCGGAAGATCTACTTCGACGAGAAGCCCCGAATCGACCGAAGCCACCGCGAGTTCATCGAGGGCCTCCTCCGTGGTCGATAAGGTGCGTGTGCTTCGGCTCCTCCGGACCATCACCGATGACCTAGCTGTGCTACGCGCCGCCTCGACCGACGGACCACCGCGACGACAGGATCCACTCTGGCTTCGTGGGGTCAAATACACGTTCGTCACCTGCATCGAAGCATGTGTCGACATCGCGCAGCATATCTGCGCCTCCGAGGGATGGGGCCCACCCAACGACAACGGCGACGCGGTGGCGCTGATGGATCGGCACGGTGTGATCGAGGGTGAACTGGCCGGTGAGATACGGCGCGCCGTTGGGTTTCGCAACGTCTTGGTGCACGAGTACGTGCGAGTCGACGATGCTGTCGTGCTGCAGCGGCTCGACGACCTCGGTGATCTTGAAGAGTTCGCCCGCCAGGTCGCCGCGTGGCTGGCAGAGCAGGACTGATCGCGCGCCAACTGATTCCGTGTCAACCGGCAGGCCCCGGAAGGCGTTGTCGATAGATCACCTCACCATCCGCGGGACAGCCGCCGGGCGTTGCCACGTACCCGACGACGCACCGGAGCGAGGGCCCGCCCTGCCGCGACCGGGCCAGGCGGAGCGGTGGCCGCGGCCATCGCGGCCTCGGTGAGTCAATCCGGGCCAATGAGGCAGAACTCGTTTCCGGCTGGATCTGTGAGCACACGCGTGGTCCATTCCTGTGCCGGGATGGTGTGTACGGCAGTGGCGCCGGCGGCGATCATGGCATCGAAGATCGGCTGCGCGTGGTCTACGAACAGGTCGAGGTGTACGCGGGCCTTGGTCGTCTTCGGCTCCGGGACTCGCTGGAACGTCACCAGTGCGATCCCGTCGCTGCGGTCCGGGCGTTCGATGGTCACGTAGGGGCTGTCGGGCGTTGTTGGCCGACGGCTGTAGTTCAGGAATGTTTCCCAGAACGTGGCCGCCACGTCCGGGTTGGGGCAGTCCATGGTGACGCCGATTGTTGAGATTGTGGTCATCGGTGGTCGCCTCCTTGTGTACCGGAGCCTACGGGGGCATGGGCAGTGAGACAGATCTTCGGAGGCGGTTTCGGAGATAGCGGCCGGCCACGGTCGCGGCGAGGCCGTCGGGCCGGTTCAATCCCGCGGCCTCCACACGCACACCCGTGCTGCAACACCCCGGGCCCGCCGGGGCGAGGATGAGCACCTCGGTCATCAGGTCTGCAACGTCGTTTCTGGTCATGTCGTCGTCTCCAGTTCTGGTGACAGGTGGGCCGCCGCCGGGTCCCGGCGGCGGCCATCAAGGGTCAGGCAGCGACGGTGTCGGCGTCGATCGCCACGCCCTTGGTCTCCTTGAGCAGCAGCAGGCAACAGGTGCTGAACACGCCGAGCCCGGAGAGGAAGTACGCCACACCCATGCCCCCGTACGCCTTGACGAGCGGATCGCCGACGATCAGCGGGAGGGCGCCACCGAGGATGCCGGCAAGGTTGTAGGCCATCCCGGCGCCGGTGTAGCGGTAGCGGGTGTGGAAGAGCTCGGGGAGATAGGCCGCGGCAGGGCCGTAGGGGATGCCGAGTGCCAGCATCAGAACCGACATCGCAACGAAGAACGAGAACGCGCTGCCCGGCTGCATGATGGTGAAGGCGAGCGGCCCGGCGACGATGCCGAATACCGTTCCGATGAGGAGGACCCGGCGCCGGCCGATCCGGTCGGACCACATGGCCGAAGCGATGACCACTCCCGAGAGGACGGCCGCCGCGAGGATGTTCACGACGAGAATCGACTGCTGCGACAGGCCGAGCGCTCCGATGCCCGGTTTTTCGCCGGCGTAGCCGGTGAGGAACACGATGGCGATGTAGAACGAGCCGAACGTCATCGACAGCATGCCGCCACCGAGCAGCACCTGGCGCCACTGCTCCCTGAGTGCGTCGGCGAAGGGCAGCTTGACCTGCTGCTTGTTCGCGGTGACCTTCGCGAAGGCCGGTGTCTCGGCGATGTTCAACCGCACCCACAGCCCGATCGCGATCAGCACCGCGCTGACCAGGAACGGGATCCGCCAGCCCCAGGCCGCGAAGCTGTCCGGAGTCATCACCAGCGACGCGACGAGGAAGGTCGTGCTGGACAGCGCCACGCCGAGACCGGGACCGAGCTGGGGGAACATGCTGTAGCGGCCGCGTTTGCCGCGGTCGGCGTACTCCGACGTCAGCAGGGCGGCCCCAGCCCACTCACCGCCGAGTGCCAGGCCCTGGAGCGCACGCAGGGCCACCAACACAATCGGTGCCGCGGCGCCGATGGTGCTCGCGGTCGGGATCAGGCCGATCGCGAACGTGGAGCCACCCATGATGAGCAGCGTCGTGACCAGGGTCTTCTTGCGTCCCAAGCGGTCGCCGTAGTGGCCGAACAGGACGGCACCGAGCGGGCGAACCACGAACGCCACGCCGAACGTGGCGATGGAGGCGACCGTCGCTGCGCCCGCCCCGAGAGTCGGGAAGAACAGCGGCCCGAACACGAGCGCTGCTGCGGTGCCGTAGATGAGGAAGTCGTAGAACTCGATGGTTGTGCCGACGAGCGACGCGGCGGCGATCCTGGACATCGATCGCGGCTGGTCCACCGCGGTGGTGGGCACCGAGCTGGGAGGTTTCGTTCGCAAGAGAGTTGGCCTTACGGTCGGGAACATCGCCGGGGAGACGGCGAGTTCGGGATGACGTGGTCCGACGCGATGTCAGGGGTGCCCTGAGTGTTGTCGGTGGGTGACTGAGGGGTCCCCTGATCAGCGAATTCGACGGTGAGGGGTCCCCTGAGTAGCGCAACGGGGCCGGCGGGCGTGCTGGTGCGGGCCGGGTTGGTTGGTGTCGGCCCGTTTGCCTCCTCAACTATCCCGCGATGTGATGCCAGCCACACGATGGTCCGCCGACAACGTCGCTTCGGGAGCCTTGTGGTTCGACCACAACGGTCCCTAAGAACGTGTTGGGAAAGTGGCTCGGCGTGCCTACGTGACTGATGTGACTGGAGTTGCCAGAGTGGCCGTGTGACCGCGGACCAACGCTACCCATCCGACTTGACCGATGCCCAGTGGGAGGTGATCGCGCCGTTGGT
>DATDBL010000005.1:0-27305 GCA_036524855.1 Aldersonia sp. | reverse complement strand
GGGTGGTCCGGCCGGGCGAGGACGAAATCCGGCGCTTCGAACCGATCTCACCGACATGAGTCAACGCAGCGCCGATATCAGCCGGTGACCGCACCACGGGTTGTGCCGTGTCCTCTGTTGCCCCAGACGGACTTCCGCAGGCCCCTGACCGAGAATCGGAATACGTCAGCTGGCAGCGGCCAGCGCAGGAGTCTCCGATCGAGTCCCGTGGAGTGGTGTAAACCGTTGTGCGCGTTGCTTTGTGAGCTGTTCTCATTATGCAGTAAGGTTCTCGGTCTTGCACGGCGTGTACGCCACTCCCCCCGCGGATTCACGACATCTTCATGGATAACTGCCATTATCCATGAGCATCGAGTGCAAGGTTGGGCGGCATGGCGGCCGCTCCACCCCACCGATCCGACGCGGTGGATGTCGACGCCGGCTCGGTCACTCACAGGCGCATGTCCGCGCGCCTTCTTACAGCCTGGCAGGCAGGATTGGCGGCGTGATGACCAACGACCTCGTCGCCGTCGGGGAGGGTCTCTCGACGGCCCAGGGCACGATTATCGGCGCCAGCCTCGCCGTCCTCGCCGCTGTCGTCGCCCTGCTGGGCGTCCTTATCACCCGCCACCAGACAGGCAAGCACTTCACGGGATCGCAGCGGGCGGCCCGGGAGCAGTTACTCCGTGACCGCTACAGCCAGACAGCAGCCCAGCTCGGATCGGACTCGTCCGCGATCCGACTCGCCGGCGTCTACGCGATCGCATCCCTCGCCGACGACTGGCGCGATTTCGGAAACGACGACGAACGGCAAGTATGCGTCAACGTCCTCTGCGCCTACCTCCGCACACCACCCTCTCCGTCCCGAGCGAAGGACCTCATGGCTGCTGAAGCTGCTGACCATCGAGAACAACAGGTCCGCGACACCGCCGTCGCTGTCATCCGCTCGCGCGCGCAGGCGGCGCGAGAAGGGAGTGCGGCGGGAAAGTGGAGCGGGCTCTCCTTCGACCTCACGGGCGCCGACCTCAGCCAAGTTGACCTGACTGGAGTGGATCTGACTGGAGCGACCCTTAAGAACGCTCACCTGACCGATGCGAAACTCGGCGACACGAAGCTTGGCGGCGCCGAGCTGGGCGGGGCAGACTTGAGCCGCGCGAGCTTGGGCCACGCACACCTGGCCGGGGCGAACCTGGACGGCACCGACCTCTCCGACGCCTACCTGAGACACGCGAACCTGACTGATGCCACCCTCAATGCCGCGGACATCCTCGCCACGAAGCTGATGCACGCGGACCTGACCCGAGCGGACCTCAGGAGCGCAAAGCTCCTTCACGCGAATCTGAGTGGCGCGACACTGCGTGATACGAAACTGGACCACGCGAAGTTGGACGGCACAGATCTGACGGGTGCGACGCTGGGCGGCACAACCGATGTGAGCCGTGCCAACTGGGAGGAGGAACCAATCTGGCCGACCGGATTCACGCCACCTCGGCCGCGGAGATGAGACAGACGAGTGTGCGGACCAGGTAAGGCGCCTTCAACTGTTGGAGGAGTGAGTGCTGAGCTCAGCCCGACACTGCGATAGTGGCAGCGACGCTGATCAGAAACGACGAGAACACTCGCGCAGTCGATGAGATAAGCGGCCGAACAACACGTGAGATCATGTCGATCACCTTCCTTCCCTGGTCAACGGCTCCCGCGAACAAGCGGGTGCGTGAACACACATCCAGAAGCACCGCCACCACCATCAAAATGGTTAGTGTCGAACCCATTCCCGCAAGGAGCGAGGCCGGGCTGAACTCAGCTCCGACATAGTACCGCGTCGACGGACAACTCCATCGATCGCGCGGAGGCAGTCACGAGCGAGGCACGTGAGGTGCGCCGCGCCTCCGGGGCCTGCTCATCCAGAGCTGGCCAGCCCAAAGTCGGTCGAGTTCGCCATCGCCAGGACGTCGCCGAGGGTATTGAAGCCGGCGATCGGCGCGACCGGGACGTGCACGCTCGATGGGGACTTGGGCAGTTTGCCGTGGCCGGCCGTTCGACACACGATGATCAAACGTCGTTCTCGGGTGCTGCGACGATCCGGCTGGATCGGAATTCGAGAGACGCCGCGGCGTGGGGCCACCGCAGCACTTCCAACAGAACGTCTGGTGAGGTTGACTGGCCCGTCGCGTGGGTCTCCTTCCGATCGGGCTCAACGGCACCCCGCACGTGGACTCCGCCCGGGTGCCCGCGCCGCCGTAGCACGTCGCGGGAGAGGAGGCAGTCGGCCGCGCCCTGGGTGCGGATCCGTTCGTGGATATGTGGTGTTATCCATGATTGCACATGGAATCCGCAGGGGGAGTGGCGTAACCATCTCCTGCCACATCCGTCTGTTCGGGATGTCCTCCCCACCTACATCTGCCCCTGCTCGCGTGGTCGGGTCCTTCTCGATTCACGGATCAGCGTCGGCAGGCTCGTACCCGTACCCGTCGAGCGTTTGCACCGGCACCACCCGTGCATCGGCGTCCGGGGGAACCCGCATCGAGCCCGACCTCACGATCCGTCGATCGTCCGCCGCGAAGTGACGCTCTCGTCCCTTGTGCGATCACCCGATCACGAGTCGGTTACACCTTTACGCTGGTCAAGCCACTGTTTACGTGAACCCGCTTACGGGCGGAGCGTGCCCGTGAGAATGTGAGGTGGGATCGCCGCGCTGGTCCGGGGTGCTGTTCGGCTTCGCTCCGGCGCTGGAGCGGAACCCCACCGCCAGCCGGACCGGACGGACATGGGGAAACCAGCTCGACGTCGCGATTCGTGTGAACCGAGAAGGAAAGACAGGGGGATCTACACACGCACGTCTTCGATGCGCAGTTCGACACGGTGACGCTCGAATTCCTCCGCCCACGGCAGGGCAGGCAAGGTCGGGGAATCTGGACCGACGTCGACCGGCCTCGAACCTGAGCCCGGGTGTGAAGTGGTGGTGTGCTCGTGCACCCGCCCTGCTCGCCCGCCGTCGAAGAACACGAATGGTCGGGCGCGTCCGCAACCGGCCGCCGGCCCGCGCCGTGCACAGCTGGGGCGCGGCTGACCGCAGTCCGCGACCGGATGGAAACCGACGGGAGGTGAGGGATGTGTCGAAACCGGTAGCTTTGACCAGCGTGGCCAAGGAGATCGTGCTCAGCCTGAGTCGGGCAGACAGGGACGAGCTTGCCGAGTGTCTGCGTGAGGAGCTGGATCCGCCGGTCAATGCGACGTTCGAGTTCGAGATCGGTGACAAGCGCTACACGGCGACCGCGTTGAGCAACGGGTGGACGGCGATCACCCGGCCGGAGTTGCCGGCAGAACGGCCTGCGGGCGTCCGGTCGCGGCGACTTCTGTTGTTCGATCTGCTTCGACCCGGAGCCGCGGTCAACACGGCGGCGGTGACACTGCGCGGGTTACCGGACCGCGGCCGGTAGACCACCCTGCCGCGCGGGGTGAGGTGCCCGTCGGTTGTCACGGGGTGGGAGCGTCCGGGCCCGGTGCACTGGTGGTCGGCACCGGCGCACCGGGCTGCGCCGGTGATTTCTGCTCCGCCGCGGGTTGCGCAAGCGCGAACATGACTGCTCCGACGACGACCGGGAGTGCCGCCCACGCAAGGTCGCGGCGCAACCGGTCGAACCGGATCCGAGTCCGGCGATAGTTGGCGAACTCCACGACATCGCGGGTGGCCTGGTGCACCGCCGCGATGTCGATGTCCGGATCGGCGGGGGTCGCGCGGCTGGCCTGATTGGCGGCCGTGAGCTTGGCGTACAGATCCTCCGGGGTGGAGGCAACACCGGCGAACAGTTCTTCGCGATAGTCGGTCAGCTCGGCATAGATCTGGTGGATCACGCGACCGCGTCGACGCTGGCGGCGGGTTTTCGCATTGATCTGCTCCTCGAAGGCTTCCAGGCTCAGCTGCGCCAGCAGAATCCAATCATCGGTCAACACGCCACTGGCACGCCAGATCATGTATCCCACACCGGCGAATCCGAGAAACAGACCGGCCAGCGCCAGCACCAACCGGGGGATGTCATCGGGTACCAGTTGACCGAGGCCGCCCAGCTGCAGCCCGGCCACCAGAACCGCGCCGACCCCGGCGGACACGGTCAGCAACCACTTGGTCGCGCTGCGCAGCGTCTCGGTCGTGGCCGCGTAGCAACCGGCTGGCGCGACCGGGGCAGCAGGCTCCATCGTGACTCCCCTCCCGCGTTGTCCGGCGGCTCAACGACCATATTACCGTTTGTCGACGCATGCTGACAGCTGTCGACGAGCGTTGACAACGGGGGGTGGGAGGCGCATACTTGTCGGACCGGCCGCCACGCCCGTCGGCCCTCGGAGCAGGAAGTTTCCCATGAAGACGATCAAAATTCGCGACGTGCGGGGATCGCTGATCGAGGAGCTGGCACAGTCGACCGAGCTGGTGGGTATCACCAGCAACCGGGTGCTGGTGGGCGTGTTGTGTCCGATCAGTCGCGCGTGGCTCGAACACGTGGTCGAGATGAACTTCTCCCGGCTGCAGCAGAACATCGCCCGCGGCGAGGCGGAGATCGCCGCGGGACGCACCGGGGCGACCCTGGCCGAGGCGCTTGTCGAAGGCGGTGACACCGTCGCGGAACCGGCCGTCGCGGGCTCCGGGCACGGGCCCCTTGCCGTTCCCGGAGTCGACAAGCTGATCGCGACGATGGCCAGCGTCCGCGAGGCGTTGCTGCCCACGCGGGAGTCCGCGGCGGGTCGAGGTGCCGGTGCGCTGACCAGTCGAACCGTGCGTCTGGGTGATCTGTCTCATTCGGTGATCGAGGAAGCCGGCAAGGCGGGGCAGATGCTCGCCGTCACCAACGACCATGTCCTCGTCGGCATCATCGCCCCGGTCACCGAAGAACTCGTGGCACACCTGGTGGAGCAGCGGCTGTCCGCGGTGATGTACAACGTCGGCCGCGGAGAACGCGATGTCGCCCACGGCCGCACGTACTCGCTCGACGACGTACTCGCCGAAACCTCGCAAGACCCCGAGGCCTCGCCGAGTGCCGTTAAGCGACCTTTACAACGGGGAAGGTGACCCGCAGGGCCAACCGGTTGATCATCGAGGACGACAACCCCTTTGCGCTGCGGAGGACCCAGCGCCGGCACGAAATCCCCCGAGGAGCGCTGCCGGGGGGCGTCTTGCGCGCGCCCTCGCGGACGATCTCATCGATCAACGAAGCGCCGGCACGACATCCGGCGCGCCCCGCGCGCCGCGGGTCGTCCAGCATGGTTCTCGGGTGTTCTCACCGAATGCCGCGAACCAATCCCGGCCGGCCCGGGTCGACAGCCGCCGCTTCGGACCGGCGGGGAGTGGCCGCAATGTCGCACAGCCCGACTTCGAGTCTTCATGGTCCATCGCGCGTTCCTCGATCCACTGCTCCTCGCCCAAGCATCGCCCGACCCTCCCGGACCTGTTTCGGACGAATAGCATGGATAGATGCGGTGCGCCGACTGGGGTGAACGTACTGCTCGTTGGGCCGGAATCCGCAGCGAGACAGTCGCTGTGCGGGGCACTACGGTGCACTACCTCGCGAGCGACGCGGCGCCGACACCGGGTGCGCCGCTTCATCTGTTCGTGCCCAACCCGGCGGGCAGCGCCTCCGCCTGGCTCGACGTGCTCGCCGAAATGCGCCGGAACGGGCAAGTCGTCGCGGTGGACCTGCCGGGCACGATCGTCGGGCACACCGCGTCACCGAATCGCCGCGCGGCCGGCGTCGAGGCGAACGCGCGGTTCCTGTGCGCGTTCACCGACGTACTCGGGTTGGATGAGGTCGTGGTTCACGGCTGGTCGGCAGGCGGGATGATCGCGCTGCTGTTCGCCGATCTCGCACCCGAGCGGGTCGCCGGGATCGTGTTGGTAGCGCCCGCACTCCCGCCGGGGATCAGCGAGGTCGAGGCGCGGATCTGGCGGACAGTCGGGCGGGCAGGGCTGGCTGTCGTCCCTCCCGTCGCTCGCCTGATGCTGGGAGTGCTCGGGCGGAGAGTGCTCGATCGGAAAGTTCGGTTCTTGGCCGATCCCGCCGCGATCGCGGGCAGCAAGTGGAACACGGGCGGAGATCTGACGAGAATGTCGGCGGAGATCACCGACGTCATACGGGACGAGATGGCGGCAGTGCGGCCGAAGCAGATGTCGAGTGCGGTCACGGTGATGACCTCGGTGATGTCGTTGATGTTCGTCCGGCGAGACCGGGTGTTCGAGGCGATGAGCCGGGTCGCGGCGCCGACGCTCCTGCTCTGGGGCGACGACGATCGCCTGATCGTGCGCGCGTGGATCGACGACTGGACGGCACTGCGCCCGGACTGGGAACTGACCGTCCTCGGCGGGGTCGGACATGTCCTTCCCTTGGAAGTGCCGGCCGACTACGCCCGCGCGGTCGGCACCTGGATGGGCGCGTGACTTCAATTCGGTGAGACCACCGCCCTGCCCCAGCTCTGCGCAGCTGATGCCATCCGTTCGTCGAATGTGCACATCGCGGCAAACGTTCCGCCGAATAGTCCTTCGGTGGCGACTAGGTCATCTCGGCGAACTGGTCGACCTGCTCGACGCTGCCGGCCACGATGAGGAGGTCACCCTCGGCGACCACGGTATTCGGTGTGGCGTCGGTGAACTCGGCTCCGCGCCGTTTGATCGCGACGACGGTGACTCCGAAGTGGTGGCGTAGCCTTCTCGGTCACCTTCCGCCCGACCGCGTCCGATGGCGCGAGAGTCTTCACCATCGCATAGTCCTCGTCGAACTCGATGTAGTTCGAGCATGCGGCCGGTGACCAGATGCGCGACTCGCTCGTCCATGTCGTACTCAGGCAACACGACGTGATGGGCACCGACACGCTCCAGGATCCGGCCGTGCTGCCGGCTGGTGGCCTGCGGTCCCAGCAATCCCACGATGACGGGCCGGTGCGGAGGTCACGGCCGTTGGTGGATGTCGGGGATGCCGTCCTGGTCGGCATCGGCGGTTTCGCGTTCGACGATGCGGCGGTAGGCCCGATCGCGCAGCCGCAGCACGATCGCGGCGAGCAGGGCGGCGGTGAGGGTGCCCGTGAGGACCCCGATCTTGACGTGATCTGTGCGGAGCGCATCGTCGGCGAAGGCGAGTTCGCCGATCAGCAGCGAGACGGTGAATCCGATGCCGGCGAGCATCGCGACCCCGATCACGTCGAGCCAGCGCAGGTTGTCGTCGAGTTCGGCTCTGGTGAATCTCGCGGTCAACATGCTCATTCCGGTGATGCCCACGACCTTGCCGATCACCAGGCCGGCGACGATGCCGAGGGCGACTCGGTCACCGAGGGTGTCGACGAATCCGTCCAGGCCGCCGATGCTGACCCCGGCGGCGAAGAACGCGAAAACCGGCACCGCGAACCCGGCCGACAGCGGGCGGAGGCGATGTTCGAAATGTTCGGCCAGGCCCGGCCCGGCGTCGGGGCCACCGGCGGCGACGCTGCGGACGACGGGGACGGTGAACCCGAGCAACACTCCGGCGATGGTGGCGTGCACCCCGGATTCGTGGACCAGCCACCACGTCGCCGCCGCCAACGGCAGCAGAATCCAGAACGACCGGATCCGCTTGTGCACCGCGACCGCGAACACGGCCAGCGGGATGAGGGCGAGACCGAGATAGGTGAAGTCGAGTGCGTCGGTGTAGAAGATCGCGATCACGGTCACCGCGAGCAGATCGTCGACGACGGCGAGGGTGAGCAGGAACGTGCGCAACGCTGTCGGCAGGTGCGAGCCGATCACCGCCAAGACCGCGACGGCGAACGCGATATCGGTGGCGGTGGGGATCGCCCACCCGTTCAACGCGCCGCCACCGGTGCCGAGGTTGACCGCGACGAAGATCAGGGCCGGGGCGATCATGCCACCGATCGCAGCCATCACCGGGAGTGCCGCCCGCCGGGGATCGCGTAGGTCCCCGGCCACGAATTCGCGTTTGAGCTCGAGTCCGACGACGAAGAAGAAGATCGCCAGCAGCCCGTCGGCGGCCCACGTGCCCAGCGTCAAGTTCAGGTGCAGGCTCGACGGGCCGACCGTGACGTCGCGCAGCGCGTAATAGGCATCCGACCAGGGGGTGTTGGCCCAGACCAGGGCGGCGGCCGCGGCGATCAGCAGCAGGACGCCGCCGACGGTTTCCTTGCGAAGGATCGGCGTGATCCGCTGCGTTTCCGGCCACGTGCCGCGCACCAGCAACGGCAGACGAGAAAAGGACGAGTTCATCACTGACTTTCACGGCTTGTTCGCACTCGCACAGGCGCGCGTAGTGGCATCCGACGAACCGCACGAACTGCGGTTCACTCACGGCCGAAGCCCACGACACGTGTGCGGTAACCGGGATACCCCGACGGATTCCGATACCGCACGTGTGGCGGGCGGATCAGTGATCTCGGGGTGGGCAGCCGGCGAGCTTGCCGTGTGCGTTCGTGCCCCAGGAGGTGGTGTACCCGTTCGTGCCGCCGGGGCGCAGATTCTGCTCGAAGAACACCATCGCCGGCTCATGAAACCCGATCGGCGCACCGGTCACCGTGGCCGAGCGGGGTTGTATCAGCGCAGCATCGGACCCGCCTCGCGGGGCCGCGAACCTGGGCTGCACAGACGCCATTCTACGGGTACCTCTCCACATGCCACCGACGGTGTCGATGTCGACACGACGCAGACCGATGCGACTCGAAGATGTCTGGGGATGCTCTCGACCACGATCGTGTCGACCGGCCCGCGATAAGCAGGGTCGCGCTCGGTCGATGAATTTCTCTGGGTACTCGGTGTGGTCGAGTTCGGGCCGCACGGTCAGGCCGGTGCGGGTGGTGGTCGCGGCGATCAGATTGACCACGACCTCGGGGGCTGGTCAGGGTTTCCCCGCGCCAGTTTGGAGGAGATGCGGGAGAACAGCCGGTGCTCGATCTTGTTCCACGTGCTGGCGCCGGGCGGGGGAAGTGGCAGACCGTGACCGCGAGGCCGGTCTCGGCGGCGTAGCCGGCCAGTTCGGCCTTCCCCAACCGGGGCGGTAGTCGTTGGCGCCGCCGGCGCGGCACTCACTGCCGCGCCGCCGGCGCGGCAGTGAGTGATCCGCAGCCGCTGCGCGCGCGGGTAGCGCTGCGTGTCGACGCCTGCCACCAGCGGCGAATTGTGGCCACGGCGAACGCGGCGGTGTCGTTTGTCGGCGCGCCGACACCGACCCGGCTGGCGGCGGCCAGGTCGTCGATGTCGAAGATCAGCACGACGGTCGACGTCGACGCCGGCGATCCGCCGGATCGACGGTGCCAAGAGATCGAGGCGCTCGTGGTCCCGACGTCCGCCGCTTTCGAGGTTCGAGCATCGGGGCGGGGGTTCGTCAGCGAGATACGACGAGCAGCGGGGACCTACGAGGTGGTGAGGTCGCGTCGACGGAACAGCACTACTCCGGCCGCATCGACGACGACGGCGATCACGACGAGCCAGACCAGCGGGGTGCACGGGACCTGCGCGGCGGGTACCGCTGGGATGTGCGCGAACGGCGACAGGTCGCGAACGGTGGCGGGCAGGCCGAGCAGCCCTCCGAGCGGCCCGAGGGCCAGGCAGAGGGCGAGGAAGCCCCAGGAGAGTCCGGCCGACCACGCGGGCAAGGCTCCGAAAAGGAGTGCGACCGCTGCCGCGACGACCAGGGTCGCCGGCACGAACACGAGAGCCGCACCGGTCAGACGCACGACCTGTTCGGGCACGCCCCCGGTAACCAGACCGAACGCGAGTCCCGTCACGGCCCCGGTCAGCAGCTGCAGGGCCACGATCGCCGCGGTGACCAGGCCGACATGCGCGAGCATCCATCGCGGGCGCGAAACCGCAGTCGCGAGAACCGATTCGAGCCGCCCTGCGGACTCCTCACCGCGCATCCGCAGCAATGCCTGCACGGCGTAGCCGGCGACCGCGATCGCCATCATGCCGAAGATGGCGGCGAAGTAGGCGTCGACCATGTTGGTCGTGCCGCCCCCCAGCTGTTCCATCATGTCGGTCACCTGCTCGCCCGAGCCGAGGAAGTCGTCGATCTGGTCGCCGATCGCGCCGTACGTGGCGGCGAGGACGGCGACCCCGAACGCCCACCAGAACAGGATCGTCCGTTGCATCCGCCACGCCGATCCGACCGCCGTCGGCAGCGAACGCGACGCCCGGGCCGGACCCGGGCGGGTCGGCACCAACCCAGAGCCGACGTCCCGGTGTTCGGAAAGGGCGAGGGCGACCGAGCCCAGCACGAGTGCGAATACGGCGGGCAACGCCAAAACCCACCAGGCGTTGTCGTCGTAGGGCCGGACCTGCTCGGCCCAGCCGATCGGCGCCACCCACGTCGGCCAGCCGGTCACCACCCGGGTGCCGGCGTCCGTCACCGTCCCCGCCATGTCGCCCACCGCACGCAACAGGAACGCCACGCCCAGCGCCGCGCCGGCCAGTCCGTTCGCGGTCCGGGCGCTGTCGGTCACCTGGGCGGTGACCGCGGCGATCGCCGCGAACGCGATGCCCGCCCCCGCCACCGCAGCGCCGAGAGCCACCGACCCGGCCAGTGGCAGACCCTGCGTGATCAGAACGACCACATCGAGCAGACCGAGAACGACGTTGGCGCCGACCGCGACCACCAGCGCGGCGGTGAGCAGTGCCTTCCGGCCCACCACGGCGGCCTCGACGAGCTCGGCGCGTCCGGTCTCCTCGTTCTGGCGGGTGTTCCGCACGATGAGCAGGGTGGTCATCAGGCCGGCGGCCAGCGACAGCGGCATGACGATCTGGCTGGCGAGTACCGCGCCGGCGCTATACCCCGACACGACACCGTTGGTGGCCAGCGCGACCGGCGACGCCGCGGTGGCCACCGCGAAGCCGCGCAGGTCCGCCTCGGTGGGATACAGGCCGAACACACTCGACGCCGAAAACGCCTGCAGCGCTATGAGAGCGAGCAGCCACACCGGCAACTGGATGCGGTCGCGGCGCAGGGCGAGCCGCACGAGCCGCGCGGTTCCCGTGTACTGACCCCGCCCGGCCACCACCGGCGCCGTCACGGTGCTCATCGCGCCCGCGTCCCGGACTCGGCGCGCCGGTGATTCTCGCCGTCGCGCGCCAGTTCGTCCCCGTAATGCCGCAGGAACAACTCCTCCAGCGTCGGTGGCGTCGACGTCAGCGACGTGACCCGGAACGACAGCAGATGGCGCAGCACCCCGTCGATCGCACGGGTGTCCACCTCGCACCATGTGCGCAGTCCGTCGACCCGCACGTCGTGCACACCCTCGACGGCCTCCAGGCCGGTCACCGGGCGCTGCGTCTCGGCAGTGACCGACGTGCGCGTGAGGTGACGCAGTTCGGCCAGCGTGCCGGTCTCCACGGTGCGGCCCTCGCGGATGATGCTCACCCGATCACACAGCGCCTCGACCTCGGCGAGGATGTGGCTCGACAGCAGCACTGTCTTCCCGGCGTCCGACATCTCCTCAACGCAGTCCTGGAACACCGACTCCATCAGCGGATCCAGCCCGGACGTGGGTTCGTCGAGCACATAAAGCTCGACATCCGCCGCGAACGCGGCCACCAGCGCGACCTTCTGCCGGTTGCCCTTCGAGTACGTGCGCGCCTTCTTCGTCGGGTCGAGTTCGAACCGCTCCAGGAGTTCCGCACGCCGGGACTCGTCCAGCCCGCCGCGCAGCCCGGCCAGGAGATCGATCGCCTCGCCCCCGGTGAGATTGGGCCACAGGTTCACGTCACCGGGAACGTAGGCCAGCCGCCGGTGCAACGACACCGAGTCGCGCCACGGGTCACCGCCCAGCAGACGGGCCTCGCCCGAGTCCGCGCGCAGCAGCCCGAGCAGGACCCGGATGGTCGTCGACTTGCCGGACCCGTTGGGGCCGAGGAAACCGTGCACCTCTCCCGTCCCCACCTCGAGGTCGAGGCCGTCGAGTGCGCGGGTCGGCCCGAACGTCTTGACGAGATTCTCCACCGAGATCGCAGCCGTGGTGGGGACGCGGTGCTCGTGGCGGTCCCGGCGGCCATGGCGTACCGGAACGCCGTCCCCGGAATCGGGGTAGATGCCATGTGTGGTGATGGGCACGTGTTTCATCCCCTGCTCCAGGCGAGAACGTGAGTCGCTCCGATCACGTGGCGATGACTGACATGCAGGAAGGGGGAAGCGATGCGCATGATGCGGGCCTCGGTCCGGTCGGGTGTGCGAACAACATTTGCCGACCAGACTTCCCGGCGCACCGATACGACTCTATCGCGAAAAGTCGCGGCTGCGCGTAAGGAGACGGCGCCTCTCTGTGTCAAGAGGGGCCTTCAGGTGGGGTTTGTATCGTGGCGGTCGGCGGGTCCGGTAAGTGACAGGTCCGAAGTGTCGGTGTACGGGGTGTCGGCCGCCACGCCGGGCGTTGGAGTCGTACCCAATTGTCCTGCCGGGCCTGCCGCCTGCCCTCGTGGTGTCGCGGAGGAGTTTTTGGTAGACCGCGTCGAGAGGCGTCGTTTCAGGCATCGCAGAGCTTCCGGGTGGCTTTTGCCGGTTGCTCGCTTCCGCAAGTAGTAGGCGCGACCGGGGGTGTCGTGGGCGATCTGGGTGATGGCCATGACGTGCAGGCGGCAGTTCAGTTGCCAGTCTCCCCGCGGCGCCGGCGCCGGAGATGACCACCCGCAGCTTCGAGATGTCGCGGTCCTGCACCGTGACCGCGCCCTTGAGCGCGGCGAGCGCCACGATCGCGGTGCCGTGCTGGTCGCCGTACATGACCGGGCAGTCCAGCGCCTCGATGACCCGCTGCGGCGATCTCGATGCACGCGGCGCCGAGATGTCTTCCAGGTTCACCGCGCCGAAGCTCGGGCGCAGTCGCACCAGCGACCCCGGCAGCGTTGCCGCGCGACGAGCCCTTGCCGAATACGTTAGTCGTAGCTAACGTATTCGTGTGTGGTCGATGCCCTCTCCGCCGCCGCGGAACCGACGCGGCGACGGATTCTGCAGCTGCTGGCGTCGCAGCCACGAACGGTGACGAGCCTGGCCGCCGAGTTCACCGTGACGAGGTCCGCGATCTCCCAGCACCTGCTGCTGCTGGCCGAGGTCGGGCTGGTCGAGGCCGAGAAGGTCGGCCGCGAACGCGTCTATCGGGTCGTTCCGTCCGGCCTGCAGGCGCTACGGAAGGAAATCGACAGGTTCTGGACCGACGAGCTCGACTCACTGGTCGCGGACGCCCATGCAGTGACGTCGAAACGAGAGGAAGCACGATGACCTGCACGAAATCTGTGGTTCTGCCTGTCGGCATCGAGGAGGCGTTCGCGCTGATCACCCAGCCCGAACGGCTGCGCCGCTGGCAGGCGGTGACGGCCCGGGTCGACCTGCGGGTCGGCGGGCAGTATCGCTACACCGTCAACCCCGGGCATTGCGCCGCCGGCACATACCGGGAGATCGAACCCGGCCGGCGCATCGTCTTCGGCTGGGGGTGGGAGGGCGACGACACGCTCGCACCCGACGGCTCCACGGTCACGATCACGGTCGAGCCGGTGGCCGAGGGAACCCGGGTCACCCTGGTGCACGAGGGCCTCAGCACCGAACAGGAGGCCCGGCACGCGGTCGGTTGGGACCACTACCTGCAACGCCTGGCGCGCGCGGCGACCGACGGCGACGCGGGACCGGACGAGTGGGTCGCCGTCCCCGATCCGGTGGACGAGCTCACCGCCGCCGAGGCGACCCTGGCGATCCTGCAGCACGCGCTGCGCGGACTGGCCCGCGAGGAGGAACCGAAGCAGACACCGTGCGCGGAGTTCACCTGCGCCGACCTGGCCGAGCACCTGGTCGCCTCGATGGCCGGGCTCGCCGCCATGGCGGGCGCATCGGTCGCCGATCCCGGTACCGGAACCGTCGAGGATCGGATCGCGACCATGGCCGGGCAGACCTTGGAGGCCTGGCGGTCCCGCGGTCTCGACGCCACCGTGCCCGGTCCCGGCGGCGCCCGGATGCCGGCCACCTTCGCCGCATCGATCCTGCCGGTCGAGTTCCTCCTCCACGCCTGGGACCTCGCCCAGGGCCGCGGCCGAACCCTGGTGGTGGCCGACGAACTCGTGGCCTACGTCCACAAGCTGGCCGAGCAGCTCGTCCCGGGCGGGCGCGGCTCCTCCTTCGGCGAGGAGGTCGTCCCGGCCGCGGACGCCTCACCCATGCAGCGGCTCGCGGCCTACACCGGACGACACCGGATTCCGGCCTGAGGCGCAGCGACCCATGAAGATGCCCAAGCCATCCGAGGCCGACAGGGAGAACTTCCGGTCCCTCGTGCCGAACGCCGCCGGCGTGGAGGTCAAGCCGATGTTCGGCAACCTCGGCGCCTTCGACAACGGCAACATGTTCGCCGGGCTCTTCGGCGCGTGCGGCGGCGTCAAACTGGGCGCAGACGAGCAGGCCGCGCTGGCCGCGCTCGGCGCCGCGCCGTTCGGGCCGGCGGAGCGACCGATGGGCGGCTACCTCACCCTGCCGCCCACCCTGACGTCCGAGCAAGCGGCACGGTGGGTCGACCGTGCCCGGGCCCACGTCGCCACGCCGGCGCCGAAGCGCAGGAAGTAGCACCACTCGTCACACGAAGGAGCACGCTCATGTCCAGGTATGTCTTCCTCTACCACGCACCCGGCACGCCCGCCGACGCCGCACCCCCCGACCCCGCGCAGATGAACGCCGTGATGGGCGAATGGATGGCCTGGGCCGGCAAGGTCGGCGACGGCATGGTCGACCTCGGCACCCCGCTCGCCGGTGGCGTCAGGGTCACCGCCGCCGGCACCTCGCCGAGCACGCGCGAGGTGGTCGGCTACTCCATCATCGAAGCCGAGACCCTCGACGCCGCAGTGGAACTCGCCAAGGTCCACCCGCACCTGAACATGCCCGGCGGCTGCGAGATCGAAGTGTACGAGACGCAACCGATCCCCGGTACGTGACACCCACTCGACGCAGGTGAGTGTCGGCCGGACCTCGCATTCACCGGCGGCGCGGGAGGGCGTGGTGTTCGCTGTTCGAGGGAGCCACGATCGTCGTGTTCCCCGGTACCGGCGCGCCGACGACCCGCCGCCCTACCGGCCCGATCCCGTGCTGCGCGGCCCGCGACACCTCCCGGTGGGCTCGGCGGCAACGCGATCCCCCGCGCGGTCGCGGTCCCGAGCCCGGTGGAGGACATTTTTGCGGTGGCGGTGGCGTGGCACCGGGTTACCCTGAGCCGTGCGGGTTCTGCTCACCGGCGCCGCCGGATTCATCGGCAGCCACGTCGCGTCCGCGTTGCGCGGAGCCGGCCACGAGGTGGTCGCGGTCGATGCCCTGCTGTGCGCCGCGCACGGCGCCGGCCCGCCGCCGCCCGAGGTCGGCGTGCTCGATGTCCGCGACGGCGCCGCCCTCGAGGCCGCGCTGCGCGGGGTGGACGTGGTGTGCCACCAGGCGGCGGTGGTGGGTGCCGGCGTCAGCGCGCAGGACGCCCCGGCGTACGCGAGCCACAACGACTTTGGCACCGCGACGCTGCTCGCGGCGATGGCGCGCGCGGGGTGTCGGCGGCTGGTGTTGGCGTCGTCGATGGTCGTCTACGGCGACGGTCGCTACCGGCGGGCGAACGGCGAGGTGGTCGCGGTCGCGTCGCGGCGGCGAGACGACCTGGAACGGGGCCGTTTCGACCACCCCGATCCCGAGACGGGCGAGGCGCTGACCTGGGCGCGTGTCGACGAGGACGCGCCGCTGCGCCCGCGCAGCAGTTACGCCGCCAGCAAGGCGGCGCAGGAGCACTACGCCGGCGCGTGGGCGGCCGCGACCGGCGGCGACGTGACCGCGCTGCGCTACCACAACGTCTACGGCGACCGGATGCCCCGTGA
Source organism: Aldersonia sp. (assembly GCA_036524855.1). Classification (GTDB taxonomy): domain Bacteria; phylum Actinomycetota; class Actinomycetes; order Mycobacteriales; family Mycobacteriaceae; genus Aldersonia. The sequence goes on along the minus strand of DATDBL010000005.1, from coordinate 11,494 downwards.
CACGCCGTATTGCGGGGTCGCCGCGCTGTTCCGGTCGGCGCTCGAGGCGGGCACGGCGCCGCGGGTGTTCGAGGACGGCCGGCAGGTCCGCGATTTCGTGCACGTGCGCGACGTGGCGGGCGCCAACGTCGCCGCCGTCGAACGCGCCGCGACCGGGTTCGTGGCGTTGAACGTCTGTTCCGGGCAACCGATCACGATCGGCGAGGTCGCGAGCATCCTGGCGCGGGCGCGGGGTGGTCCGACCCCGGTCGTCACCGGCGAGTTCCGCGCCGGCGACGTGCGCCACATCGTCGCCGATCCCGGCCGCGCGAGCGAACTGCTCGGCTTCCGTGCCCGGATCGGGACCGCCGAAGGGCTGGCGCAGTTCGCGTTCGCTCCGCTGCGCGCCACATCCGGCGAGCCGCCGCGGGTGTGAACTCGACGAGCCCCGCGGGGGGTGGGGCCGGCCCGGCCGACAACCCGGGCTGCCCGCGAATCATCCGTTCCCGCAGCGGTTGCGTCGTTCGGCCTCGACCGGGCCTGCGTGTCACAGCCACGGGCCCGGCCCTGACGGTTCGCTCTGCCGGCGCTGACGGGGCTTGGCGCGCAACCGTTTCACCTGGGTGGAGATCACCATCGCGTCAGGACCAGGTGGACCAACACCAGTGTCGCGCCCGCCTGCACGGCGAGCCATCCGCGATGCTGCCGCACGGGCAGAAACGCCGGCGACACCAGCAGCAAGGTGGTGAACGGCAGCCAGATCCGCTCCGTCTCGGCCTTGCTCAGCGCGCTCAGGTCGGCGATCACGATCGCGGCCAGGGCGGCGAGGATCAGCAGGCTCGCCCCCTCCCTGCGGCGCACGCGCCGTGGCGCCAGGGAGCGGTGCAGCGACGCCGGGACCGCCAGTCCGGTGGCGCAGGTCGCCGCGGCCAGGTTGGCCCACGCCCAGTACGCGGCGGGCCGCTCGGCGGCGATGCCCTGGTAGTAGCGCGCCACCACCGCGTGATATCCGTCGACCCACCAGAACCCGGACACCGCGAACAGCGCGGTGACGGCGGCCGCGCCGAGAGCGAGAGCGGGCAGCGGCCGCACGGTGCGGGCCGCGACGAGCACCGCGACCACGAATCCGGCCATCAGCACCAGGCCGTAGCTGAGGAACAGCGCATACCCGAAGAGCAGTCCCGCGCCCGCCGCCGGCGGTCCCGTGCGACGTCGCGGCGATCTCGCCGCGACCGCGAGCAGCGCCACCGCCCACGCGGCGACGCCGGCGAAGACACCGTCGGCGGACACGGCGATCCACACCGCGGTCGGGGCGAGCGCCAGAAACGGCGCCGCCGACCGGGCGCGGGGACGGCCGGCGAGCGCGGCCACCGCGATCAGGACCGCGGCCGCGGCACTGCTGCCGACGACCGTGCACACCACCGCCGCCCAGGTCGGTCCGCCGAGCCCGATCCGGTGCAGGCCCACGAACATCAGCAGCGCCCCCGGTGGATGGCCCGCGACGTGCGTTGTCCACGAGTCGGGTTGGAAGTCGACGGTGCGGCGCGCGTAGCCCTGCAGCAGCGCGCCGATGTCGGTGACCTCGCCGACCTCGGCGAGGTACTCGTCGGGGCCGGCGAGTCGGCCGACGAAGCCGCGCTGCCAGCCGTCGACCATCGCCAGCGCGAACGTCCACGCCAGCGCGCTCGCCCATGTCGCGGCCACCATGCGTGGCCAGGACAGGCGCCGCGCGAGGCCCGGTCCGTACCAGGCGATCAGCGCGGCGATCGCGATCGCGGGCACGGTGCCCGGCCCGATGTGCGCCCGCGGCGTGGCGAACAGCGGGGCGGCATCGGCGTAGAGCGTGGCGCGCCACCGCGGGTCGGCGAGCAGCGGCACGACGAACGCGGTCGTCACGAGCACCGCCGCGACCGCCGCCCCGGCGAGATCCGCGCGCGTCGAGGACTGCACGGCTGTCACTGTAGGTCGGGCCGGTCGCCGGCAGCGGGCCGTGCGGCGTGACGGCGGCCCGGGCGTCGTCGTTTCGTCACGACCGCGGGGTCGCGGCGTTAGCGTCGTCGAGGTGGGTGAAGAATCGGCGGTGACGGTGGTCATTCCCTGCCGCGACGAGGCCGGTGCGCTGCCCGGTGTGCTCGCCGCGGTGCCGTCGGGATACGCCGCGATCGTCGTCGACAACGGGTCACGGGACCGGACCGCCGATGTCGCGCGGGCGTGCGGGGCGCGGGTGGTGGCCGAGCCGGAGTCCGGTTACGGCGCGGCGGTGCAGGCGGGCATCGCCGCCGCCGCGGACGGCGTGGTCGGCGTCCTCGACGGCGACGGGTCGCTGGATCCCGGTGAGCTGCCGACGCTCGTCGCCGCACTCGCCGACGGTGCCGACCTGGTGGTGGGCCGGCGCCGACCGGCGAGTCGAGGGGCCTGGCCGGTGCACGCCCGGCTCGGCAACGCGCTGATCGCCTGGCGGCTGCGCCGTGACCACGGCCTCGCGGTGCACGACGTCGGCGCGATGCGGGTGGCCCGACGGGAGGCGCTGCTGAGTCTGGGTCCGCTGCACCGCCGCTGCGGGTATCCGCTCGAGCTGCTGGTCCGCGCGGCCCGCGCGGGCTGGGTTGTCGTCGAATGCGACGTCGCCTATCGGCCGAGAAGTCATGGCCGGTCGAAGATCTCGGGCTCGCTGCGCGGCACGGCCCGGGCGGCGCGGGACTTGTGGACGGTCCGGGCGTGACCGCGGTGCTCGACGTGGCGGTGCTGGTCGTGGCCAAGGCGCCGGTCGCGGGACAGGCGAAGACCCGGCTGTCCCCGCCGCTCTCGCCGCGGGAGGCCGCGCGGCTCGCGGCGGCCGCGCTGCTGGACACGTTGGCGGCCGCCGCCGCCGCGCGGGTCCGGCGACGGATCGTCGCGCTGACCGGCGACCTCGACCGCGCGGAGTCGCACGCGGACCTGGCGGCGGCGCTGGCGCCGTTCGACGTGCTCCCCCAGCGCGGAACCGGCTTCGCCGAGCGGCTCGCGAACGCGCACCACGACGCGGCCCGGCGGGCGGGGCTGCCGGTGCTGCAGCTGGGCGGTGATACCCCGCAGGCGGACTCGGCGCTGCTCACCGACTGCGCTGCACGCCTGGCGGCGCCGGGGGTGGACGCCGTCGTCGGGCCGGCCGCCGACGGCGGCTGGTGGGCACTGGGGTTGCGCGCCGACCCGCCGGTGCTCGACCTCGCCCGGGTGCCGATGTCGACCCCCCACACCGGTGCCGACACGCTGGCGATGCTGCGCCGGCATCGCCGCGCGACCGTGCTGCTGCCCGAGCTGGTCGACGTCGACCGCGCCGACGACGCGCTGCTGGTCGCGGAAATGGTCGGCGCGCAGAGCAGATTCGGACAGGTGGTGGCCGACCTCGGCCCGAAACTCCGGGCCTGCGACGCAGGATCGGGTGCTCACCGATGCGCACACCCCGAGGACAGCCGGTCGTGACCGTCACGAACACAACCGTTGTGCCGGTGGGGCCCCGACGCGGCGTGCGCACCGGTCACCGATGCGGAGCGGCTGCGCCGCTGACCGACCGGGTCGACCAGCGCGCCGGCGACTGCTCCCGTGGACCGTCTCCCCGCCCCCGGTCGGCGGGCACCTTCCTTCCGTGAGGTGGAGCCGGAGCGACGGAACCGTGCCCGGCCCGGGTGGCGCGCAGATGCACGCAGCGGTCGTGTCCGCAATCCGTGCCGATCGAGCCCGCACTGCACGGCTGGGACCGTGCACGGACCGGCGGGGCACCCGGTGCACATCTGCGACGAGCTGGCCGGTCACCTCCGCGATCTCGCCGAAGCTATCGTCCCCGGGTGGCGGTGGAATCGGCTCAGCGTTCGCCGGCGAGGTCGTTGCGGCGCAGAACGCTACCGCGATCGACCGGCGGGCAGCGTGCGCCGGGCGTGCGCCACTCCCGCGGGTGATCGGGTGACCCACCGGCCGCAACGCGTCGACCTCGACGAGCTTGGCCGCGGTGTTATGCGCAGGGGAACAGCGCCGCGGCGGTCGCGGCCACGGCCCACTGCTCGGTGAACCGTCGCGAGATTTCGTCGAGCGCGGGTCGCAGCGGCTCGATCCGGCGGGTCACCAGGGCCCGCTCGTCGGTGGCCGCCACGGGGTGCCAGTACACCCCGTCGGCGGTGACGGTGACCTCCGGGACCAGCGAGTCCATGGTCATGACCAGGCCCTCGACGGCGGCCCCCTCGCGGGCGATCGGTCTGATCAGCTGGTCCTCGCGGTCGATGCCGAGTCGATCACAGAACTCGTGCAGCGCCGCGATTTCGCCCGGTCGTGGGGCTTCGAGGGTGGCCGCGATGCGGACCCGGAAACCGAGTTCGAGGGCGACGTGGATGCCGGTGACCGCCCTGGCCCAGCTGCCGGCGCCGCGGTGCGCGTCGTGCAGCGGCGGTGTGGCCGAGTCCAGGCTGATCTGCAGCGCCAGCCCGTCGCGCGGCAGCGACTCGAGCGCGCGGCGCCCCCGGCCCCGGAACACCATGGCGTTGGTGAGCACCGTGGTCGGCAGGCTGTCCACACAGGTCCGCACGATCTCGGCGATGTCGGGCAGCAGGAACGGCTCGCCACCGGTGAGGAACAGCTCCGACGTGCCCCAGTCGGCGGCGTCGGCGACGAGCCGGGCGATGCGCTGCGCGCCGAGTTCGCGCCGCGGCGCCCGCGGCGAGGACGAGACGCAGCAGTAGTCGCAGGCGAGGTTGCAGTGGAAGTTCGTGTACATCCACAGCCGCGCCCCCGGCATCCGGTCGGGGCCGAGGACGTCGCGGGGGTCGGGGGCGTGGCCGCGACGCACGCTCACCGTGCCCGCGCCGTCGGCGCCGACGTCCTCGCCGACGACGGTGTTGCCGCTGTGCGCGCACCAGCGTCGGGCCAGCTCGAGGTCCGCGACCGACCCGACCGCGACCTCTCCGACGGCGCCGTCCGCCAACCCGGCCGCCAGCCGCATCAGCTCCAGGATCACCATCGCGGGTCGCCCTGGGTTTCGATCGCCGCGAACAGGCTGCGGTAGCCGTCGAGGTGCGGGCGTACCCACCGCCGCAGGCCCTCCAGCTCGAGAATCTTGCGGTGCTCGGGCACGTCCCAATCCATGTCGAGCAGCGTGTCCACCCACGGTCGGTGGCGGTCGGGGGGCAGCGTGTCGAGGGCGGTGAACATGCAGTGGCAGTATTCGGGGGTCTGCCACACCGTTTCCAGCGCGTCCGGTAGCAGGTCCTCGGTGCCCATCGCGTCCCAGGTGGTGATCCCGATCGCGGCGACGTCGGCGTCGCCGGCCAGGACCGCGGCGACGGCGTCGAGTTCGCTGCGGCCGGTGTCGCCGTGCTTGCCGATATCGGTGTCGAACCGGACGAGGGACAGCTCGCCGAGCGGCACCCCCGCTTGCTGGAGGTAGTGCACCGGCAGGATCGCGGCGTGCGCCGAATCGGCCGAGCCGAGCGCGAGCCGCCTGCCGGGGAACTGGTCGGGTCCGGTGATACCGCTGCCGGGGCGCGCCACGAACACGGTCTTGAAGGTGGTGTCGGTGTCGCGCTGCGCCAGCGCGGTGCACCGTCCCTCGGTCTGCAACACGGTGCGCACGTAGGCGAGGTTGGTGTTCCAGGCGATGTCGATGTGCCCGGCGACCAGCCCGTCGACCTGACGGCCGTAGTTGGAGTACAGCACGAAATCCATTTCGGCGTCGCTGCCGCGGAAATAGTCGCGGATCCCCTCCCAGATCGGCACGACGTTGGGGGTGTAGGCGACGGCGCCGACGAGCAGCGGTGCGGTCATCGCGCGCCCCTGTCAGAACAGCGGCAGGCCGGTGACGGCCTTGCCGTAGAAGTCGTAGAGCACGTCCGCGGTCGGCGCCATCACCGAACCCGCCCGCGCATCCCGGAACGCCCGCTCGATGGGCAGGTGCCTGGAGAACGCGGCGCCGCCGCAGACCCGCATCGCGGTGTCGGTGATCGCCAGCGCGGCGTCGTTGGCGGCGGCCTTGACGGCGAGGACGTCGAGCAGGGTGGTGTCGTTCGGGTCGGCGACGCTGCGCGCGGTGTGCGCGAGAAACGCCAGTTGCGCGGCGAGGCTGATGCCCATCCGCGCGATCTGCGCCCGGATCGTGGGCAGCGCCGAGAGCGCCTGATCCTGATGTTCGAGCCGGGCGCTGCCGACGTGCGCGACGGCCGCGGTGTGCGCGGCCGCGGACAGCCCCACCGATACCGCAGCGTTGCCCAGGTTGAACCACGGCAGCACCGTCTGCATCATCAACCCGAAACCGGCGCCCTGCTCACCGAGGCGACACCCCACCGGCAGCGACGCGTCGATCCGCATCGGCGAGGACGCGTTGCCGCGCAGGCCCAGCCCCACCCACGGGCCGGCCACGCCGAGGCCGGGCGTGCCCTTCGGGATGGCGTAGAGGTCGACCTCCCCCGCCGCCCCGGACGCCGCGCCCGCCGACGCGACATAGACATCGGCGAAACCCGCGGAGGTGACCCAACTCTTGTCGGCCCGCACACCGACGGTGTCACCGTCCGCGGTCGCCACCGAGATCGGTGCCCAGAAATGCGAGCGCGACCCCTTCTCGCTGAAGGCGAGCGTGCCGAGGACCTCGCCGTTCGCCATACCCGCCGGCAGGTCCGGCAACCCCGGGGGTGGCGCGGCGGCGACGGTGACCGCGGCCGCGGTGTGCATCAGGTAGATCATCGCCGTCGACCCACACGCGGCGGCGAGTTCGCGGGTGACCTCGGTGAACTCGGTCGGCCCCCAGCCGCGGCCGCCGACCGCGACGGGCAGGACGAGGCCGAACAGCCCGCTGTCGCGCAGCGCCGCAACCGCATCGGTCGGGAACGTGGCCTCGGCATCCACCCGGTCGGCGTTGCGGCCGGCGATCTCGACGACCCGCCGGGTCGCCTCGTGGTGATCGAACATCGTCCCCTCCTGATCCTGGGTGCGCCGCCGCGCACCGTCAGTATCGGGCTCCTCCGTCGGCTCCGGGACCGGATTGCCCGAGCCCCGCGCCCGCGGCGACACCGACCACCGCGGCGCACAGAAACACCGCGGCGGTGGTGTTGGTGCCGCCGAGCCACACGTCCCCGCGACCGAGCTGCAGGTACAACGTCGCGGCGGCGAGGATCGCGATGCCGGCGGCGGCGAACGCGAGTTCGCGCCGGCCGAGGATCGCGGCCCCGAACACCCCCGCCGCGACGACCAGGACAACGATCGCGGCGAGGACGTTGTAGGTGCCGACCGTCACCTCCAGATCCTGATACCCGACCAGGCCGCCGAGGTCGGCGCCGACCTCGCCGCGCACCGACACGACCAGCGCGAGCACACCGACCATCAGCAGCACGATTCCCCACACCCGCAGCAGGCTCACGGCGACCCGACGGCGCCCCGCCCCGGCCGGCGGCACCCACAGGGCGTCCACCGCGAAGTACCGATTGCACCAGGTACACAGCAGGACGACGTGGATGCCGATGAGCATGAAATAGGCCCACGGCCACTCGTTGGGCGCCTCGGCGATCGACATGCCGATGGCCACGCCCTGGGCGATGCCGAGCAGCGCCGCGAGCCGCACCAACGTTCCGGTGGTCAGCAGCACCGCCAGCACGGTTTCCACGATCAGCGTGAGCCACGCGAACACGAGGTAGTTCGGCAGCACCACGTGCTCCACCAGCCAGCCGAACGGAGGGAACACCGGGTGTTCGACCGCCGCGCGGGTGAAACCGTACAGGCCCCCGCCGTTGTCACGCCCGAAGTCGGGTTGGGCCTTCCACACCACGTTGTAGAGCCACAACAGGCCGACGAGGACCCGCAACCCCGCCAGCACCGCCGCCGACAGCCGCGGTGCGGGTTCGCTGCCCGAGACCAGCACGCCGAACCCGCGGCGGATGCGCCCGTCGCCCACCCTCGCAGTGTGCCGCTCGACGCGGAGACAGGTGCGCGAAACCGGGCATCCGTGGTGATTTCGTCACCCCGCCCGACCCGCACCGAGCAGCACCCCGCGCCATCGGACCGCCATGCGAACCCGGTGACGTCGGTCGCCTCCGCGCGCGAAGTGGTCGGTGCACAGGGCGTCACCGCGCCGGGCAGCGTGCGGTTCGTCATCCACGGGTGCGCGCACGGTATCGCCTACCTCGGCGGACCGGGTTTCCGTGACGACGCCCGGCGGGTCCGCCTCGCCGAGGTGGGGCTACGCGAGCGCGAGCGGTTCGGCTACGAGTACAACTTCTTCGCCGGCTGGCAGGTCGACCTGCGCGTCGAGCAGATCCTCGGCGCCCCCGCCGGGCCAGGGACGGGCGTATCCGCGCTGCACCGGTGGGCGGGCGCGCTGGCCCACCCGAGGACTGGGACGGCCCCTGGGACTACCTGGGGCGGACCCAGCCGTACCGGGTGTTCGACGCCATCACCCGCGCTGCGCAGATCGTGCGGCGCATGCTGGACGCCGCCGCCGAGGACGACCCGGCCGGCGTCGGTGTGGATCGTGAGGAGCTGGCCGGCCTGCTGCCGTTGCTGGGCCTGGAGCATTTCGACCGGCGTGCCGGCAACCGAGCGCTGCGCGTCCTGGCCCTGAGCATGGATACCGACGCCGCCATGCAGGGGAGCCGGGGATGAAACTCAGCGTGCAGGTGATCGTGCACCCCGACGACGACACCGACACTCCGCCCACGGCCCGAGACGTGTTCACCCTCGACCGCGACGACCTGTCCCCGGACACCCTGGGCCTGCAGCTCGCCGAAGCGAAGGACCTGCTGGTCGCGGTACAGCACACCCTGGTCGACCGCCAGGTCCGGCACGCGGTCGCGGCCCAGGCGCCCTGCCCGCACTGCGGGAAGTCGCGGCGGCACAAGGACACCCGCACCATCGTGGTGCGCAGCCTGTTCGGCACGCTGCGCCTGCCCAGCCCCCGCTGGTGGCAGTGCGGCGGCCGCGACCAGCCCACCCGCACCTTCCAGCCGCTGGCCGCGGTGTTGCCCGAGCGCACCACCCCGGAGCTGGCCTACCTGCAGGCCCGCTTCGCCGGGCTGGTCTCCTACGGCCTGTCCGCGACGTTGCTGGGCGAGCTGCTGCCGCTGGGACGGAAACTGCACCCGGCCGTGGTACTCCGCCAGACCCAGGCCGTGGCCCAGCGGCTGGAAGACGAACTCGGCGACGAGCAGCCCAGCTTCATCGACACCTGCCAACGCGACCGCGAACAGCTACCGCGCCCGGACCTGCCGATCGTGGTCGGCCTGGACGGCGGCTACGTGGCATGGCCGAGGTGGGCGCCGCGACCCGCGCCGCCGACGAGGCCGCCCGCGCACGGGTCCAGGCCGAGGACCGCGCCACCGCCGCGGCGCAACGCGCCGACACCGCGGACGCCGAGATCACCACACTACGAAACGAACTCGAGCAGCTCCGGGTCCAGGCCCGCGAGGAGGCCCGGCGGGCGCGGGAGGAGGCCCGCGCCGACGCCGACGAGCGGGTCGCCGCGCTCAAGGCCTCCCTCGACGCCAGCCAGGCCGCCCTCACCGCACTCACTCGACGCTCATGAGCGCCCCCGAGCAAGCCGGACACGGGCCCGCGGTGGCGGGTGATCTCGTGGCGGATGCCGCCGAGGCGATCCGGGAGAAGATCGATCAGTGGCTCGACCGGGTCGTCGACCGGATCCTCGCCGCTCCCGCGCCCGGCACCGCGGCCTGGCAGCGAGCCTGGCGCGACCGCGCCACCCCCACCGGGCGCGCCGCCGAGCGGCGGCGGTTGCTCACTCGCATCGCCGTCGCCCAACGCGCCGGTATCGACCCCACCCCCCCGACATCCGCCGGGCACTCGCCGCCGGCATCGCCCCACGCGACCTCCCCACCCCGCACCGCACGTCGCGCCGGACTCGACGAGCGGCACGTGTAGACACCGACACGCAGTACACGATCTTCTGACAAACAACGTGGGGCGGGGTCCACTCCCCCTCTGCGCCAAGCGGTCACGCACAGGCTGGGCAAGCGAAGGAGCTGCCCGGCCTTCCCGCGCGGGACGGCTCGCGTGTGCAGCACACACCCAGCCCCCTGAGATCAGCCCTGCCGCAGCGCTGGCGATGCGGGCATAGATCAGGGCTTGGCTACGGGCCATAGACCGGGGCGTACAGATATGAGATCCGAGCCGATCCGACACCTCTACCGTCGACCTGGCCGTCGATACGGTCGCACGTCAGGGCGTACGACCGGCCCTGACTCAGGTCTTCCCAATGGGGCGAGACCGGATCGCGGCCCGGGCGGCGCACGGACACACGTGCGGGTGGACGCGAGGCAAGCGCTGCGGGTACGAATCCCCCCACCAGCTCGCGCCGACCATCCATCGCCACCTCGGTCGACACCGCCGACGCGACGGTGCATTCACAGGCAGAGCTCAGCGTGCGCGCCGACTCAGCCGCGACAACCGGCTGCCCCGATCGCCCCGCCCGTGCTCGATCCAGCGTCGAATCGTGTTGGTGGACATGCCGAGTTCGTCGGCGACCTCCCGAATCGAGCCGCCCGCGTCGTGCACCTAGGCCAGCCGCTGCTTGTCTCGACCAACCGCATCTCATCGCTCGACGTGCAGGCGGTGAGTACGGGTGCTGCAGTGGCGAGCGGCAACCATTGACAAGCGTCAAGCTATCCCTCTGTGAGATGAGGGTCCGGTGGGTACATAACGGAATGTATTCAACGAATACTCGATATAATTATACTCTCCTACCGAGAGTCGGGTAGAAGCTCTGATAGAGCTTTAGCAAGAGTGTCGACCAGGTCAGGAACGCTTGGCCGCGGATGCCGCCGTTCATTCTCAGATAGTCGCGCGGCTGTCACCGGCACCGGATCGCAAGCCCATTGGAGGAAGTCGGCAGGAGTGTCAAATCTTCCGCCCTCGTCCGGGCGGAGGTCACCGTCTTGCCGCACAAATGCTCTAACCCGGCGGCCGTCTATATTCATGTACATAAATTGCCACACAGGTGCACTAGATCGACGAATACTTTTGTACTTCTTTTCGATTTCCCGCGACGGCGAGTGCCCAAGAGCGTCGAAACAGTTGATAGGCGCGGGGTTCAGACCGCGTGCTCGTGCGATCTGTGCATACGCTGCTGCTAATGTGCCCTGCGCGTTCGGCATCAACCAGTTGGGGTAGGGCCTGCCCATGGCAGAGATTACGGCGTCACCGTGCACGCTGGTCCCATACTCACCGAGCCCTGCGGCATTGTTCAAATTCTCCCAGCTCCCCCTCGTCCGTCTGGCTAACTCGATGAGCGCTCGTTCTCGTGATCCGCGCGTATAACTGAGAAGGGCTGCGGCAAATCGGTTGCAAAGCTGTTCGACCGCTGTGTCTACGCACGCGGAGCATATCTTTAGCTGTCGGGCTGCGGTCAGGTCGGATCTCCTGACGTTGTAGTGGGTCAGTTCGGTCGCTGTTCAAATGGGTTTGATCTTGTCCCGGGTTGAGGCCGCGGGTCGGTGGTCCGGTGGCAAGCCGACCCGCACCGCAGGCGCCCCTCGGCGCCGAGGAGCGGAAG
>DATDBL010000004.1:0-6344 GCA_036524855.1 Aldersonia sp. | reverse complement strand
CGCGCGGTCGAGGCCGCCGACGGCCTCTCGTGAGCGGTGCCCCCACCAGGGCTCGAACCTGGGACCTGCGGATTAAAAGTCCGTAGCTCTACCAACTGAGCTATAGGGGCGTGGGGGCAGAGTCTATATGGGAGGAGTGTGGTGACCGACACCGACAGCGGCTCCGTGTCGGATCTGCCGGGTTCGGTCCGTAGCAGGGTCTACCGCGACGGGAAGGTCGTGGCGCAGGACGTCGGTTTCGAGCAACTGGTCGAGTTCCGCAGCGACGAATCGGCGTCCATCTGGGTGGACCTGCTCGAACCGTCCGGCCAGGTCCTCAGCAAGTTCATGGGCGCGGTCGCCGGCGACGTCGAGTTGCGGCCGTACTTGCTCGACCGCCTGTTGAGTGCGCGCGGGCGTCCGCGGGTCCTGCGGTTCGCGGACCACAAGGTGGTGCACACCAAGGCTGCGAATTTCGACACAGCGACGCGCCGGCTCAGGACCACCGACGTCGTCGTCCTCGTGTTCCACCGCTGGCTCGTCACCCTCCGGTCCGGGCCCGGGTTCCGGACCGAGGGTGTGCTCGAGGAATGGGACGACAACGCCGACCTCGCGCACGAGGGCGTGGCGTTCCTGCTGCACGGGGTGCTCGGCGAGCTGATCGACGGGTACCTCGACGTGCTCGACGACCTCGACGAAGAGATCAACGACGTCGAGGACGACCTACTCGACGGGTCCGGTCCCGGGCGCAGCATTCAGGTGCGGACGTTCGAGTTGCGCCGCGCGGTGGCGGCGCTGTCGCGGATCGCGCTGCCGATGACGGAGGTTGTCGCCGTCCTGACCCGCGGCGGCCCGGGGGAGACCGCGATGGGCCCGCTGTTGCAGGACGTGTACCAGCACGCGATCCGGTCGGCGGAGCGGATAGACGGGTTGCGCGATTCGATCGAGTCGATCCTGTCGACGAGCCTCGCGATGCAGGGCAACTCGCTCAACGAGATCATGAAGAAACTGACCGCGTGGGCGGCGATAATCGCGATCCCCACCGGCGTGACCGGGTACTTCGGCCAGAACGTGCCGTTCCCCGGCTTCGGGCAGGCATCGGGATTCTGGTTCAGTGCGGTGCTGCTGGTATCACTCGCGCTGGGCCTCTACGTCATGTTCAAACGACGGAACTGGCTGTAGCTGCGCTGTTGCTCGGGGAACCCCGGGTGCGCACCCCCTGAAGCGCACCCGGGACGGACAAAGCATACCACGCGGTGTGTTCCTAGGCTTACGACTTCCGGCTTGGTGACTTCGCTGACACGCGGGTTCGGGCGTGCCGGTCTTGCGCAATGGTGCAGAATCGTGGCGGGGATAGCGCGCGGAGGACATCAGCGCATGGCACAGCAGCAGGAACGGGCGCGCCGGACCCGGGCGGCGATCGTGCAATCGGCGGCAGCCGAATTCGGTCGCTGTGGCTACGCGGCAGCATCACTGAGCCAGATTCTCGAGGGCTCGAACGCCACCAAGGGCGCCATGTACTTCCATTTCGATTCCAAGGAGGACCTGGCGCGTGCGGTCATGCAAACCGCAATGGCGCGGTACGGCGAGACGGCCGAGCGCTGGCTGGCACGTGACGATCTGGATCCGCTGGAGAAGCTGTACGGGCTGACCGACGAGATTGTGGTGCGATTTCAGGACGACGTCGTGGTCCAGGCGGATTTCCGGCTGGCTATCGAGCCGGCGTTCGTTGTCGAGGGCCGCTCCGGAGCGGGCGTGCACTGGGCGCGGCACGTGTACCGGCTGGCGGTGGAGGCCCACGAGCGCGGTGAGCTGCGTGAGGACGTCGACCCCGGCAAGTTCGCTCGCACACTCGGCGCGTCGATGACCGGGCAGTGGTACATGGCCGAGTTGCTCGGCGAGCGCGAGCAGTTGCGCGAGCACTGCCAGTACTCGATGGCGTCGGCGCTCGAGGCTGCGGCGACGTCGTCGTGGCTGGAGCGGTTCCACGGCGAGGGGTGGCGGGCGCGGGCGCAGGTGAATGGTTTCGATACGTCGGCGTGAACGGTTCGTCCCGGGTCATGGGTTGCCGGGTCCCCGGTTTGGGATTTGGCGCGGTCGTGTCCTAAGCTGATCGCGCTCCATACGGACGGGCCCCCTTCGTCTAGCGGCCTAGGACGCCGCCCTTTCAAGGCGGTAGCGCGGGTTCGAATCCCGTAGGGGGTACCACATACGGGGGTTTCGGGGTTTAGTTGCCCGAGTCGCTCTCGGGCACATGTGTTTTCAGCCGCTCTACAGCACGATGCGCCGGTCGATCGAGCCGTCGGGAGCTGCCGGACCCAACATCACGCGGGTGATCTGTCCGTTCCGGATTATGATACCGACCTGCCCGCGGCGCCGCTCCCCGGAGGACTGGTCGACGAATCGGACCCGCCACAGGTAGTGGTCGCTGGCGTACTGCCGCCGGGTCATGTCGATCTCGACTTCACGCGCCAACCGTTCGAGTACGAACTGCGCTGCCTTCTCGCCCACTGCGGAGAACGGCGCGAACGGATCGTCCGCGGTGACGAGGCAGTCGTCGGCGAGGAACCCCAGCACTACGTCGTCGTCGTGGGTGCGCCATGCGGTCTCGAAGTCGAGCGCGGTGAGGAAGTCGGCAGCGGTCGCTGCGCCGTCGTCGATCAGACCCGCGAGGAACTTGGGGTCGCGGTTCATCTTCGACACCGCGCCCATCCGGCGGGACTTGTCGCTGCGTGACTTCTCGATGATCCTGATCCCGACCGGGCGAAAACGCCCGCTGCGCAGTTCGCCCTCCTCGAGCATCCGGTCGATCTTCTCGATGAAGTGCAGTTCCTGAAACAGCGAGAGGTTGCCGGAGAGTTCGTTGCGTCGGTCGGTGATCTCGGTGATCGTGCGGGGTTCCCCGTCGCGTTCCTGCGGGTTGATCTGGATGACCCAGATCTCCTCCGGTCGCGCATCAAGGAGGTCACGCACAGGCGGGTTCTGCGAAAACAGCCCGTCCCAGTAGAGGCCGCCGTCGACGGGTACCGAGCGGAACAGGGTGGGGATCGCCGCGGATGCGAGCACTGCGTCCGGGGTGATTTCGCCGCGCCGGCTGTCGAAAGCCTTGAACACACCCGACTCCACCTCGACCGCACCGAGGACCAGCATCGGGCGGACCGACGGCTCGGGGGGGTCGGCGTCGACCCGATTGAGGTGCTCGAAATCGATCCACTTCTCGAGCAGGCTGCGCAGATAGTCCAACGACAACGACGAACCCGGGTTCAGGTAGGGGCTGATCGCGGGCACCGTCACGTAGCCGGCAATCTGGCCGGCCCACAACACCCAGTTGTTCAGGGATTCGCTCGGGCACCGACGATGCCGAGTTGTCCGCCCAGAACCCCTTCAGCAGCGATTCCGCCTTCTCGGGCTCGCCGTCCACGAGCGCCGACCATGCGAGCGCCGCACAGATCGCCCCGCCCGAGGTTCCGCTCAGGGCCACGATCTCGTGCTCGGCCAGCACGTCCGGCCGCAGCAGCCGGCTGAGCACTCCGGCGGTGAATGCGGTGTGGCTGCCGCCGCCCTGGCAGGCGATGGCAACGCGGGTCTTGGCCGGGCCGTCGGTCACCGATGCTCCCTGTTGTGCGTCGTGAGCCGCGGTGTCGGGCTCCCGGGTGAACCTACAGAGAACCACCGACTCGTGTCGGTCGTCGGTGACCCCTATTGTTGGGCAGCAGCCGCTCTACCAGCAGGGATCGGATCGATCGCTCGCCCCTGGGAGCGGCTCGTGGCACGCTTTCCCGGGTGGCTCAGCTGTCGATTTGGCCGGTACGTCCGCCGGTTGATACTCTGACTCGGCTCCACTGAGAACCCGTGGGTCCCGGTGGAGTAAGTTGGTACGGCAGCACAAGCAAGGCCCTGTGGCGCAGTTGGTTAGCGCGCCGCCCTGTCACGGCGGAGGTCGCGGGTTCGAGTCCCGTCAGGGTCGCATCGGTTCGGCTAACCCCGGTACCGTCCGGCCAGGTAGCTCAGTCGGTACGAGCGTCCGCCTGAAAAGCGGAAGGTCGCCGGTTCGATCCCGGCCCTGGCCACATCGTAAAGTCCCAGGTCAAGCGTTATTATCCGCGTCTGGATCTTCCTCTTCTCCCGCGGAATCCTCGTCAGATGGGGCCAAAATGGGGCCAAACTCCTCGACGCCCTGTTCCTGGGCGTCGTTGAGCGAGTCGAGGGCGGCGGCGATGCCGTCGAGTTCGTCGTCGTAGAGGTCGGCATACGTGTGCGCTGTAACGGTGATCGATGCGTGGCCCATGGCCACCTGGAGCAAACGGAGATCGGCGCCGGCCTTGCGAGACAGTGAGGCATACGTATGTCGCAGATCGTGCACGCGCAGAGTCGGGCGGTTGATCGCCGTGATCGCCGACTTCCAGTCGACTGCTCGCTTCCAGTTCTCGAGGCTGAGCCGCGCACCCTTCGGTGAGGTGACTGCGGGCTCCCCGTGATCGCGGCCCGCGATCCGGTTCGCCAGGGTAGGGATGAGGCGCGCGGGAATGGGCACAGTTCTCCTGCCGGCGCGGGATTTGGTGTTGCCCTCGACGAGCTTGCCTCCGACCTGTGTCATCGAGCGGCGGATTCGGACTCGTCTCGCAACCAGATCGACGTCCTCGACGTTGAGGCCGATCAGTTCGCCGAAGCGCAGCCCGGTGTAGGCGAGGATCAGCACAACGTCGCCTTGCGTGCCACATTCTGCGGCGAGTGCGGCGACCTCGGGCGCCGTGAGGTAGGTGTGTGCGGTGTGTTTCATTGGCGGGAACTTCGTTCTGGTTGCAGGGTTCTTGCCGATAAGCTGTCCGGACTCCAGCGCGTGGTCCAGGCACATTCTGAGGACCGAGTGCGTCCAACGCACCGACCGCGGGCCCAAGCCGGACGCTGACATCTCGTTGACCCACGCCTGGATCGACTGGTGATCGATCTTCGATACCGGCCACGATGCGAATCGCGGCCCGACTCGTAGGCGCCAGTTGTCGGTGTAACCGCGACGCACCTTCGCGCTCAGGTCCGGGCGCGACGCGAGCCAGGAGCGGTAGACGGATGAGAGGGGGATCCGCCCCGCGCGCGGATCGATGGTCTCGCCACCGGCGCGACCGACCAGCAGCTTGGCTTCGAACTCGCGGGCCTGCCGCTCGGTCCGAAATGTTCGCTTGCGTTTGGATCGATCGGGAAGCCGCCACGTCACGTCGAAGCGAACACCGCTGTCGGTCTCGCGGCGTTCAATCCCCACGGTCGTCGCCTCCGGCCGCGCGGCGGGCGAGCTGTGGGCTGCAACGTGGGCAGAACACGGCCGCCTCCGAGCCGTCGCTCGTCGTGATCGTGATGGTGCGTGACTGCTCGTCCTCGCACTCCCCACACCAGGGCGGCCGCGCGTTGGAGCCCGAGCTCATCGACGGCTCTGGCAGATTGGCAAGGCGCGCCGCGAGCACGCGCGCGGGGGACCGCACACCCTCGGGGTTCCGAGCGAGGTGGCGTGCCAACTCGTCGATGGTCCAGCCGTCGGCGAGTGCGGCGCGGATCGGCGATGCGAGAGTTGTCATGTCGTGCCGTCCGAGGATCCACGGCGCCGGCAAGGCGCGGAGGACGGATTCGGCCGAGTCGCCGCGTGGTTCGGATGGTGGTTCAACTGGTGGGTTCAAGGGGTCCTCCTCCGGACCTCCCGGGGGGCGTCGGAACGGGACCCTCCCCGTCTCGTCGTGGGATCCGCCCTGTGCCGAATCGGGACGGGGCAGTGTCAGACCTGGTCGGGGGCGCGTTCGATTGCAGCCCGGCGCCGCAATGGTCGGACGGGGTCCCGAATCGGGACGGGCGTCAAGGTGCGGTGCGTCGGGGTGGTTGAGGTAGTAGCGGCTGGAACGTTGGGCGCCGGATTCGTGGAACTGCGCACGCCGGGTGACCAGGCCGTCAGTCTCGAGGGTCTTCAACGCGCGCAGGACCGTGCTTCTGCCGGCGGCCGATTCGGCCATGAGCGTTCGAATCGACGGGTAGCAGGAGAACTGCTCGTCGGCCTTGTTCGCGAGGAGGATAAGGATGAGTTTCAAGATCGGCGAACCGACGTCGGCGTCGGTCGCCCAGTCGACGGCCTTCCAGCTCATGGGTCAGCCCACGTCTCGCCGTGTGCGCGTGGTCCGGGGAACTGCTCAAACCCGCGACGACTGGAGCCACTCGAGTACATCGCTTCGTGTCCATCGGCGGTGGCGATCGCTGAGCCGAAGATGATGCGGCCCTGGCGCATCCATTCCGCGTTCGCGTTTCGACGCCCAGTCGTGGAGTGTGGAAACCGGTACACCCGTGATCTCGCGAACTTGGTTGGCGGTGAGCATTTCTCGGGCATCAGC
>DATDBL010000003.1:0-5965 GCA_036524855.1 Aldersonia sp. | reverse complement strand
GAGACGGCCGCCGCTCCCATGGGCGACCCGACCGGTGGCATGGGCGGCATGGACTTCTGAGTCCAGCCCAGTAGTTCGACCGGAACCCGGTCCACCCCTCGCGGTGGGCCGGGTTTCGGCGCTTCGCGCCCGTGAGTGGTTGTGGAGTCCATAGACCCCATAGCCACTCACGAGCGCGAAGCGCCGGAACCCGGCCCACCGCAACGGGTGGACCGGGTTCCGGTAGAACCGGCTGGACTCAGAAGTCCATGCCGCCCATGCCACCGGTCGGGTCGCCCATGGGAGCGGCGGCCTTCTCCGGCTTGTCGGCGACTACCGCCTCGGTGGTGAGGAACAGGGCCGCGATCGACGCCGCGTTCTGCAGCGCCGAGCGGGTGACCTTCACCGGGTCGGCGATGCCGGCGGCGAGCAGGTCCTCGTACTCGTTGGACGCGGCGTTCAGGCCGTGACCAGCGGGCAGATTGCGGACCTTCTCGGCCACCACGCCCGGCTCGAGGCCGGCGTTGTAAGCGATCTGCTTCAGCGGTGCCTCCAGGGCGACGCGCACGATGTTCGCGCCGGTCGCCTCATCACCGTCGAGCTTGAGATCCTCGAGCACCGGGGCGGCCTGCAGCAGGGCCACGCCACCACCGGCGACGATGCCCTCCTCCACGGCGGCCTTCGCGTTGCGCACGGCATCCTCGATGCGATGCTTGCGCTCCTTGAGCTCCACCTCGGTGGCGGCGCCGGCCTTGATCACCGCAACACCGCCGGCCAGCTTGGCCAGGCGCTCCTGCAGCTTCTCGCGGTCGTAGTCGGAATCGCTGTTCTCGATCTCCGCACGGATCTGCGACACGCGGCCCGCGATGGCGTCGGCGTCGCCGGCACCCTCGACGATCGTGGTCTCGTCCTTGGTGACGACGACCTTGCGCGCGCGGCCGAGCAGCTCG
The DNA here is from genome assembly GCA_036524855.1 of Aldersonia sp. Classification (GTDB taxonomy): domain Bacteria; phylum Actinomycetota; class Actinomycetes; order Mycobacteriales; family Mycobacteriaceae; genus Aldersonia. The sequence goes on along the minus strand of DATDBL010000003.1, from coordinate 5,036 downwards.
AGGCCGGCGGTCTCCAGCGAGAGGCCGACCTCCTCGCTGACGACCTCGCCACCGGTGAGGATGGCGATGTCGGCGAGCTGCGCCTTGCGGCGGTCACCGAAGCCGGGAGCCTTGACGGCGACCGACTTGAAGGTGCCGCGGATCTTGTTGACGACCAGGGTGGACAGCGCCTCGCCCTCGACGTCCTCGGCGATGATCACCAGCGGCTTGCCGGACTGGATGACCTTCTCCAGCAGCGGCAGCAGATCCTTGACGGTGGAGATCTTGCCGGACACGAGCAGGATGTAGGCGTCCTCGAGGACGGCCTCCTGGCGCTCGGCGTCGGTGGCGAAGTAGCCCGAGATGTAGCCCTTGTCGAAGCGCATGCCCTCGGTGAGCTCGAGCTGCAGGCCGAAGGTGTTGGACTCCTCGACCGTGATAACGCCTTCCTTGCCGACCTTGTCCATGGCCTCGGCGATCAGCTCACCGATGGACGAGTCGCCGGCCGAGATGCCCGCGGTGGCAGCGATCTGCTCCTTGGTCTCGACCTCCTTGGCGGTGTCGAGCAGCCGGGCGGTGACGGCCTCGACGGCCTTCTCGATGCCGCGCTTGAGCGCCATCGGGTTCGCACCCGCGGCGACGTTGCGCAGGCCCTCGCGCACGAGCGCCTGAGCGAGCACGGTCGCGGTGGTGGTGCCGTCGCCGGCGACGTCGTCGGTCTTCTTGGCGACTTCCTTGACCAGCTCGGCGCCGATCTTCTCGTAGGGATCCTCGAGCTCGATCTCCTTGGCGATGGATACGCCGTCGTTCGTGATGGTGGGGGCGCCCCACTTCTTCTCCAGGACGACGTTGCGGCCCTTCGGCCCCAACGTGACCCTCACTGCGTCGGCGAGGCTGTTCAGGCCACGCTCGAGGCCACGCCGGGCCTCTTCGTCGAACGCGATAATCTTGGCCATTGCGAAGTGATCCTCCGGATATGGGGGTGACACGCTTGCGTTGGGCCAGGCTCGGTGCCCGCGACGGACGACCGGAGTGTCATCGTTCCGGCCTCACCGTCCCGACCTTGGCACTCACAGTTCGCGAGTGCCAACAGCATTCTTAGCACTCGCCCATGGCGAGTGCAAGGACGTGCGCCGGTGTTCGCTACCAGCGAGCTTTCCGAGCTAGCTGAGCCCGGCGAACGAGTCGGCCAGCCGCTCCCGCACGCCGCTCAGATGCAGCTCGATCCGTTTCACCACCAGCGCGGGGTCGCCGGCGTCGATGGCGTCGAGAATTCCCTGATGCTCGGTGTGGATCGCCTTGCGGTCGAGCAGCTGCTTGCCCCAGACCTGGACCATGCACAGCCGGACCTCCCCCACCAGGGATCGGTACATCCGACTCGTGCGCGGGCTGCCCACGGCGTCGACGAGGGCGGTGTGGAAGCGCATGTCCGGCTCGACGATGGACAGCGTCGAGAGCCCCTCGAGATTGGCGATCTCCGCGTTCGCGACACGCGCGTCGTCGGGCACGGTCCGGGTCTGCGCGAGCCGCGCGAGGACGTCGGCCTCGATCGTCTGCCGGGTGCGGTAGATGTCGCGCACGTCGTCGGGCCCGAGCAGCGGTACGCGCGCGGTCTTGTGCGCGTTGCGCTGCAACAGCCCCTCTCCGACGAGCTTCTCGATCGCCGCCTTGGCGGTCGGCCGCGCCACCTCGTAGGTGCGCGCGATCTCGGTCTCGGTGAGCGGATCCTCCGAGGTCAGCGAGCCGCGGAAGATGCGGTCGCGCAGGTCGGCGGCCAACGCGTCCACGATCGAGAGTGCGGTCACACGTGCAGGCATCCCTCAACTCTGCCATAAGTGACTGACACGCACATTTGACTTTCATGCGTACTTGTCTAACAATCTTTCCAGCCCGTGGTTCACATCACATCGAGGAGCGCCATGTACCAGCAAACACTCGACCCGATCGGAGGGTCGCTCGGCTGGTCCGCAGCGATCGCCGCGATCCCGCTGCTCGCGATGTTCGCGATGCTCGGTCTGTTGCGCTGGAAGGCGCACCGATCGGCTCTGATCGCGCTCGTTATCGCGATCGTGATCGCGATCGTCGGGTGGGGGATGCCGGTCCAGCAGACCCTCGCGGCCACCGGATACGGCGCCTTGTACGGGCTGTTCCCGATCCTCTGGATCCTGATCAACGCGCTGTTCGTCTACCGACTCACGGTCGTCACCGGGTACTCGGAGACGCTGGGCCGGGTGATCCGGTCGGTCTCCGACGACCAGCGCATCCTCTCCATCGTCATCGCGTTCTGCTTCGGCGCGCTGCTGGAGTCGCTCGCCGGCTTCGGCGCCCCGGTCGCGATCTCGGCGGCCATGCTGCTCGCCGCGGGCATGAAGCCGCTCAAGGCGGCCACCGTGTCGCTGCTCGCCAACACCGCCCCGGTTGCGTTCGGCGCGATGGGCGCCCCGATCATCGCGCTGGCCGGCGTCACGCACCTTCCGCTCGACGACCTCGCCGCGATGGCCGGTCGACAGACCCCGTTCCTGGCCGCGGTCGTGCCGCTGGTGATGGTGTACCTCGTCGACGGCAAGCGTGGCGTCCGGGAGACCTGGCCGGTCGCCGTGGTCGCGGGCATCGTGTTCGGCGTCTCGCAGTTCTTCACGTCGAACTACCTGACCGTCGAGTTGACCGACGTCGTCGCCGCGATCGTCACCCTCGGCGTCGTGCTGCTGATGCTCAAGGTCTGGACGCCCAAGCGGGTGCTCGCCGCAGCGACCGCCGGCGGCTCCGGCGGCGGCGTCGATGTCGAAGATCCGCAGCCGACAGGTCGGGTATCGGCCCGCGAGGCCTGGCGCGCCATCGCCCCCTACCTGATCATCATCGTGATCTTCTCCATCGCGCAGATCCCGTCGGTGAAGCACTGGCTCGGCGACATCGGCACCACGACCTTCCACTTCCCCGGCCTGGACGTCATCGGCCTCGACGGCAAGCCGCTGACCGGCACGAACTTCAAACTCGACCACCTCAAGGCGACCGGGACGCTGCTGCTGCTCGCGGGCGTGATCACCGCCGCGCTGTACCGGATCAACGTGCGCGACACCCTGGCCGCATATTGGCAGACGCTGGTGCAGCTGCGCTTCACCATCGTCACCGTCACCGCGGTGCTCGCCCTCGCGTTCGTGATGAACCTGTCGGGCCAGACCCTGAGCCTCGGCATGGCCCTCGCGTCCACCGGCGCCTTCTTCGTCTTCCTCTCCCCCGTGATCGGCTGGATCGGCGTCGCGATCACCGGCTCCGACACCTCGTCGAACGCGCTGTTCGGCGCGATGCAGGTCAAGGCCGCGACCGAGGCCGGGCTCAGCCCGCTGCTGATGGCGTCGGCGAACTCGACCGCCGGCGTGCTCGGCAAGATGCTGTCGCCGCAGAACCTGGCCGTCGCGGTCGCGGCGATCAGCCTGCCCGGGCAGGAGGGCACGCTGCTGCGCAGGCTGATCGGCTGGAGCCTGGGCCTGCTCGCCGCGCTGACCCTGCTGATCTACCTGCAGTCCACCCCCGTACTCGACTGGATGGTGCCCGCGTGACCGCGACCCTGACCGCCGCCGACGACCTGCGCGCCGAACTCGGAGCCGCCGTCGTCACCGACCCCGACCAGACGCTGGCCTACAGCCGCGACCAGTCGATGCTCACCGCCGCCGGCACGCCGCTGGCGCTGGTGCGGGCCCGGTCCATCGACGACGTCGTCGCGACCCTGCGGATCGCGTCCGCGCACGGCATCCCGGTGGTCACCCGCGGTGCGGGGACCGGACTCGCCGGTGCGGCCAACGCGATCGAGGGCGGGATCGTGCTGTCGGTGGAGAAGATGAACGCCATCCTCGACATCGACGTCGCCGGCCGGACCGCGACCGTACAGCCGGGAGTCATCAACGGTGACCTCGCCGCGGAGGTCGCGGAGCACGGACTCTGGTACGTCCCCGACCCCGGCAGCCGGGCGATCTCGTCGATCGGCGGCAATCTCGCGACCAACGCCGGCGGCACCTGCTGCGCGAAGTACGGCGTTACCGCCGACCACGTCGCGCGGATCAAGGCGGTGCTGGCCGACGGGCGGATCATCCACACCGGCGCGGTGACCCGCAAGAACGTCGCCGGACTCAACCTGACCCAGCTGCTGGTCGGCTCGGAGGGCACGCTCGCCGTGATCGTCGAGGCGACGATGCGGCTGCGCGCGGCGCCGACCGCCGCGGCGACCGTGGTCGCCAGCTTCCCGGAGACGTCGCAGGCGATCGATGCGGTGCTGGCCCTGCAAGCGGTCGCCGAGCCGTGCCTGACCGAACTGATGGACCGCACCACGATCGCCGCCGTGAACGCGATGACGCAGATGGGTCTCGACGAGTCGGCGGGTGCCTTGCTGCTGATCCAGTGCGACGGTCGCGACGCCGCTGCCGAGGCCGCCGCGTGCGCACGGGTGTGCACCGAGCACGGCGCGACCGAGGTGTACGACACCGACGACCCCGCCGAGGGCGAGGAGTTCATGCAGGCCCGCCGGGTCGCGCTGACGGCACTGGAGCGGCAGGGTTCGACGCTGCTCGACGACCTCGCCGTGCCGGTGCCGGCGCTGCCCGCGATGCTCACCGCGATCGAAGAGGTCGCGGCGCGCGAGGGCGTCGTCATCGGGACGTTCGGGCATGCCGCCGACGGCAACCTGCACCCGACCGTCGTGTTCGACGCCGCCGACCCGGAACAGACCGCCGCCGCCCGGCGGGCGTTCGACGCGATGGTCGCGGCATGCCTGCGCCTCGGCGGCACCATCAGCGGCGAGCACGGCATCGGCGTGCTGAAACAGCCGTACCTGGAGGAGATGGTCGGGTCGACGGAGCGTGAACTGATGGCGAAGGTCAAGGCTGCCTTCGATCCGGCGGGGATTCTGAATCCCGGTCGCGGGATCTGACCCGAATCCGCGAATAAGCGGGTGACACGCGCGGTGAGATAGCGATGGATGCCGTTGCGGCCTGGGATGATTCGTGTTGGCAAGGCACGAGGTCGGAGAGCGCGGAAGGGCACCCATCTGGTGAGCAGGATACGCA
>DATDBL010000002.1:0-18355 GCA_036524855.1 Aldersonia sp. | reverse complement strand
GGTGATCATCGAGTACGGACCGGTCGAACGCGCGTGGATCTTGTCGTCGACCAGGTGGTGCAGCTTGATGATGTACATGTAGCCGACCGCCACCGGGTACGGGAACGGCTCGCCGGAGCGACCGTCCAACAGCATGGCCTTACCGTCTTGTCCGACCATTTGTTCGCCGTCGCGATTCGGCAACGTCGATCCCAGCAGGCCCGTAAGCTCCTCCTCGCGGGCACCGTCGAACACCGGGGTGGCGATGTTGGTGTCCGGTCCGGAACCGAGCATCTCCTCCGGCAGGGTGCGCGCCCAGTCCGGACGCGTCCCGTCGCCGGCGACCTGCACCTGCCAGCCGGTCTTGCCGACCCAGCCGAGGTGCGTCTCCAGGATCTGGCCGATGTTCATCCGACGCGGCACGCCGTGCGTGTTCAGGATGATGTCGACCGGGGTGCCGTCGGGCAGGAACGGCATGTCCTCCTGCGGGAGGATCTTGCCGATGACGCCCTTGTTACCGTGCCGGCCGGCGAGCTTGTCGCCGTCCTGAATCTTGCGCTTCTGCGCGACGTACACGCGGACGAGTTCGTTGACGCCCGGGGGCAGGTCGTCGTCCTCGTCACGGGAGAACATGCGGATGCCGATGACCTTGCCGGACTCGCCGTGCGGCACCTTCAGCGAGGTGTCGCGCACCTCGCGCGCCTTCTCGCCGAAGATCGCGCGCAGCAGCCGCTCCTCCGGGGTCAGCTCGGTCTCGCCCTTCGGCGTGACCTTGCCGACCAGCACGTCGCCGTCACGGACCTCCGCACCGATGCGCACGATGCCGCGCTCGTCGAGATCGGCGAGCACCTCGTCGGAGACGTTCGGGATGTCCCGGGTGATCTCCTCGGCACCGAGCTTGGTGTCGCGGGCGTCGATCTCGTGCTCCTCGATGTGGATCGAGGTGAGCACGTCCTCCTCCACGAGGCGCTGGCTGAGGATGATCGCGTCCTCGTAGTTGTGGCCCTCCCACGGCATGATCGCCACGAGCAGGTTCTTGCCGAGCGCCATCTCGCCGTTCTCGGTGCAGGGCCCATCGGCGAGGACCTGGCCGAACTCGACGCGCACGCCTTCGTCGACGATCGGCCGCTGATTGGCGCAGGTGCCCTGGTTGGAGCGGTTGAACTTGCGCATCCGGTAGCTGTGCCGGGTGCCGTCGTCGGCCATCACCGTGACGTAGTCGGCGGAGACCTCCTCGACCACGCCGGCCTTGTCCGCGACGACGACGTCGCCCGCGTCGACCGCGGCCCGCAGCTCCATGCCGGTGCCGACGAGCGGCGCCTCGCTGCGCACCAGCGGCACGGCCTGACGCTGCATGTTCGCACCCATCAGGGCGCGGTTGGCGTCGTCGTGCTCGAGGAACGGGATCATCGCGGTCGCGACGGAGACCATCTGCCGCGGCGAGATGTCCATGTACTCGACCTCGGACGGACGCACCAACTCGACCTCGCCGCCCTTACGGCGGCAGAGCACCCGATCCTCGGTGAAGTAGCCGGCGGCGTCGATCGCGGCGTTGGCCTGGGCCTTGACGTAGCGGTCTTCCTCGTCGGCGGTGAGGTACACGATCTCGTCGGTCGCGCGGCCCTCCTCCACCTTGCGGTACGGGGTCTCGATGAAGCCGAACGGGTTCACCCGCGCGTACACCGACAGCGACCCGATCAGGCCGATGTTCGGGCCTTCCGGGGTCTCGATCGGGCACATCCGGCCGTAGTGGCTCGGGTGCACGTCGCGGACCTCGAGACCGGCGCGCTCACGGCTCAGACCGCCGGGACCCAGCGCCGACAGGCGACGCTTGTGGGTGAGACCCGAGAGCGGGTTGTTCTGGTCCATGAACTGCGAGAGCTGGCTGGTGCCGAAGAACTCCTTGATCGCCGCCACCACCGGGCGGATGTTGATCAGGGTCTGCGGCGTGATCGCCTCGACGTCCTGGGTGGTCATGCGCTCGCGCACGACCCGCTCCATGCGGGACAGGCCCACGCGGATCTGGTTCTGGATCAGCTCGCCGACGGTGCGCAGGCGGCGGTTGCCGAAGTGGTCGATGTCGTCGACCTCGACCGGCACCTCGACCCCACCCGGAGCGGTCATCGAGGTATCCCCCGAATGCAGGCGCACCAGGTACTCGATGGTCGTGACGATGTCTTCCCTGGTGAGGACCGAGGACGTGATCGGCTCGCCGATGTTGATGCCGAGCTTCTTGTTGATCTTGTAGCGGCCGACGCGCGCCAGGTCGTAGCGCTTGTCCTTGAAGAACAGGTTCTCCAGCAGAGCCTGCGCGCTCTCCTTGGTCGGCGGCTCGCCCGGGCGCAGCTTGCGGTAGATCTCGAGCAGCGCCTCGTCGGTGTTCTTCGCCGGGTCCTTCTCCAGGGTGGTCATCATGATCTCGGAGAAGCCGAACCGCGCGCGGATGTCCTCTTCGGTGACCTCGAGCGACTTGAGCAGCGTGGTCACCGGCTGGCGACGCTTGCGGTCGATCCGCACGCCGACGGTGTCGCGCTTGTCGACGTCGAACTCGAGCCACGCGCCGCGACCCGGGATGACCTTCACACTGTGCAGGTCCTTCTCGGTGGTCTTGTCCACGGCGTGGTCGAAGTACACGCCGGGCGAACGGACCAGCTGGGAAACGACGACACGCTCGGTGCCGTTGATGATGAAGGTGCCCTTGGGGGTCATCATCGGGAAGTCACCCATGAAGACCGTCTGGCTCTTGATCTCGCCGGTGTTGTTGTTGATGAACTCCGCGGTGACGAACAACGGCGCCGCGTAGGTCATGTCCTTTTCTTTGCACTCGTCGACCGAGGCCTTGACCTCGTCGAAGCGCGGGTCCGAGAAGGACAGCGACATCGACCCGGAGAAGTCCTCGATCGGCGACAATTCGGCGAGGATCTCCTCGAGACCGCCGGTCACGGGCTCGCCGGTTTTCTCGGCCTGCCGCTCGCGCCACTCCGGCGAGCCCACCAGCCATTCGAACGAATCGGTTTGAAGATCGAGGAGCCCGGGTACCTCCAACGGCTCACGGATCTTCGCGAAAGACACCCTTTCAGGGGCTCCGGGAATCCCGGCAACGGCCTTGGTCTGGGTGGAGACTGCCAAGATGCGTCCTTCCAGCACCTCACGCGGGCCTCGCATCGGTTGACGCGCGACGATCGCTATCTGCTACGAGTCTCGCTGTATGCAACCCGAACGAGACTCGAGCCCACGGCAAAGGACGCACGTCAAGCGTGGTTCTGGGCCGAACGATCGAGGTTTGGACAGGAGGCAGCCAGCGCAACGTCCAAACTTACACCCGATGACAAGAGATGTCGAGCCGGGCAGGCGAAGTAACATCCGAGGAGGGCGTCCGTACGGCACCTACGCTGGTCACCTGGTGCGGCACGGCGCGATTTCTCGCATGTCGTTCTTCAATGTCGTGCCAATAGAGTGACGCCTGAACCCCCGTGACGTCAAGGCTTACCACGCGTTTTGCTGACCAAAGACCCGCACAGAGGCCAGTTCGCGCGGGTTGGGCGGGTGCGGGGGGGTGATGCGAGTTACTTTCGTTCGCGGCGTGACTTGTTGATCACGCTGCCCCCGCGTCGGTGATCACGACCTCGTGGCCGCCGACACGCCGGAAGTTGCGGCCACAACGTCGTGATCAGCGCGGCTTACGGGACGGACCCGCGCCCGACGGCGGAGTGAGGGGTGCCCTGAGTCGCCTATGCAGAGTCAGGGTGCCCCTGACTCGGGTGGCGTCGCAGGTCAGGGGACCCCCGAGAGGCGAAAGCGGCCGGCCACGGGTGCGGGCACGTCGAGAGGGCAGCCAGTGTCGGTTTCGACGCCGGATTCCGACAATGGTTGCCCTCTCGGCGAGCGACCTCGTAGTGAAATGGCGGCCTTTTGGGACATCTGAGCAGCCATTTCACTACGCGGTGGCCAGTGCGGTCGTCGATCACGAGCTTGTGGCCCGCGACACGCCGCGAAAGGGGGCCACAACGGCGTGATCAGCGCATCCGAGTGACCATAGCGGCGAAGAGCGCTATTGCAGCACCACCTCGGACAGCAGCCAATCGTCGTCGACCTTCTGCATCCGGATGAGCTGGGGACCCGCGGAGCTGCCCATGGCGACGCCGTCGTTCTCGACGCTGACGGTGAGGAACGCGAGCACCTCGGCGTGCGAGGCGTCCAGCAGGCTGACGCCGACCTCGTCGACGCGGGCCTGGGTGCTGGTTCGGGACTGCACCGCCGCCGACCTGGTGACGTCGACGGTCTTGTCGAACTGCTCCTGCATGTCGTCGGTGAGCACCGACCGGGCGCGGTCTGGCCACTCGTCGATGTTGTCGTAGGAGTAGGTCGCGATCGTGGTGAGCGCGTTGGACGCGGCCGCCTTCACCTCGTCGGTGGCGGCGTTGTCGACGTAGGCGCGGTTCTCGACATTCGCGCCCGGCTCGAACGACGCGACGACGGCGAACAGCCCGAGCACGACGGCGACCACGCCGAGCACCACTGCCCAGCGCCAGGACTCGGAGGACGCCGCCGCAGTGACCACTGGGACCACGGGCTGCTCCCCCGACGGCGGCGCCTCGACGCGCACCACCTCGATCGCGGTGTCGATCGGTCCGGTTTCCGGGGGACGCTCGTCACCCGGAGATCCCGGTCCCGCCGAACCCGACGACGAAGCGCCTGACGCATCCGGCGACAACGCACCCGGCGGCTTCGACTCCGCGTCCGAGCGCCGCAACGACGACCCCGACCCCGGCCTGATCACCGGCCTCACTCGACGCGACCCCGGCATCAGGAACCCCCCTCTTGCGTCGGCGGGGCGGGGGGAGTCGGCGACGCGGGGGCCGGCGCGGAGCCGAGCGCCGGACCCTCCAACAACACCGGCTGACCCAGCGTCGTCGCCTGGGCCGCCTTCCAGGTGCCGCCGTCCTCGCGCATGTCCAGCGACCAGGTGATCCGCTGCCGCGTCGGCTCCTGATCGGGCGGTGTCGTCGTCTGGCTGATCACCACCAGCGCACGCGCGGAGTCGTCGTCGGTGTTCAGTTCGGTGAGCGCGGCGCTGAGCACGCCCGCCTCGAGCTTCGCGTGGCTCTGCCCCGCGATCTCGATCAGCTTGTCGCGGTTGGTGTTGATCTGGTCGAGCATGTCACCGGTCGCCGAGGACTGCATCAGCGCGACGCTGCCCTCGAGGTCGTCGGGGTTGAGCGAGTTCAGGTTCACCGCCGCCTGCCGCGCCCCGTCGAGCGCCGCCTCGCGGGCGTCCGCGCGCGGCTTCTCGACGAACACGGCGTGGGCCCAGCCGTAGCCGAACCACACCGCGGCAACGATCGCGATCACTGCGGCAACCCCCGCGACCCCGGTCACAACACGCGTCATCGCGGCACGACCCCCAGCAGGGTCGCGATCTGGGTTGCGACCGGGTTCAGGTTCAGCGTGGGCGGCATCGTCTTGGGTGTGGTGTCCCACGGCTGCGGCACCAGCGGATCGGCGTAGATCGCCCGCGCTCCGCCCCGCACCGATGTCGGGTTTCCTTGTGGCACTTTGCATCCTGCGTTCGTGTTGAAGGGGAAGTCGTCGACGGTGTCGTCGAAATCGGGGTTCTGGCGCTTCATCTCGGCGAGGATCGCGTAGGTGCCCTCGTAGCCGATCGTGCATGCGGGCGGGTTGTTGGTCTCGAGCACGAGCCCGAAGTGCGTGGTGCCGTCACCCGGCGCGGTCGACGAGCCGCCGATGGACAGCCCCGGCAGCAACTGCAACACCGGCTGGAGGTTGAAGCTCTTCGGGGCGAGCGCGACGAAGGTGAGGTTGAGATTGGTCAGGTCCGTCGTCAGCGCCGGGCCCGCGTCGGTGATGAGCTGGCCGAGTTGGTCGCTAGCGTCGGTGCCGGTGCCGATCAGAGTCCGGATGTCGGGGTCGCTGGCGCGCAACTGGGCGGTGACCTGGTCCAACCCGACGCTGAACGCCCGGATGGCGTCGGCCTGGTCGGCCTGGGTGTCGAGCACGACGCGACCGTCCCGGATGAGCGCCAGTGTCTGCGGCAGGTGCTCGATGCCGGTCTCGGTGAAGCTGTTGAGCGAGTCGAGCAGGACCTGCAGGTCGTCGCCCTTGGCGTCGAAGGCGGTGCCGAGTTCGACGACGGTGGTGCGCAGGTCGTCGAGCGGCACCGACCGCGCGAACGTGTCGACGCTGGCCAGCACCTCCTCGATCGGGATCGGGGTGGCGGTGTTCGCCTCGACGATCACCGAACCGTCCTCGAGATACGGGCCCTGATCGGTATCGGGCTGCAGGTCGAGATACTGCTCCCCGATCGCGGACCGGTTCGCGACCACCGCCTTCGCCGACGCGGGGATCGGCGGGCCGCCGTTGTCCAACTTTGCCTCGACGAGGATCCCGTCGTCGGTGAGCTGCAGGCTGCCGACGCGTCCGGCGGGGACGCCGCGGTAGGTGACCTCGGCGTCGGGGTACAGCCCGCCGGAGTCGGCCATCTGCACCGTCACGGTGTACTGGCCGAAGCCGAGCAGATTGTCGATCCGCGCGTATCGCGCCCCGACGTAGACGATGCCGAGCAGCGCGACGAGCGCGAACGCGATCAGCTGGTAGCGCACGAGTTTGCTCATGGCGCGCCACCCCCGAGGCCCAACTGCTCGAGCATGGCGTCGAGCGGATCCTGCCCGGCGGTCGGCGCGGGCGTGATCGGCGGCAGCGGCAGCAGCGAGACGGTCGGCCAGCCCGGGTACGGCCCGTTGCCGTTGTAGTACGGGTTCGACGGGTTGACCGGGACCGGCGGCCCGATCGGCGGCACGTACACCGGGTCCGGCTTGCCGACGCCGAGGTTGCTCAGCGTGGTGCCGATCTGGATGTCCAACGACAGCCACGTGTTGACCTGGCCGCCGATCGCGCCGGGCAGCGTCGAGTCGGGGAATGGGTAGGTGGGGATCAGCGGGAACGCGGTGACGAGGTTGGGCGCCGCCTCGCCGAGCGCCTGCAGGGTGGGCTCCAGGGCGAGCAGGTCGTTGATCAGGTCGTCGCGGGACGACGTGATGACGTCGTAGCCGACCTGCCCGAGCCGGTCGAGCTGGGCCAGCATCTCGACCAGTTGCGGCCGTTGCTCGTTGAGGATGGTGATGCCCTCCGGGAGTTCGTCGAGGATCGCGGCGATCTGATCGTTCTGCGCCGCGACGCGGTCGCTGAGCGCATCGAGACCGTCGAGCGCGCGGGTGATGGCATCCACCTGCTCCTCCAGCCCGGACACCAGCCGGTCGGACTGTTCGAGCAGCGAGCGCACCTCCGGCTCGCGACCCTCGAGCGACTTGTTCAGCTCCGTGATGATCGGCTGCAGTTGCGCGACGCCACCGCCGTTGAGCAGCAACGACAATGCTCCGAGCACCTGCTCGATGTCGGTGGCGCTGCGGGTGTCCTCGATCGGGATGTGCGCGCCGTCGGCGAGCCGCTCCGGCGACGGGTCCGGCGGTGCGGACAGCGCAATGAACTTCTCCCCCAGCAGGTTGGTCTGCGCGACCGCGGCGTGCGCGTTCGCGGGCAGGTCGACGTCGTCGTTGACGACCACGTCGACGGTGGCCGTCCAGCCGTCCGGGGCGAGCGCGATGTCGGAGACCCGCCCGACCGGCACGCCGTCGACCTTCACCGCGGACTGCGGCACCAGATCGAGTACGTCGCGGAAGTCGATCTGCAGGTGCATCGGGTGCTCGCCGAGGTCGGCACCGCCGGGCAGCGGCACCGCGTAGATGCCCTGGCTCGAGCATCCGGTCACCAGGGCGACCGCACCGAGCGCAAGAACCAGACGTCGCATCAGCCGCCCCCCTCCGTCTGCCGCGGGGAAGGATTACCCGGCACGGTCCCCGGCACCGGGTAGAGCTGTTGGTTCTCGGTGGAGAGGATGCCGAACGGCAGGATCAACGAGGGGGTCTTGATCCCGGCGGTGATCTGGTCGGTGATCGTCTTGCAGTTGTCGATGATCGGGCGCATCTGCGCCCCGAGTTGCTCGAAGGCGGGATCGCCCGGGCGCAGCTTGCCGAGGTCGATCAGCTTGCACACGAGGCTGAGCGGGTCGCCGATCTCGGGGATGTTGGCGCGCATGTCGAGCGTCCCCGACTCGGCGTTGTGCACGTTCACCAGGTTCGACAGCGCCACCGGCAGCACGACCAGCGCGGAGGCGAGTTGGTCGCGCTGATCGGCGAGCGTCTGGGTGATCTCGGTGAGTCCCTGCGCATTGCTGACGATGAGGTCACGGTTGTTGTCGACGAACCGCGCGACGTCGCCGAGCGCGATCGACAGCAGCCGCAGGGCCTCGCCGAGGTCCTGCCGCTCGCCGGCGAGGAACGTGCTGATGTCGGCGAGTTGGGCGTTGAACTGCCGCACCTGGCCGTCGCTGGCGGCGAGCATGGTGACGAAGACCTGCAGGTTGTCGACGGTGGCGAAGATGTCGCCGCGGGTGTCGGACAGATACCGCGCCGCCCGCGACAACTGCGTGATCGATTCGCCGAGCGCCGCACCGTTGCCGCCGAGGTTCGCCGCACCGGTGGAGACCAGGTCGGACACCGCGCCGTTCTGGTTCGCGCCGGTGGGCCCGAGGGCCTGCGACAGTTCGGTGACGCTGCGGTAGAGCTCGTCGACCTCGACGGGGGTCGCGGTCCGGCCGCGCGGGATGGTCGCGCCGGATTCCATCGTCGGGCCACCCGAGTATGCGGGCGTCAGCTGGATGTAGCGGTCCGAGACCACGGACGGCGTGATCTGGACGGCGTTGGCGTCGGCGGGGATGTCGTAGCCGCGCTCGACCGTCATGACGACCTTGACCTGGTCGCCGATCGGGTCGACGGAGTTGACGGTGCCCACCGGCACCCCGAGCACCCGCACGTCGGAACCGGAGTAGATGCCGACGGATCGGTCGAAGTAGGCGGTGATCTTCGTGGAGTTCGCGCGCTCGAACAGCCACCACCCGACACCGGCGAGCACCACGGCGGCCAGCGCGATCAACGCCACCGGCAGCCACCGCCGGCGCTGGGAGGCCTGGGTGGCCATCAGCCACCCCCCAACGTCCGGATCGGGTCCCGGTAGCCGGGGATGTCCGGCAACCCGGGCGGGGTCAGGTTCACCACGACGGCGTCGAACCAGCGGCCGTTGCCGAGCACGTCCGCGTAGATGCCGTAGAACGGGGCCGCGAGCGCGATCGTCTGGCTGATGTTCTGCTGGTTGGCGTTGAGGATGTTCACGACGGCCTGCAGGTTCTGCAGCGTCGGCCCGATCTGCGCCTCGTTCTCCGCGACGAACGCGCTCAGCTGGGTCGAGAGCCGCTGCGTGCTGACCAGCAGCAGGGAGATCGACTGCTGGCGTGCGTTCAACTCGGCGAGCAGTTCGCCGCCGCGGGCGAGGATCTGCTCGAACTCGGCGCTGCGGTCGGCGAGCACCTGCGTCGTCTGCTTCGTGGCCGCGAACAGCTTCTGCAGTTCGAGGTCCCGCTTCGCGAGCGTGTTCGACAGGCGCGCGACCCCGTCGATCGCGCCGCGGATCTCCGGCGGCGTGCCCGAGAACGCCTCCGAGAGCACTTCCATGCTCTGCGCAAGCTGGTCGGTGTCGATCTCGCCGACGGTGGTCGCGGCGGCGCTGAACGCGTCGATCACGTCGTAGGGAGAGGCGGTGCGCGACAACGGAATCGGATCGCGCGGGTTGAGTGTGTCGGTACCCCTCGGGTCGAGCGCGAGGTACTTGAGCCCGAGCACGGTCTTGATCTGGATCGAGGCGGTGGTGGTGTTGCCGACCCACGCGTCCCTGGTGCGGAAGTCGACGAGCACCTTGTCGCCGTCGAGGCGGATGTCGGAGACCTGCCCGACCTTCACGCCCGCGATCCGCACCTCGTCGCCGTCGCGCAACCCGGCCGCCTCGCTGAACTCGGCGGTGTATTTCGTGCCGGCGCCGATGATCGGCAGCGAGTCGATGAAGAACACCGACAGCGTCACCAGCCCGATCAGCAGCAGGCCGATGCCGCCGATCTGCGCGGCACTTCTGTGTCTTTCCTGCAACGCAGCCACTACCCACCACCGCCCTGGTTGCAGCGCGGCGCGGCGTTCGAGTACAGCGGCTGGTTGATCGTCGGCAGGTAGCCGGGGATGTTCAGTTGCGGCGCGTCGGCGGCGCCGGGACCGGCGACGATGTCGAGGCCGCACAGATAGAACTGGAACCACGAGCCGTAGGAGCCGACCTTGCCGAGCTTGTCCATCTTGATCGGCAAGTTCGCCAGCGCCGTGTTCACCTCGTCCTGACGGCTCGCGAGCACGCCGGTGAGCTCGTTGAGCCCCGCGATCGAACCCTGCAGCGAGGACCGCACCGGTTCGAGCAGGTCCGCGGTCGCGTCGGTGAGGTTGGCCAGCGACGTCACCGAATCCCCGATGGTGGTGCGGCTGTCCGCGAGACCGCTGACGAGTTGCTGCGTCTTGACGATCATGTCGTCGAGTTCGTCGTCGCGGGCGTTGACGGTGTCCAGCACCGCGGTGAGGTTGGTGATGAGCCGCCCGATCACGGCGTCCTTGTCGGCGATCCGGTTGGTGAGGCTCGCGGTGCTCGACACCAGGTCCGCGACGGTGCCGCCCTCGCCCTGGAACACCTGGATGATCTCGAAGGACAGCTTGTTGACGTCTTCGGCGGACAGGGTCGCAAACAGCGGGCGGAACCCGTTGAACAGCGTCGTCAGGTTCACCGCGGGGTTGGTCTGATCGATCGGGATGGTCTCGCCTGCGTTGAGCTTGTAGCCCTGCTGCCCGACACCCTGATCGAGCGCGATGTAGCGCTGTCCCACCAGGTTTCGGAATCGGATCGACGCGATGACGCTGGCCGGCAGCCAGTCCCGGTCGGTGAGCGCGAACTCGACCTGCGCCTCGTTGTGGTCGACGATCTCGATGCCGGTCACCTTGCCGACCCGCACTCCCGCGATGCGGACCTCGTCGCCGGTGTTCAGCGACGTCACGTCGGAGAAACGGGCCTTGAACGTCGAGCCACCGCCGCCGTAGTTCGCGATGGACACCGCGAGCATGGTGGTGGCGACGATGGTCACGAGCGCGAAGATGCCGAGCTTGACCAGCGGTCCGGTCAGCCCCCTCATTGCAGGCTCACCTCCTGCCCGCGCATGGTGGGCGCACCGAGGGCGACGGTCCACTGCGGCACGTCCTGTGGCGCGAGGCCGGTCGCACCGCCGTAGATCGCGCCGAGCGTGCCGAGTTCCATGGGCGAGCCGACCGAGGTGGGCTGTTGGGAGGCGGCGGGAGTGTAGGTGAAGTCGGGCACCGGCAGGGTCGGGAGGTCGGGGCCGGGGTTGCGCGTGGGCGGCTGGTAGGAGCCGTCGTTGATCGACCCGCCCGGGCCCGCGTACTGGCCGGGGTCGACGCCGAGCGGGGGCTCGGGCTCGCACCACGGGCCCCGGGTGTCGAACCAGCGGGGCTCGTCCTGGTTCGGCAGGTAGCGCCCGCGCGGGTTGGTGATCTCGATCGTGACGTGCGGCCCGTTGTACGGCGTGCCGAGCCCCATCAGCCGGTCGATTCGCGGCTTGAGCTGGGCGAAGTTCGCCAGGACGCACACGTAGCTCGGCGAGTAGGTCGCAAGCAGGTCCAGCGCCTCCTGCGAGTTCGCGGCGATCGAGACGATGTTGTCGCGGTTGGCGGCGAGGAAGTCGGCGGTGGTCGGCGCGGTCGCGGTGACGCTGGCGAGCAGGGCGTCGATCTGCGGCCGGCGCGTCACGATCGTAGCGTTGGTGGTGCGCAAGTTGTCGAGCGCGTCGATGAGCAGCGGCGCGGCGTCGGTGTAGGTCTCGGTGAAGGTCGCGAACCCGCGCAGCGCCTGTTGCAGGTTCGGCAGCTCGGTGTTGATCTGACCGAAGATCGTGTTGAGCCGCTCGAAGGTGAGCCCGAGGTCGTCGCCGCGCCCGTCGAGCGCCTGCGACAATGCGCCGAGTGTGTTGGCGAGATCCTGCGGCGGCACGGCCTGCAGCAGCGGCAGCAGGTCGTCGAGCAGTTGGCTGACCTCGACGGCGTTGCCGCTGGCGTCCTGGTACACGGTGTCGCCGGCCTGCAGCGGCTGCGGGCTCTGCTCCTCCGGCACGACGAGGTCGACGTAGCGTTCGCCGAACAGCGTCTTGGGCAGCAGCCGAGCGGTGACGTTGGAGGGGATCTTGTCGACCTCGTTCGGGTCGAGCGCCATCACCGCCCGCACCTGCGCGCCGTCCGGTTCGGCCGAACGCACATCGCCGACGACGACGCCGCGCACCTTCACATCCGCGTTCTGCGGCAGCGCGTTGCCGACGCTGTCGGTGATCAGGTCGACGTCCACGGTCTTGCGGAAGTCCTTGTTGTACATCGCGATGCTGCCCCACACGAACAGCGTGACGACCAGGAAGAACGCCAGGCCGAGGACGCGTTTGCGCAGGGTGGACGGGGTGTGGATCATCCGGCCACCCGCACCGTCGTCGTGGTGCCCCAGATGGCGAGGCTGAGGAAGAAATCGAGGATGTTGATCACGACGATCGACGCGCGCACCGCCCGGCCCACCGCGACGCCGACCCCGGCCGGGCCACCGGTGGCGTGGAAGCCGTAGTAGCAGTGGATCAGGATGATGACGAACGCGAAGACCAGCACCTTCAGGAACGAATAAAGCACGTCCTGGGGCGGCAGGAACAGGTTGAAGTAGTGGTCGTAGGAGCCGCTGGACTGGCCGTTGAACCAGGTGTTGACCAGGCGCGACGCGATGAACGCCGAGAGCAGGCCGACGATGTAGAGCGGGATGACCGCGATGAATCCGGCGATCACGCGAGTGGTCACCAGGAACGGCACGCTGGGGACGGCCATCACCTCGAGTGCGTCGATCTCCTCGGAGATCCGCATGGCGCCCAACTGCGCGGTGAACCCGCACCCGACGGTCGCGGACAGCGCCAGCCCCGTCACCAGCGGCGCGATTTCGCGGGTGTTGATGTAGGCGGACAGGAAGCCGGTGAGCACCGAGCTGCCCAACTGGTCGAGGGCCGCGAAGCCCTGCAGGCCGACGACGACGCCGACCGCGCCGGACATCAGCAGGATCACGCCGACGGTGCCGCCGATCACCGCGAGCGCGCCGCTGCCGAAGGTGACCTCGGCGAGCAGGCGCAGCAACTCCTTGCGGTAGTGCACCAGCGTGCGCGGCGCCCACGCGATCGCGCGGCTGTAGAACGACATCTGCTCGCCGGCGCGGTCGACGACGTTCAGCGGGGCGCGGGCGGCAGCGCGGACGCGGGCGAGGGCGCGGTCGTGTCGGCCGCGGGCGACGGTCATCTCACGCCCCCTTGGCCGGGACGATCTGCAGGTAGACCAGGGTGAGCACCAGGTTCGCGAAGAACAGCACGAGGAAGGTGATGACCACCGACTGGTTCACCGCGTCGCCGACGCCCTTCGGGCCGGCGGCCGGGTGCAGCCCCTTGTAGCAGGCGATGACGCCGGCGAGGATGCCGAAGATCGCGGCCTTGATCTCGCCGACCCACAGGTCGGGCAGCTGCGCGAGCGCCGAGAACGACGCGAGGTAGGCGCCCGGCGTACCGCCTTGGAGCAGCACGTTGAAGAAGTAGCCGCCGGCGATGCCGACCACCGACACCAGTCCGTTGAGCAGCAGCGCAACGAGCGTCATGCCCAGCACCCGCGGGACGACGAGGCGCTGGATCGGGTCGATGCCGAGCACCTCCATCGCGTCGATCTCCTCGCGGATGGTGCGCGACCCGAGGTCGGCGGCGACGGCGGACCCGGCCGCGCCCGCGATGAGCAGCGCGGTGACCACCGGCGCGGCCTGCTGCACGGTCGCGAGCACGCTGGCCGCACCGGTGAACGACTCGGCGCCGAGTTGCTTGATCAGCGACCCGGTCTGTAGCGAGACGACCGCACCGAACGGGATCGCGACGAGCGCGGTCGGCAGGATCGAGACGCTGGCGATGAACCAGGACTGCTCGATGAACTCGCGCCACTGGAACGGGCGCACGAACAGCTTGCGCACCACGTCGACGAACAGCGCGAAGATGTTGCCCGCCTGCGCGAGTCCCGCCATTGCCGGTCGAAGCAGCTTTGCTTGGACGGCTCCCCCCATGCCGGTTACCGACCGGTCCCGGTCGGCTGATCGGCATATGCCGGGAATTCGACTGTGTCAGCTGCGTCGGCGTCGTCCCGATCCGCGGTTGCGAGATCGTCCTGGATCGCCTGCTGCGCCTCCGGCGGCAGCGTGTGCATGACCTCCCGGACCCGCTCACGCCGGCGGTCGACGGCCTGCCGCCGGGGCATGCCCGGGGTGGCCCGCATCTGCGGGATGATGCCCTCGACCTCCTCAGCGCCGCCCTGGTGATGGCCGGCGTCGACGAGGGCCTGCTCGCGCGCCATCTGCGTCTCGTCCTTCTCCTCGCTCATGCCGATCGGGCCGATCATCCGGCCGTTGAGGAACTGCTTGACGACCGGCTCGTCGCTGGTCAACAGCACCTCGCGCGGACCGAACATGACGAGGTGGCGGCGGAACAGCATGCCGATGTTGTCGGGCACCGTGCGCGCGAGGTTGATGTTGTGCGTGACGATGAGGATCGTCGCGTCGATCTGGGCGTTGATGTCGATCAGCAACTGCGCCAGGTACGTGGTGCGCACCGGGTCGAGGCCCGAATCGGGCTCGTCGACGAGGATGATCTGCGGATCGAGCACCAGGGCACGGGCGAGGCCGGCGCGCTTGCGCATACCGCCGGAGATCTCGCCGGGGAGTTTGTGCTCGGCACCGAGCAGGCCGACCAGCTCCATCTTCTCCATGACGATGTCGCGGATCTCGGACTCGGTCTTCTTGGTGTGCTCCCGCAGCGGGAAGGCGACGTTGTCGAACAGGTCCATCGAGCCGAACAGTGCACCGTCCTGGAACAACACGCCGAACAACCTGCGAATCTCGTAGAGCTCCTTGTGGCTGCAGGTGGTGATGTCGGTGCCGTCGATGTAGATGCTGCCCTCCTCGGGCTTCAGCAGCCCGATCAGGGTCTTAAGGAACACCGACTTGCCCGTGCCGGACGGCCCCAGCATCGCGCTGACCTCACCGGTCGGCAGCGTCAGCGTGACGTCCTGCCAGATCGTCTGGGATCCGAAGCGCTTGGTGACGCCGTCGGTACTGACCTCAACACCCATGCTGGCCCCTCACCCTTCAGTACTGCCGTGCCAGTACAGCCCGGTCCTCCTCGGTGTGGTACGGGTCACTGTATAGCGTATGACTCCGACACCATCGCCTCACGGCCGTACCGACCGTCGACATCACAGCGAGCGATCGTGGGTGCTGGGCGCGGGTCAACTTACTGAAAAGTAAGTAAGGGTGCAAACAGCTGGCCGCTATCGCTGGGCGGTACACTGAATCACATCGATGCGTAGTGATTCAGGGAGGTGGCATCATGGGACCAGGGTCGGTCGGAGAACGGATCGAACGTGCTCTGGACGCGGCGAACATGAGCCAGCGCGCCATCGCACAGGAGACAGGCATCTCGCAGCCCACCCTGAGTCGGGTCATAAAGGGTGTTCGAGCGGTGAAGGTCAACGAGCTTCTTGCGATTGCTGCAGCGACCGGCTGCACTGTTGCAGAGCTGTCCGGAGCATCCACGGTGGCTGACCGTGTCGAGTACGCCGCTCGGGCGACGAACGGCGCGAGCATGGAGCAGATGCGCGACACTCTGCTGCACTACTTGGAGCTGGACGCATACCTCGACGACCAAGGTATCGGCGCCACGGCGTGAGCGCCGAGACAGAAGGACGGGCCGCCGCCGAGAAGTTCCGGAAGGCACATCGCCTTGGAATCCAACCGCTCGGCGACTTGGTCGCCCTCATCGAGCAGACCACCGGCAACGACGTCGCGGTACTCGGCGTCGGCCCGGACGAGCACGGTCTGACCATGCGTGATCCGTTCCGGGATGCGGTATTCATTGCCGTCGCCCGCACCTCACACCCGATGCGGCAACGCAGCACCCTCGCCCACGAGCTGGCTCATGTGGTGTTCGCGGACTGGACCGCCGTGCCGAGTGTCGCGCCGGTGAGCGCCCGCCCGTTCGAGGAGATCCGAGCAGACGCCTTTGCCCGTCACCTGCTTGTCCCCGTCGCCGGGTTGCAGGAGGTGGTCGACGCCGGCCGTCCGGTTGATCTCGGCGCTTTGTCGAAGGTCGTGCAGCTGTTCGGAGTATCACCGGCTATGGCGGCAATCGCGTTGCACGACGCCGACCGTATCGACTCCGAGACGAAGCAGCGATGGATGACCCTGATGACACCGGGGCTTGCCGCCCGGTTCGGCTGGTCGGATCAGTACGAATCACTGCAAGTGCAGTCGAACAGCCGACGGGCACCGCAGAAACTCCTCGCCCGATCCATCCACGGTTATGTCGAGAACGTCGTGTCCGCACAAACCATCGCCACGCTGCGTTCGATGGATGTCGAGGATGTCATACGAGCACTTCACGGCGAAGGCATCCGGCCCCGGGAGCTGAACTAAGCGCACCGACCGGCCGTCGTGTTGGCCCGATTACGGAACGGTGGTGGCTCACGGGCGCTGTTCGAGGATCGCGGGCAGGCGACTGTCGGATTGAACCCAGGACCGTAACGCGGGTTCAACGGCATCGAGGATGCCGGCGAGGTCGGAGAGTCGGGCAGCGAGGTCCTCATGGATGAGCGGTTCGTGGTGAGCGACCCGGTTGCGGAGCCGATGCAGGCGTGTCACGGGTTCCTCGAGCAGGCGACGGTCACGGCCGGGCAGGTGCGGGAACGCCGGACGGATCGCGGGCCACAAGTTGGCGGTGTACCGGCGGGCGAGCAGAAAGCGCCAGAACCCGAAGGACAGTTCGGCAACGATCTTGCCGGGCAGCAGGGGCGCGCCGGCGCGCTGCAGCCTGCGCTGGGCTGTGGCGATGTCCTGCCGGGCGTGGTGCTCGAGTTCGCCGGCGGGGTCGTCGTACCACTGTCCTGGTCGGCCGAGCCGCAGGTGGCGGGCGGTGAGGGCGTCGTGGATGGCATTGCGCAGCACCACCTCGCCGTGTCCCAGAGACTCCCAGAGCGCGCCGGACACCGCGGCATTCCAACGGTAGAGCAGCAGTCCGCGCTCCAAGTCTCCGCTCGGAGGCGTGCACATAGGTCGCCAGCCGCCGCGCGGAAAGGTGCCGTTGGACGAGCAGCGCGGTGCTGCTCGGTGACGCGCCGTCATCCGGCGACATGTACGCCCCGCTCGACACGCTGTAAACTGATCGGCGAAGACCCCGGAGTGATCCCTGGCCATGGCCACATCACCGGGGTTTCGTTTTGTCCGCAGCAACAAGGCTGCCCGCGCACGTCCTGCAGCGATGCCACATCGCGGCAGCTGCGGTCGAAGCGCACCCAGCTCATCGGTGAGGGGCGATCCGGCCGAATCACCGGAGACGTGTCACAGGACACGGTCGTCATCGCAGTGCTTCCTCCAGTGCACTGACTTCGCCGAGCCAGGACATGGGTTCGTGCCTCCTCCAACCGCTGTGCAGTGTTGGTCTCGCGTTCGGCCAGTCGGCCTCATCTGGGCCGAGTCGATGTGCAGCATAGGGCAAGGGACGCCCCGTGTTCGTGCACGCGGGGCGTGCCGTAGGAACGGTGATTGTCTGAGACCAACACCCGATCGGTCGGCATCGGCAACACAGTCACGATCCTGCAAAAGGCCGGTGGGAACTCTCTTCCGGACAATGCGGCGTGCGAGCTACTTGACGCTGACGCTCGCGCGGGCAGCCTCGAGCTTCTCCTTGGCGGCGTCGGCGGCGTCCTTCGCGACCTTCTCCAGGATCGGCTTCGGGGCGCTCTCGACGAGGTCCTTCGCCTCCTTCAGGCCGAGGCCGGAGACGATCTCGCGGACGACCTTGATGACCTGGATCTTCTTGTCGCCGGCGCCCTCGACCGCCCGGCCAACAAGCCCGAACTAGGCCCAGAACCATACCAATGCGACCAGCAGAGCAAGTTGGAGGGCGCCCAATGCTATTGCCGAGACGTACCGCGAACGGAGCTTCTTCAGAACCTGAGCGTTCTCCGCCACAGACTGGTCGTTCAATAGCGCGAGGTTCCGCAGCAGATGACCCTCGTTCGTCGGTATGTCGACTTCGATGTGGCCCTCGACTATCGAATACGCACTCGCGGCCCGCGCGACCCTCGAGGCGTTTGGAGCCAAGACCGATACGGTCAGTGCGATCACCGCGAGAATAAGGAGAGTCGCAGCGCCTGCAACGATGAAGAAGCCGACTCCCCGTCCGCCACCCTGAGTTGCCGTCAGTCCGGACCCGGCGAGGAACGCAGTGGCACTCGCGACAAACGCCAGGTACTGAACCAGTCGCTGG
>DATDBL010000001.1:0-23227 GCA_036524855.1 Aldersonia sp. | reverse complement strand
ACCGAGAGTGCCGGGCGGATCTGGGACGAAACCCATCGCTCGTGGAGCCCGAAGATCGACGAAACCGCGTGGTCGGCCAACGTCGACTGGATCCTCGGTAGCGGCGGCAGCCTTTCCTTCGGCGAGGACGTTATGGCGGAGTGCGGCTGACCCTCGAATAATCAGAAACAGACTCAGCCCGCTGTGTCCGTCAGGAAAGGACCACCGTGACCCGATCCAGCGACGCGACCCCGGCCGGCGGCGCCGTCGCCCCGTCGCCCGTGTCACCCGGCATGGGGGAGTCGAGGCGAAAAGCGTGGGGCATGACCGGCATGCTCGTCCTGCTTACCACCGTCAACTGGGGCGACAAGGCGGTCTACGGCATCATCGCCGTACCGCTCAAGAACGAGCTGGGGCTGACTTCCGCGCAGATCGGGCTGGTCGGCAGCCTGTTCTTCGTCGCGTTCACCATCGGCGGGTTCTTCGCGGGTGCCCTGGCGAAGTGGATGTCGCTGCGGTGGTGCCTGGTGGTCCTGGCGCTCTGCTGGGCGGCGGCGATGGTGCCGCTGGCGGTCGTGGCGACGTTCGGCGTCCTCGTCGTGAGCCGGATGTTCCTCGGCCTCGCGGAAGGACCCAGCTCCGCCCTGGGGTACACCGCCACCTATTCCTGGCATGCGCCGGACAAGCGTGGGTTGCCGAGTTCCCTGCTGGCAGGCTCGGCGTCGATCGCGAAGATCGCCGTCGCACCGGTGCTCGCCTGGGTCGCCGTCGCCCATGGATGGCGCGCGGCCGTACTGTCGCTCTCGGTCGTCGGTGTGCTCTGGTGTGTGGTGTGGCTGGCGACCTGGAGCCAGGGGCCCTACATCTCGGCAAACAAGCACGAGGCCGAGGCCGCGCACACGATCGACGGCGAGGGCGAACCCGACGGATTCCTCGCGGCCGAACCCGAGCCGAACGTGCCCTGGATCCGCATCTTCATCACCCGCACCTTCCTCAGCTGCGCGCTGCTCGCCATGTGCGTCTACGCGCTGGTGACCGTGGTCCTCACCTGGCTGCCCTCGTATTTCCAGACCGGACTCGGCTACAGCCAGCTCCAGGCGGGCACGATGTTCGCGATCCCGAGCCTCGCATCCTTCCCCATGATGGTGGTGTCCTCGTTCCTCAGTGACCGACTCCTGGCGCGGGGAGCCACGGCCAGAACCGTCCGGATCGGCATGGCGGCGGTCGGCGTGATCCTCGGCGGTGTCATCCTGTTCGCCCTGCCCGCCATCGATACCCCGGCGCTCGCCGTGGCCGCGGTCTCGCTCGGATACGGGCTCACGACCCCGACCGCCCCGCTGATCACCTCGGCGATCTCGACGATCTGCCCGCCGCGGCAGACCGCGGGAACACTCGGCATCTTCCTGGCGCTCATGGCCGTGGGCGGTCTCATCGCGCCCTTTGCCACCGGCCTGATCGTCGATGCCGCGGCGACGCCCGCGGACGGTTATGCACTCTCGTTCCAGATCCTGGGCGCGATCTGCGTCGTGGCCGCGATCGTTGCGCTCGTCTTCGCCAACCCCGAGCGGGACAAGGCCCGCCTGCGTTCTCCCAGCCTGTAGCAACCGCTGTCCCCAGGCTCGGATCCGGCCGTCGGACCCGGAGCCGAACACGACGACCGCGGCCTGACACAAATCCGGGCGGCGTCACTGCCTCTAGATTCGGATGATGGACCTGCGCCAGATGGAGTACTTCCTCGCCGTCGTCGACTGCGGCGGGGTCACCCGCGCCGCGGCACAGCTGCGCGTCGCGCAGCCTTCGCTGTCGCAGGCGGTGCGCAAGCTCGAGAGGGACCTGGGCGTCGAGTTGTTCCATCGCGTCGGCCGGGGCCTGGTGCTGTCCCCCGCCGGCGAGACGCTCGTCGGGCCCGCGCGCACCATCCTGCGTGAGGTGGAATCGGCCGGGAACCTCGTGCGCGATGTCGGGGCGATGCGCGGCGGCCGGATCGACATCGCCTCACTGTCGGACCTGTCCTCGGATCCGCTGTCGGTCTGGGTCGCCAAGTTCCGCCGGCAGTACCCCGACGTTCGGTTCCACATCGAGGAGCGCGACGAGACCGCCGACGTCGTGTCGCTGATCCGGTCGGGGGCGTGCGAACTCGGGGTACTCACGCTGCCCCTGCCCACCGAGGACCTCGAGGGCGAGGAGCTGATCGACCAACAGCTCGTGTTGGTGTGTCCGCCCGGCACCGACGCCCGGTGGCCGGACCCGGTGCCCATCGAGAAACTGACCCGGGTGCCTTTCGTCATGGGCGAAAAAGGCACAGCGACCCGGGATTTCATCGACCACTCGTTGCGCTCGCACGGCGTCGAACCCGACGTCGCGGTGGAAGTGCGTCAGCGGGGCACCGTGCTGCCGATCGTCGTCGCGGGTGGCGGGGTGTCGATCGTGGCGCTGCGCAGCGCACTCGACGCGATGTCACGGGGCGCGGCGGTGCGCGAACTCTCGCCGCGGCTGACCCGCCGGATGGGCGTGGTCCGCCGGCCGGGGCGAATTTCGGTGGCCTCGACCGAGTTCCTGGCGTGTGCCCGGGACTCCTTCGAGACATTCGCCCGCAGCGTCGCCGCGCACATGGCCGACGGACTGTCCCTGGTCGACGCGGCGAAACTGACCCGCGACGAGGGCGATCGACTGATCCGCGAGGACAACGCCCGCACGCCGTCAACACATAGGCAATTGCAGTAGGTTTCCTACTTTCTTGGTCTTTGACCCAATCGGTTCTCTCGCCTTGAATGGTGTGTACCCGATCACACCGTCGCGGCGCGAGTCGGATCCACCACAGGCAGTCGCCTTCGGACCCTCCCGCGCGCCGGTGCCCCATGTCGTTCGTCCGAAGGGACCCTCATGACTCAGACAACACTGCCGACGACTGCGTCGGCGCGACCGCCGCGGTCGACGCGGGCGCGCCGCGCCTGGATTGTCGTCGGCCTCCTGGTCGTCTTCATGCTCATCAACCACGCGGACAAGTCCGTCATCGCCTTCGCCGGTGTGCAGATCCAGAAGGACCTGGGACTGAGTTCGCAGCAGTTCGGGCTGTTGCAGAGCAGCTTCTTCTGGCTGTTCGCCGCCGGTGCCCTGTTCTTCGGCTGGCTCTCCTCGCGGGTGAACATCCGCTGGCTGCTGGCCGGACTGATGTTGCTGTGGGTCGCCACGATGATCCCGCTGCTCGGCTCGGTCGGCTTCGGCGTCCTGATCGCCTGCCGCGTGATCCTGGGCTTCGGCGAGGGGCCCGCGTTCGCGCTGGCCAATCACGCCGCGCACTCCTGGTTCCCGCCGGAGAAGCGGGCCATGGCGGGCGGCTTCGTCTCCGCGGGAGCCTCGATCGGCACCCTGATCGCCGCGCCGTTGCTCACCTGGATCATCTTCCACTGGGACTGGCACGCCGCGTTCTACGTGCTCATCGCGATGGGCGTCCTGTGGGCGGTGGCTTGGCTGATCCTCGGCCGCAGCTCAGGCGACGGCGGCGCGGCTCCGGTCTCGAAGGTCGTGGTCGAGACGGTCGACGCCCCGTACAAGACGATCCTGAAGACCGGCACCGTCGTCGGCATCGCGGTACTGATGTTCAGCTCGTACTGGTCCACCACCCTGAAGATCGCCTGGCTGCCCGTCTACCTCCAGGAGGGCCTGGGCTACGACACGGCCACCGCCGGCCAGCTCATGATGCTGCCCTACGGGCTCGCCGCCATCGGCGCCATCGGCGCGGGCTGGTTCTCCGGCCGGCTGATCTCGCGGGGTGTCTCCCGCCGGGTCGCCCGCGGCTACCTCAGCGCGGCCCTCGTCGCGGGCGCCGGGATCGCGATGGCCGGGTTCACGCTGCTCCAGCAGGGCAACCTGCAGCTTGTCCTGATCACACTCGCGTTCTCGCTGAACACCGCGGCCTTCGGCGTCGCGCTCTCGGCGATCGCCGACGTCGTCCAGGCGAAGAAGCGCGGAATGGTGCTCGGCATGCTCTCGGCGGTCGCGAGCATCTCCGGGATGGTGGCGCCCCTCGTGCTCGGCTTCGCCGTCGGCTCGTCCGTCGACAAGATCACCGGCTACGCGATCGGCTTCCAGTCCAGCGGCGCCCTGATGATCGTCGGCGCAGCGATCGCCGTGTTCCTGGTCAACCCCGAGCGCGACATCGCCCTCATCCGCTGCCGAGTCGAGGAGACAGCATGATCATCAACAAGCCCCTGGACGGTGTTCGCGTCGTCGACTTCGGACAGTTCATCGCCGCGCCGGCCGCGACCCAGATCCTGGTCGACCTCGGCGCCGACGTGATCAAGGTGGAGCCGCTGCACGGCGAGTCCGCCCGCGGCATCGGCCCGGCAGGCAAGGCCATGCTGCAGAACTACAACCGCGGCAAGCGTGCCATGGCGCTGGACCTGAAGGACCCGCAGGCGCAGGAGATCGCGCGCAAGCTGATCGCGAGCGCCGACATCGTCGTGCAGAACCTGCGCCCCGGCGTCATGGAGTCGTTCGGTCTCGGCGCCGAGGATGTCCTCGCGGCCCACCCCTGGATGGTCTACGCCACCGTCAGCGGATTCGGCCTGCACGGACCGTCGAAGTTCCGGCCCGGGCTCGACATCGCGGCGCAGGCCGAGAGCGGGATGATGTGGGTCACCGGCGAGGCCGACAGCGAGCCGCAGAAGGTCGGGTCCCAGATCGTCGACGCCGCCTCCGGTTACGTCTGCGCCCAGGCGATCCTGGCGGCCTATGTACGCCGGCTGCGCACCGGCGAGGGCGACACCGTCGAGGTCTCGCTGCTCGAGGTCGCGATCCACCTGCAGGGCACGAACTGGGGCCAGTACCTGATCACCGGTGAGGAACCCGTCCGCAAGGGCAACGGGCAGCCCAGCATCGCCCCCGCCGCCGACGTGATGACGACCAAGGACGGCAGCCTGGTCCTGTCCGCCTACTCGGAGGTGCACTTCACCCGACTGTGCCGCCTCATCGGGCGCCCCGATCTCGCCGAGGACCCGCGCTTCGCGAACAACACCCTGCGGGTGGCGAACCGGCAGGCGATGCTGGTCGAGCTGCGACGCGCGTTCTCGACGATGACGAGCGACGAGGCGATGGAGCTGCTGACCACCAACGGCGTTGTCGCGGGCAGGATCAACACCTACCCCGAGGCCATGCGGAGCGCGGACGTGGACGCGTCCGGGTTGTTCCTCGAGGTCAGCGGCACCGACGGGGTCCCGAGCACTGCTCTCGGATCGCCCTGGCACCTGGGCAGCATGCCCAAGCTCTCCAGCGATGGCGACCCGGACCTCGGCCAGCACACCGCCGAGCTGCTCGCCGAGCTCGGCTACCCCACCGCCACGGTCGACGCGCTGGTCGCCGACAAGATCGTCGGCGTCCGCTAGACACCGACACCAACCTGCCGCCATCACCAACTTCCAAGAAGGAATCACCATGCAGCGCACCATCTTCACCGAAGACCACGAAGCCTTCCGCGACGCCGTCCGCCAGTTCATCGCCAAGGAGATCACCCCGAACCTGCCCGACTGGGAGGCCGCCGGTTTCATCCCCCGCGACTTCTACAAGAAGACGGCAGAAATCGGGATCAACGGGCTGCAGGTGCCCGAGCAGTACGGCGGCGGCGGCATCGACAGCTTCCTGTTCAACACCGTCGTCTACGAGGAGATCGGTTACGCGGCGGCCTCGCTCGGCGGGTTCCAGGTGCACCTGAACACCGTGCTGCCCTACTTTCTCGAGTACGCCGACGAGGAGCAGCGCGACCGCTGGTTCCCCGGCTTCGCCGACGGCGGTCTGGTCAGCGCGATCGCGATGACCGAGCCCGGCATCGGTTCCGACCTGGCCGGTGTGACCACCACCGCCGTCCGGGACGGCGACGACTGGATCCTCAACGGCAACAAGACCTTCATCACCGGCGGCATCAACGCCGACCTGGTGATCGTGGTGGCGCGCACCTCGAAGGATCCCGACAACCGCCGCAAGGGCCTGTCGCTACTGGTCGTCGAGGGTGACATGCCGGGCTTCATTCGCGGTCGCAACCTGCACAAGATCGGCATGAAGTCGTCCGACACCGCCGAACTGACGTTCGACAACGTCCGCGTGCCGGCGCGGAACCTACTCGGCGAGGAGGGCAAGGCGTTCGGCATGCTCGCCCACAACCTGCCGCAGGAGCGGCTGTCGATCGCGATCACCGGTCTGGCCACCGCCACCGCCGCGGTGAACCTCGCCATCGACTACGCCAAGGAGCGCCTGGTCTTCGGCAAGGCGCTGGCCGACTTCCAGAACACCAAATTCGTGCTCGCCGAGTGCGCGACCGAACTGCAGGCCGGGCAGGCGCTGGTCGACCAGGCGCTGATCGCGCTGGACAACGGCACCCTCACCCCTGCCGACGCGGCCAAGGTGAAGCTGTTCTGCACCGAGGTGCAGGCGCGGGTCATCGACAAGTGCCTGCAGGTGCACGGCGGCTACGGCTACATGAGCGAGTACCCGATCGCGCGGCTGTACGCCGACGCCCGGGTCACCCGGATCTTCGGCGGCACGAGCGAGGTCATGAAGAGCGTCATCTCGAAGTCGATGGGGCTCTGAGCCTCCCACCCGTATCCGCGAACACTCGAAGGACCAATCCCCCATGCAGATCAAGGACATCAACGCCGTCGTCACCGGAGGTGCCTCCGGCCTCGGCCTGGCCACCGCCACCCGCCTGATCGAGTCCGG
This sequence comes from Aldersonia sp., assembly GCA_036524855.1. Lineage (GTDB taxonomy): Bacteria > Actinomycetota > Actinomycetes > Mycobacteriales > Mycobacteriaceae > Aldersonia. Next base: position 16,537 of record DATDBL010000001.1, on the reverse strand, counting down.
CGCCACCGTCACCCTGCTCGACTTGCCCGGCTCGGCCGGCTCGAGCAGGCCGAGGCGCTGGGCCCGGCGGCCCGGTTCGTACCCACCGACGTCACCGACTCCGAGGCCGTCGCGGCCGCGTTCGCCGACGCCGCCGAGCGCGGCCCGGTGCGGGCCGTCGTGCACTGCGCCGGCCGCGGTCGGCCCATGCGCATCCTCACCAAGGACGGCAAGGCCGCCGACCTCGAGCCGTTCGAGTCGGTGATCCGACTCAACGTCATCGGCACCTTCAACCTGCTGCGGTTCGCGGCCGAGACGATGGCCGCCAACGAGACCCTCGACGGCGATCGCGGCGCGGTGGTGCTCACCGCGTCCGTCGCCGCCTTCGAGGGGCAGATCGGGCAGATCAACTACGCCACCTCCAAGGCCGGCGTCGTCGGCATGACCCTGCCGGCCGCCCGCGACCTTGCCAGCGTCGGCATCCGGGTGTGCACGATCGCGCCCGGCGTGTTCGCCACCCCGCTGCTGCTGAACGCCCGCGACGACATCCGCGACGCGCTGGCCGCGGCGGTGCCGCACCCGCAGCGGCTCGGTGATCCGGCCGAGTTCGCTTCCCTCGCCACGCACATCATCGAGAACGGCATGCTCAACGGCGAGACGATCCGGCTCGACGGCGCGATCCGGATGGCGCCCCGATGACCGCCCCGATGACCGACCCGGCACCCGGGTCGGCGACCGAGTCAGCGACGAATCCCCGGACGAACGCCGGGACCGAGAGAACAGGAACACACCATGCGTGATGCAGTCATCGTCGAGGCCGTCCGCACGCCCATCGGGCGGCGCAACGGCGGCCTCGCGCAGGTCCACCCCGTCGACCTGTCCGCGACCGTCCTGGGCGCGCTGCTCGACCGCGCCGGGATCGACGCCGGGACGGTCGACGACGTCGTGTGGGGGTGCGTCGGCCAGGTCGGCGAACAGGCCGGGAACATCGCGCGCAACGCGGTGCTGGCCGCCGGATGGCCGGAGTCGGTGCCGGGCACCACGATCGAGCGGCAGTGCGGATCCAGCCAGCAGGCACTGCATTTCGCCGCCGCGGGCGTCATCTCCGGGCAGTACGACATCGCGGTCGCCGGCGGCGTCGAGTCGATGACCCGGATCCCGATGGGGTCGGCGCGTCGCGTCGGCCTCGGCGACCCGAACAGCGACGCGATCCGACGCCGGTACGAGGGCATCGAGTTCAACCAGGGCCGCGGCGCCGAGATCCTCGCCGCCCGCTACGAACTGAGCCGCGGCTGGCTCGACGAGTACAGCCTGCGCTCACACCAGCGCGCCGCCCACGCCACCGACGACGGAAGCTTCGACGGCGAGATCGTGCCGGTGACCGCGCCGGACGGGACGAAGTTCACCGCGGACGAGGGCATCCGCCGCGAGTCGACACTCGACAAGCTCGGCCAACTGAAGGCGCCCTTCGCCGAGGATGGCCGGATCACCGCGGGCAACGCCTCGCAGATCTCCGACGGCGCGGCCGCGGTGCTGGTGATGTCCGGCGACCACGCCCGCCGGCTCGGGCTGACCCCGCTGGCACGCATACACACCGCAACCGTCGTCGGCGACGACCCCGTCACCATGCTCGCCGGGCCCATCCCCGCCACCGCACGGGTGCTCGACCGGGCCGGCCTGGACCTCCACGACATCGGAGCGTTCGAGGTCAACGAGGCCTTCGCCAGCGTCGTGGGCGCCTGGCTTCGGGCGACCGGAGCCCCGGAGGACCGGGTCAACGTGCTCGGTGGGGCGATCGCACTCGGTCATCCGCTCGGCGGCTCGGGTGCGCGCCTGGCCACAACCCTCGTCCACCACATGCGCGCCAACGGCATCCGCTACGGACTACAGACCATGTGCGAAGGCGGCGGCATGGCCAACGCGACAATCTTCGAGAACCTCATGGTCGCCGGCGAGAGGTGACCGTAGGTTCTCTTTGGACGATCTCCAGCCCCTCGTACCCGGATGTCCGGAACTCCCGCCACTTCTCCAGGAACTGGGGAAACCGCCGCAGTAGCTGAGGAGTTGACGTGGCTTTCCTGGAACGTTGTCAATTTCCTGACCACCCGTACTATTCGTGTCGGATACCGCCCTACCCTGCCGATAACAGCACCGCGGACGCGGAGGGAGAACAGCGTGCCCGCGCACCTGTTGGCCTACCAGTTCGAGTGCGGGGTGATCCCGCGTACCCGCGCCATCGCTGCCGCGATCTTGGCAAGCCTCGCCCGCGGCGAGGATCCGGATCGCATCGAAGAGCGGATCAAATGTGCCGAAGCGGCGAGGTTATCCCTCACCCTTTGGTAACGGGTCGAATGACTCAGTGGACCTGCGCCTAGCGATGCGTGGTTTGTAGTGCAGGGGCCCATCTCGTCGAGGTGCTCGAGCACCATGTCGGCGCTCTCCGACGCTCCGTTCATGAACGGAAGCCTCGTGCGCTGCGCCAGTGCGCATGAGTTCGGTAGGAAGTCGTAGACTCGAAAAATAGTCGAGGTGACAAGTTAGCTTGCAGTCCGACGCTTGGCAAGGTAACTTGGAATGGTGCAGTCGGAGCCAGTCATCGCCGAGAGTGCTTTCAAGCACGGTATCGACTCCGGCGACATGGTGCACGCGTTCAACAACGCGATCAGCGCGTTCGATCTCGGCGAGGGATTCATCATGCTCGTCGGACCAGCGCTCGACGCGACGCTGCTGGAGATCGGCTCCAGCACCGACGCCCACGTGATCGTCCACGCCATGAAGGCCCGACCAAGCTACCCGAGGTGATGAATGTGCCACGCACAACGAAGGACATCCTTGCGCACGCCGACGAACTCGCGAAGCGGTTCGAGGACTACGAACCCCGAGAGGGGGACCGCCGGGACCCGGCCGCGCTCGCCGAGCTGCGCGCCGCGGTGGTCGCCCGCGCCGAAGCCGAGCGTCAACTCGTCGACCACATCGTCGCGGCCCGCAAGCGCGGCCTGCCGTGGTCGACGATCGGCGCCGAGGTCGGCACGTCCGGGGAGGCGGCCCGCCAGAAGTATGGTCCGCTGCTCACCTCCTGAACGGACGCTTCGATCCCGGGGGCGCCGGAGACGACGCGAGCCACAGGCCTCGTCGTCTCCGGCGAGCAATCCTGCGGCTCACTTCCCTTCCCAGCGCGACGGGATGGCTACTCGAGTAGGTTTCACCACGCGCGTCATCGCGCGGCCATCCCACGTCTCGTTCCCCTTCTGCGCGGTCCTGCTACCTCAATTCCCCGCCGACGGCTACCATCGCCGGTAGGAGCACCCATGGGAATGCATCCCTTCGCCGCGGAGAGTCCGTCCGGCACCCCGCCGGCCGGCCCGAACACGGGTTCACGGAGGTATCCGTGGATCGTCTTCGCCCTGACGTTCGGGCTGTTGCTGTCGGACTACATGACGCGGCAGGTTCTCAGCGCCGTCTTTCCGTTCCTCAAAGCCGAATGGGCCCTGACGGATTCCCAACTCGCGTCGCTGACCAGCATCGTCGCCCTGATGGTCGGTCTGCTCACCCTGCCGTTGTCATTGCTCGCCGACCGGTGGGGTCGGGTCAGGAGCCTCGTGCTCATGGCCGTGCTGTGGAGTGTGGCCACCCTGCTGTGCGCGCTGGCCGCCAGCTTCGAGCAGATGCTCGGGGCGCGCTTCCTCGTCGGCGTCGGTGAGGCCGCCTACGGCAGCGTGGGAATCGCGGTGGTGCTCAGCGTGTTCGCGCCCCGGGTGCACGCCTCCCTCAGCGGCGCGTTCATGGCCGGCGGCTCGTTCGGCTCGGTGATCGGCGTCGCGCTGGGCGCGGTCATCGCCGTGCATCTGAACTGGCGGTGGTCCTTTGCGGCCATGGCGGTCTTCGGGCTGATCCTCGTGGCGCTGTTTCGCGCGTTCGTCAGCGAACACAAGCTGGCTCAGTACGCCGTCGACGATCCGCCGGCGGCGACCGCAGGCGCACCGGCGCAGAAGTTCCGCGCCCCGGTGTCGAGCCTGTTCACCAACCCCGCCGTGCTGTGCGCCTACCTCGGTGGTGGCCTGCAGTTGTTCACCGCCGCGGTGCTGCTGGCGTGGATGCCGAGCTTCTTCAACCGGTATTACGACCTGGCTCCCGACAAGGCGGGCGTCGTCGCCTCGATCGTCGTGCTCTTCATCGGCAGCGGCATGGTGGTCTGCGGCGTCATCACCGACCGCGTCGCCCGCGACGACCTCACCCGTCGGTGGACCGCGGCCGTCGTCTTCTGCGGCGTCGCGCTGGTGTGCCTGTCAGTCGGGTTCCGCCTCGAAACCGGCCCGGTGCAGTTGACCCTGATCGGTGTCGGCGCGTTCTTCTCCGCCGGGTCATCCGGCCCGATGGCCGCGATCGTCGCCAACCTCACCCACCCCTCGGTCCGCGCCTCGGCGATGGGCACGGCCACCGTCGCCAACAACCTGCTCGGCCTCGCCTTGGGGCCGTTCGTCGTCGGTATCCTCGCCGACCACATCGGACTGCGTGCGGCGCTTCAACTGTCGCCGCTGGTGTACCTCGCCGCGATCGTCGCGCTGGTAGTCGGCAAGCATCTGTACCCGGCGGGCCTGCGCAAGCTAGGCGCCTTGAAGGCCGGCGCCAACGTCGCCCGCTGACACAAACCCAGCCAGTTCCTCGGCGGAGTGCTCGCGACACCAACGCCGTCCGAACCACCGCCCGGCACCGGTAGGGTTGACGAGGACAGATTCATCCGAGTATCCGACCGGATCGAAGTAGGCGATGGTCGACGGCGACGTCCGCGCACCGCGGCGCGACACATCCGTCGCGCAGGCGGCGGAGTTGCGTGCGGCCGGATTCGACGACGCCCGTGAGATCGGACGCGGCGGATTCGGCGTCGTATTCCGCTGCCGGCAAGGATCCCTGGACCGCGACGTGGCCGTGAAGGTGCTGACGTCGAGCGTCGACCCGGACAACCTCGAACGGTTCCTGCGCGAACAGCGGGCGATGGGCCGGCTGTCCGGTCATCCGAATATCGTGCACATCCTGCAGGTCGGCACCTCCGAGCGCGGATCGCCGTACCTCGTCATGCCGTATTACCCGCTGGATTCGTTGGACACCCGCATCCGCCGCGACGGCCCCCGGGCGTGGGCGGACGCCCTTCGGCTTGGCGTGAAGATGTCCGGCGCGCTCGAGACCGCACACCGGCTCGGCGTGCTGCACCGCGATGTGAAACCGGCGAACATCCTGATCACTGACTACGGGGAACCGCAGCTCACCGATTTCGGCATCGCGCACATGGCCGGGGCGTTCCAGACCAGCGCAGGCACCGTCACCGGCTCGCCGGCGTTCACCGCCCCCGAGGTGCTCGCCGGTGACCCGCCGACCTCTGCATCCGACGTCTACAGCCTCGGGGCGACCCTGTTCTGCGCCATCACCGGCCACGCCCCCTTCGAACGCCAGGAAGGCGAGCAGGTCGTCGCCCAGTTCCTCCGCATCACCACCCAGCCGCTGCCTGACCTGCACCTGGACGACGTCCCGGACGACATCTGCGGGCTGCTCGAACAGGCGATGGCCCGCGACGCGCGCGATCGGCCCGCCACCGCCGCCGCGTTCGGCGAGCTGCTGCGCGACGCGCAACGCCGTCACCGACTGCCGGTCGACGACCTGCCCGTCCCGATCGCCGTCGCAACGAGCCCCGCCCCTGCGAGCACCGCCGCCATGACCGAGCCACCGGACACATCCGCGGCGCGCGCCACCGCCCTCGCCCCGCCGTCGGCGGGTGCCGCCGCCACCTCGGCGGCATCACTGCCCGACTGGAGCCGGTCGATGCCGATCCGGGTGCGCAACCGAACCGGTAACCTCCCGACCGCCCTGACCAGCTTCGTCGGCCGCCACCACGAACTCGGCGAAGCCGACCGCCTGTTGTCCACGGCCCGGCTGCTGACGCTGACCGGCATCGGGGGCGTCGGCAAGACCCGGCTCGCGCTGCGCGTCGCCGCCGACTCGCGAGGCGGGTTCACCGACGGCGTGTGGCTGGTGGAACTCGGCGAACTGCCCGACGCGGGCCTGGCGCCGAGCGCCGTCTCGGCCGCGCTCGGGCTGCACAACCAAGCCGCCCAAGACCCCACCGCGGTGCTCGCCGAACATCTGGCCGACAAACAGCTCCTGCTCGTCCTGGACAACTGCGAGCACGTCGTGGATGCAGCGGCGGCGCTGGCCGATACGGTGTTGCGCACCTGCCCGGGCGTGCAGATCCTGGCGACCGGCCGCGAACCGCTCGGGGTCGGCGGGGAGGAGATCCTTCGGGTCGCGCCGATGGCGGTTCCCGACGACGCCTGGCGTCCGGGACTGCCCGGTGACGACGCGGTTGCCCTGTTCACCCAACGCGCCGCCCTCGCCGCCCCGGGATTCGAGATCACCGACGACAACCGGGCCACGGTGGCACAGATCTGTCGGCGCCTCGACGGCCTGCCGTTGCCGATCGAACTCGCCGCCGCCCGGGTGCGCGTCATGTCCGTCGAGCAGATCCTCGACCGACTGACCGACCGATACCGAATCCTGACCGGCGGCAGCCGGGTCGCCCCCAGCCGGCAACAGACCATGCGGCTGTGCATCGACTGGAGCTACGAGTTGTGTACCGGCGCCGAGCAGCGGCTGTGGGCCCGGTTGTCGGTGTTCGCCGGCAGCTTCGGTCTCGACGCCGTGGAAGCCGTCTGCGCCGGCGACCCCCTTCCCGACGACCTGCTCGATTTGGTGACCGCACTGGTCGACAAGTCGATCCTGACCCGCGAAGACACCGCCACCGACGTCCGCTACCGGATACTGGACATCCTGCGCGATTACGGGCAACAGCGGCTGCGCGACAACGACGAAGACGCCACCATGCGGCGGCGACACCGCGACTGGTACGAGCAGCTCGCTGCGCAGGCCGACGCGGACTGGATCAGCACCCGACAGTTGAAGTGGATCGCCCGGCTCGACCGGGAACGGCCGAACTTCCGTGACGCCCTGAGCTTCTGCCTCGACGACCCGGACGAGACGGAATCCGGACTCCGCATCGTCACCACGCTGCTGCCGCTGTGGCTCGCCCGCGGGCTACTCAGCGAAGCCCGTATCTGGCTCGACCGCACCGTTGTCGTTCCGCACGACACGCCCACCGCGGCGCACGCCAAGGCGCTCTACCTGTCCAGCGTGTTCGCCGCCATGCAGGGCGACTTCCCGCTGTCGACAATGCGGTTCGCCGCCGCCGCCGCCGACACCGCGCAGCTCCCCGGCGACGACGAACTCGCGGTCTTCGCGCTGTACGCCGCCGGGTCGACCGCCCTCTACCGCGGCGAGCCGGCCCGCGCCGTCGATGCGCTCGACGCCGCGGTCGTGGCCGCGCAGCACCGACACTCTCTCTTCGTCCACGTCGGTGGCCTGTTCGCGCTCGCCATGAGTCACATGTTGCTCGACGACCCGCCGAACGCGGGTAGCTGCCACCAGAGGTTGGTCGCTCTCACCGACGAACACAGCGAGCGGGTCTACCGCGGGCGATCCTGCTCGATCGGGGGCTGGGCCGCGTGGCGGCAGGGCGACCCCGAGCAGGCGGTGTCGATTCTCGAGCACGGGCTGCGGCTGTCGAGCAAGGCCGACGACCCCATCGCCGCGGCCCGCAGCCTGCAGGTACTGGCGTGGGTCGAAGCCGACCGCCACCACGAACACCGCGCGGCCGTCCTGCTGGGCGCCGCGCAGCAGTTCTGGCGCGAGATCGGCGCTCACGCAGCGAGCATCCTCGGTGAGCACCCACACCACGCCGCGTGCGAACAACGGTGTCGGGCGGCACTCGGAGAAACCGAGTACGACAAGCAATTCCGCCGCGGCACGGCCCTGAGCCGCAAGGACGCGGTCGCCTACGCGCTCGGTCACGCGCTCGGGTCGTAGCAGGGACATCGGGGCCACGGCGCCTTGAAGTCGTTGATCACGCCCGTCTGGCCCGGTTTCTCGGAGTGTCAGCGGCCATTCGGTCGGTGTCGCGACGTCAGGGGAGTGCTATTCGAAGCGCGGAGCTGATCTGATGCATGGTGGCGGGTGAGAGCGCGCCGACTGGGCTGGTCAGCTCGTCGTGGTAGAGCTGCATGATGTCGTCGACGAGCACGTAGCCGACGAGTGGATCGGTGCTGTCCAGCGCGACGACGGTGGGAACGTGGGCATTCCGGCTGGTCGTGGTGATGCGGGCGGCGAGCACCGTGTCCAGGTTGCGATTGCGTGCGTTGTTGCTGAGCACCACCCATGGTTTGCGGCCGTGCCCGAGGTCCACGCGGAACACCTGACCGCACATGGCCCTGTTCACAGGGAGGTGTCGGTGCGGGCGGCGTAGCGGTCGCGTGCTGTGCGGCGCTCGGCTCGTTCGGTGTCCCCGTGGAATTCTGCGGCCAGTTCGGCGTACCCCGCGTCGAGGACATCGTCACGCAGGGCTTCGACGCCGGCATGTAGCAGTGCACGCAGTGCGCCGGCCTCCGACCGGATGTCGGGATCGCCGCGCTGCGCAACCCACTGCCGCAAAACCTCGAACTGCGTGGTGTCGGCACTCAGGAACGGTGCGATGGCGGCTTCGTCGACATCGCGGAGGATCAAACTCACCCGTTTACTCATAATGCAAAGCTTACGCCGATAGTTGACGCGCATTTAAGCGCAACATCAGGTGCAATATGTACGCCGGCCCGGTACCGGCAGAATCGGCCGGGTGACGACGACCGGTGACCGCACTCCCGCTGGCCGCTTCGCCCCCAGCCCGTCCGGCGACCTGCACCTGGGGAACCTGCGCACCGCGCTGCTGGCGTGGCTGTTCGCCCGATCCACCAGCCGGGCGTTCCTCATGCGTGTGGAGGACCTCGACCGCGTCCGCGCCGGCGCGGAACAGCGCCAGCTCGCCGACCTCGCCGCGCTCGGACTGGACTGGGACGGCGAGGTCGTCCACCAGAGCCAACGGCTGCCGCTCTATGCCGACGCCATCGCCGACCTGACGCACAGGGGCCGGGTGTACGAGTGCTACTGCACCCGCCGCGAGATCCAGCAGGCCCCGGCCGCGCCGCACGCCCCGCAGGGCGCCTATCCCGGCACCTGCCGCGACCTCACCGATGCCCAACGCGCGCAACGCCGCGACCCCGACCGGCCGCCGGCGCTGCGCCTGCGCGCCGACACCACCGAGTTCACCATCCACGACCGGCTGCACGGCCACTTCACCGGCGTCGTCGACGACATGGTCCTGCGGCGCGGCGACGGCACCCCCGCCTACAACCTCGCGGTGGTGGTCGACGACGCCGAGCAGGGCGTCGACCAGGTGGTCCGCGGCGACGACCTGCTGCCGTCGAGCCCCCGCCAGGCCTACCTGGCGCACCTGCTCGACCTGCCGACACCGCAGTACGCGCACGTCCCGCTCGTGCTCAACGCCGAGCACAAACGCCTCGCCAAGCGCGACGGCGCGGTCACGCTCACGGACCGGAAGCAGCTGGGCGAGACCCCTGCCGAGGTGCTCGCAGCGCTCGCGAAATCCCTGGGCTTGCGGGAAACCGACGACCCGCACGACCTGCTCCCCGGTTTCGACCCCGACCGCCTCCCGCGCGACCCCTGGATCTTCACCCCCTAGACTCGCCGCGTGTCCGACCGCACCGCCCCACCCGCCGAGACTGCCTCCTTCGCGCACGTCACCCGCGGCTACTACCCGATCCTCGTCGCCGTGTTCACCGCGACGCTGATCATCTCCAACGTCTGTGCCACCAAGGGCGTCGCGTTCTTCACCGACTTCGACGTCACCCTCGGCCCGTTGCAGATCCTGCCGATCAACACCGACGGCGCGTTCTTCCTGTTCCCGCTCGCCTACATCATCGGCGACGTGCTCAGCGAGGTGTACGGCTTCGGGCCCACCCGCCGCGCGATCTACATCGGATTCGGCGCGCTGCTGCTGGCGACCTTCTGCTTCTGGGTCGCCACCGAACTCCCGCCTGCATCGTTCTACGAGAACCAGGTCGCGTTCGAGACCGTGCTCGGCGTCGTGCCGCGCCTGGTGGTCGCCGGTCTCGCCGGGTACCTGGTCGGGCAGACCCTCAACTCGCTGACGCTGGTGCTGATCAAGGAACGCACCCGCGAACGGCACCTGTGGGCGCGGCTGATCGGCTCGACCGTCGTGGGCGAGCTCGGTGACACTCTGATCTTCTGCTCGATCGCGGCGGGCGCCATCGGCATCAGCACCTGGACCGACTTCGTCAACTACGTGATCGTCGGATTCCTGTGGAAGACGCTCGTCGAGGTGGCGGTCATGCCGATCACCTACCGCGTCATCGCCTATATCAAGAAGCGGGAGCCGACCTACGCGCCCCAGCGGGCCAACGTCTCGCTCTGGAACTGATCGAAGTCCCCGCGGTCGATCGCGTCGCGCACCCGATCGACGAGCCGGATCGTGAACCGCTGGTTGTGGATGGTGCACAGCGTCGAGGCCAGCATCTCCTTCGCCCGGAACAGGTGGTGGACGTAGGCGCGGGTGTAGTGCGCGCAGGTGTAGCAGTCGCAGTCCGGATCGATCGGGGTGAAGTCGCGACGGTAGCGGGAGCCGTCGATGTTGTACCGACCGTCGAGCGTGTACACCGCCGCGTTGCGCGCGACCCGCGACGGGTTCACGCAGTCGAAGGTGTCGGCACCGTTCGCGACCGCCACGAACACGTCCTCCGGCTCGCTGATCCCGAGCATGTGCCGGGGCCGGTCCTCGGGTAGCTCGTCGCAGCACCAGCCGACGATCTCGCCGAGGCTGTGTTTCTCCAGCGCCCCGCCGATGCCATAACCATCGAAGCCGCCGCCGTCGGGGCCGGTCAGCGCCGCCAGCCCGCGGCACGCCTGCCGGCGCAGGTCCTCGTACTGCGCGCCCTGGATCACCCCGAACAGCGCCTGATACGGCCGGTGCGCGCGCTCGACGGTGAGCCGGTGGTGCTCGTCGAGGCAACGCTTTGCCCACGCGTGGGTGCGCGCCACCGACCGTTCCTGGTAGTCACGGGTGTTCATCAGGGTGGTGAGCTCGTCGAAGGCGAAGATGATGTCCGCACCCAGCTGGTGCTGGATCCGCATCGACACCTCGGGGGTGAACCGGTGGCGCGACCCGTCGACGTGCGACTTGAACGTCACCCCGTCGTCGTCGACATGCGCCAAGCGCTCCTTGCCCTTCGCGATGACGTCGTCGGAGCTCACCCCGACCGACTCCATCGCGAGCACCTTCTTGAACCCGACGCCCAGCGACATCACCTGGAATCCGCCGCTGTCGGTGAAGGTCGGACCGTCCCAGTTCATGAACGCGCCGAGCCCGCCGGCCTCGTCGACGATGTCCGGTCCCGGGCGCAGGTAGAGGTGATAGGCGTTGGCGAGCAGGGCCTGCGCGCCGAGTTCGCGCATCGTCTCCGGCAGCACCGCCTTCACCGTCGCCTGCGTGCCGACCGGCACGAATGCGGGCGTGCGGATCTCGCCGTGCGGGGTGCGGATGGTGCCGGTGCGGCCGTGCCTGCCGTCGAGCCGGGTGCCGACGGTGAAGTCGAACCCGCCCATCAGGCCTCGACCGCGGCGCCGACGAACTGGCTGTTGTACAGCCGGTAGTAGGCCCCCCGCGCGGCGAGCAGGTCCTCGTGGGTGCCCTGCTCGACGATCTGGCCGTCCTCCATGACGACGATCAGATTCGCGTCGCGGATCGTGGAGAGCCGGTGCGCTATGACGAAGCTGGTGCGGTCGCTGCGCAACGCCGCGGTGGCGTGCTGCACCAGCAGCTCGGTGCGGGTGTCGACGGAGCTGGTGGCCTCATCGAGGATGAGGATGGTCGGGTCTGCGAGGAACGCCCGCGCGATCGTGATGAGCTGCTTCTCCCCCGCGCTGACGCCGGATCCCTCCTCATCGATGACGGTGTCGTAGCCGTTTGACAGCGAGTGCACGAACCGGTCCACGTACGCAGCGCGGGCGGCCTCGAGGATCTGTTCCTCGGTGGCGTTGACGCTGCCGTAGGCGATGTTCTCCCGGATGGTGCCGCCGAACAGCCACGTGTCCTGCAGCACCATGCCGATCCGGGAGCGGAGGTGGTCGCGGCTCATCGCGGCGGTGCCGACGCCGTCGATGCTGATGGTCCCGGAATCCACCTCGTAGAACCGCATGATCAGGTTGACCAGTGTCGTCTTGCCGGCGCCAGTGGGGCCGACGATCGCGACCACCTGCCCCGGGCACGCCTCCAGCGACAGGTGCTCGATCAGCGGACGGTCGGGGTGGTAGCGGAACGAGACGTCGTCGAACACGACATGACCGCGGTCGGCGTCGGGGGTGGTGTCGGGGTCCGGGTCGGGCGACTGTTCGTCGGCGTCGAGCACCTCGAACACCCGTTCCGCCGACGCGACCGCCGACTGCAGCAGGTTCACCATCGATCCGATCTGCGTCAACGGCTGAGTGAACTGGCGCGAGTACTGGATGAACGCCTGTACCTCGCCGAGGCTGAGTTGACCGTTGGCCACCCGCAGCCCGCCGACCACCGCGACGAGCACGTAGTTGACGTTGCCGAGGAACATGATCATCGGCATGATCAGGCCCGAGATGAACTGTGCGCGGTAGCTGACCTGATAGAGCTGTTCGTTCGTCTCGTCGAAGGCCTGCTCGACCTCGCGGCCGCGACCGAACGCCTGGACCAGTTCGTGGCCGGTGTAGGCCTCCTCGACCTGCGCGTTGAGGACGCCGGTGTGGCGCCACTGGTCCACGAAGTGCGGCTTGGAACGCTTCGCGATCTGCGCGGTCACGACGATCGCGGCGGGGACGGTGAGGATCGCGATGAGCGCGAGCAGCGGCGAGATCCACAGCATCATGACGAGGATGCCAATCACGGTCAGCACTGACACCAGCAGCTGGCTGACCGTCTGCTGCAGGCCCTGGGAGATGTTGTCGACGTCGTTGGTGACCCGGCTGAGCAGGTCGCCGCGCGGCGAGTTGTCGAAGTAGCTCAGCGGCAGCCGGTGGATCTTGGCTTCGATGTCGCGGCGCATCCGTCGGATGGTGCGCTGGATGACGATGTTGAGCAAGTAGCCCTGCAGCCAAGCGAACACGGCTGCGGCCAGATACAGCGCGACGACCAGCAACAGCGTGCGCCCGACCGCGGTGAAATCCACCCCGACGCCGGGAACGACGTTCATTCCGGACAGCATGTCGGCGAGCTGGTTCTGCCCGTCCGCACGCAACCCGTCGACCGCCTGCTGCTTGGTGATTCCCGCGGGCAACTGCCCGCCGACGACACCGTTGAAGATGAGGTTGGTCGCATTGCCGAGCAGCTGTGGACCGAGCACGTTGAACACGACGCTGATCACCGCGAGCACGACGATCGCGAACAACCACACCCGCTCGGGCGCGAGCCGTCGCAGCAGCCGCTTCATGGACGGCTTGAACGACTTCGGCTTGCTGCCCGGCGCGTTCGGCGCCGGCATCCCCGGCCGCGTCATCGGGCGTCTCCGACCGCGAGTTGGGAGTCGACGATTTCCGCGTAGGTCGGGCACTCGTCGAGCAGTTGCCGGTGCCTACCCACCCCGACGATCGCGCCGTCCTCGAGCACGACGATCCGTTCGGCGTCGCGGATCGTGGACACCCGCTGCGCGACGATGATCACGCATGCGTCGGCGGTGACCGGTTCGAGCGCGGCCCGCAGCCGGGCGTCGGTGGCGAGGTCGAGGGCGGAGAAGGAGTCGTCGAACAGGTAGATCTTCGGTCGCTTCACCAGCGCGCGGGCGATCGCGAGGCGTTGGCGCTGACCGCCCGAGACCGTCGTGCCGCCCTGCGCGACCGGGGTGTTCAACCCCTCGGGCATGGCGCGTACGAAATCGGCCGCCTGCGCGATCTCGAGGCAGCGCCACAGCTCGTCGTCGGTGGCGTCGGGGTTGCCGTAGCGCAGGTTGGTGGCGATGGTGCCGGAGAACAGGTACGGCTTCTGCGGCACGAGCCCGACCTGGGAGCGCAGCAGTTCGGGGTCGAGGTTGCGCACGTCGGTCTCCCCGACGTACACCGCGCCGTCGGTGACGTCGACGAGACGCGGAATCAGGTTGAGCAGCGTGCTCTTTCCCGACCCGGTCGCGCCGATGATCGCGGTGGTCTGCCCGGGGTCGGCGCGGAAGCTGATCCCGCGCAGCACCGGCTCGTCGGCGCCCGGGTAGCAGAACTCGGCGGCGGAGAACTCGACGAATCCGGGGTCGGCGCGGAAGGGCTCGGGGTGGGTCGGCGGCACCACCGACGTCTCGGTGTCGAGCACCTCCGCGATCCGGTCTGCGCACACCGCCGCGCGCGGCGCCATCATCGCCAGAAACGACGCCATCATCACCGACATCAGGATCAGCATGATGTAGCTGAGCATCGCGCTGAGCGAGCCGATCTGCATGTTGCCGGCGTCGATCTCGTGGCCGCCGAACCAGATCACCGCGACGCTGGTGAGGTTGCTGATCAGCATGACGGCCGGGAACATCAGCGCCATCAGCCGCCCGACCCGCAGCGCCGCCTCGGTCAGTTCGGTGTTGGCGATCCCGAAGCGCCAGTTCTCCTGCCGTTCCCGGACGAATGCGCGCACCACGCGGATGCCGGTGATCTGTTCGCGCAGTACCCGGTTGACTGCGTCGATGCGGGTCTGCATGAGGCGGAACCCGGGCACCATCTTCGCGATGATCACGCCCATCGAGATCGCCAGCGCCGGCACCGCGACCACCAGGATCCAGGATAGCCGCAGGTCCTCACGCACCGCCATAATGATGCCGCCGACACACATGGTCGGCGCCATCACCAGGATGAACGCGCTCATCAAGATCAGCATCTGCACCTGCTGCACGTCGTTGGTGTTGCGGGTGATCAACGACGGCGCCCCGAACTGCCCGACCTCCCGCGCCGAGAACGTGCCGACCTGGTGCAGCACCGCACCGCGCAGGTCGCGGCCGGCGGCCATCGCGACCTTGGCGCCGAGGTACACCGAACCGACCGAGCACGTGATCTGCACCAGGCTCACCGCCAGCATCAGCATCCCGGTGGACCAGATGTAGTCGATGTCGCCCTTGGTGACCCCGTAATCGATGATGTCGGCGTTGAGGCTGGGCAGATACAACGACGCGATCACGGCGACGAGTTGCAGCAGCACGACCCCCAGCAGTTGCCTGCGGTAGGGGTACGTATACGTGCGCAGCAGACGAATAAGCATCGCCAACGAACAGTACCCGCGAAGGCGCTGCGCGCCTGTGAGTGGTTGTGGAGTCCATCGGGGCGAGCGAAGCGACGGGGAATTGCCGCTGCTCCACAACCACTCACGTCGTACCTACAGCGCGCCCCCGCAGCCGCGGCAGAACCGGTCGCCCGGCGCGGCCTTGGTCCCGCAGCCAGCGCAGTAGCCGCCGGTCGTGGTGGGTGGGTCCATCGTCGTCACGCCAGCGGCGGCGGGATCGCTGCCGGTGTCCGGCGAACTCATGAGCAGGGTGGGCTCGGCGGCGGTGTCGGCGAACGGGATCGGCGCCTGCGCGGCCGCGGGTCCGGGCGTCGGCTCGGTCGCTGCCGCGACCGTGGCGCGACGGCGTCGACGCAGGATCACGATGGTTGCCAGCGCGACCGCCACCGCCGCCGCGATGCCGGCGCCGATGAAGTACCACATCTCACGGTCGGTCGTGGGCACACCCCAGTCGCCGTACTTGTCGCGCATCTGCGCGGCGGTCGTCTTCATCTCTTCGGCGCGGGCGTGTCCGGGCGACAGCGACGCGGCCTTGTCGAAGTTGGCGATCGCCTCGGTGTATCGGCCGGCGTAGAACGCGCTGAGTCCGTCGCGGTAGTCCTGGTCGACCGGCGCCATCGCCGACTCGACGCCGTTGCGCTTCATCATCTCGGACAGCCCCGCTGCGGGTGCAATGAAGTTGAACGGCTGCGACTCGCCGCGGATGGTGAAGCTGTTGACGCCCATGACACGACCGTCGGTCGACACCGTCGGCCCGCCGCTCATGCCGGGCGACACCGCGGCGCTGATCTCATAGACGGGGACGCTGCCCTGGGTCTTCTTGGAGCTGATCGCCCCCTCCTTGTTGGAGGGCTCGGCGGACTGGTCGGTCACCAGGTCGGTGCTGGCGGGATAGCCTACCGAGAGCACCTGGTCGCCGATGCGGACGTCCTGATCCGTGGCGAGCTGGCTCGACGGCAGGTCGTGCGCCTCGACCTTCAGCAGCGCGACATCGCCCTGGCCGAGCGAGCGGTAGTCGACCACACGCGCCGGCAGCGGCTCGCTGTTCGGGTCGCCACCGAGATGCACCAGCACCTGCAGGTCGATCGGCGAGCCCTTGGTGGTCCCCTCGACCGTCCAGTTCATCACGCCGAACTGGTAGAAGTCCTCGAAGCTGACCGACGGACGGTTGGCGTTCGCCTGGGTTGCGGCCTGCTGGATGTACTCGTCGCGGAGGCCCTCCGGCCCGACGTCGACGCAGTGCCCGGCGGTCGCGATGTAGCCGTCGGGGTTGACGACGAATCCGGAGCAGGAGCCGTCGAGTTCGTAGGGGTTGCCGTTGTTGAAGGGATTGCC